>JAUXVD010000008.1:0-346071 GCA_030684575.1 Nitrospirota bacterium | reverse complement strand
GATTGAGTTTGTGGGCCATCGCTTTGGTCGAGTGGCCCTCCGCGATCAATTGCAGGATTTCTCGCTGTCGAGAGGTGAGATCGTGCAGGGGACCGGCTTGCTCTTTTCGCCTAGCTACGTAGTCGTCCACGAGAGGCTTCGACACGCTTGGCGTCAGATAGGTTTCGCCGCGCATGACAGCCTTCAGCGCCAACTCCAGCTCAGCGGGCTCCGCACCTTTGAGGAGATAGCCCGTGGCTCCCGCATCGAGCGCTTGTCCCACATATTCTTCGTTCGCGTGCATTGAGAGGATGATGACCCGAACTCCGGGCCATTGCTTGACGATGCGGGCCGCGGCGTCCAAGCCATTCAACCCTGGCATCGCGATATCCATCAGCACCACATCCGGCTGCTCACGGGCCACGGCCTCGACCGCCTCATGTCCGCCACTCGCTTCCCCGATGACCGAGATGTTCGACAAGGTCTGCAGCAAGGCGCGGAGACCTGCTCGAATCAGGATATGATCGTCGGCCAATATGACTCGAATCGGCATGGCGCGTCTCAGCCTCTCTCTCTCGCTGTCTCAGGGGGCCGGAGCGGAATCCGCACATGGACTTCCGTCCCCTGACCCGGCAAGGATTCAATTGAGATTGTTCCCCCCAACGCCTGCGCCCGTTCTTGCATTCCGAGCAATCCAAGACTCGGGCGATTGGCGGCCCGGGCCGACGACTCCCGGCTGCTAAAACCGATTCCGTCGTCTCTGACGCACAGATCCAGCCACTGATCCGTCTGTCGTAAGTCCACATGAATCGTCGTCGCCTTCGCATGACGCAGGATATTGGTGATCGACTCCTGAACGATGCGAAAACAGGCCACGGCCAAGTCCGGTTCCAGCCCCTGCGGCACATGCTCGGCCTCAACCTCAGCGACCAGACCTGCCCGCTGCGCTTGACGCTCGACGTACCAGCGGACCGCCGGCGCTAACCCGAGATCGTCCAGCAGCGAGGGACGCAGATCCAACGACAGATCCCTGACTCGCTGAAGAATCTTGTCCAACATCCCCAGACTATCGTCTAAGCGCTCCTGAACGGCAGACGTATCAGCAACCCGCTGCATGGTCTGGAGATTCATCTTAATCGCGGTCACGGCCTGCCCGATTTCGTCGTGGAGATCATGCGCGAGTTGCCTGCGCTCCCGTTCCTGTACCTGCATGAGCTGGCGGGATAGGGTCTGTAGTTGCGCATGGGCCACCCGCAACGACTCCTCGGCCTCCCGCCGCGTGAGAAAGGACGAGACGCTGTCGGTCAGCGAATCGATGAGCAGACGTTCCTCGAGAAGAAATGGCCCCTCACGCTCGTTCGGCCTCTCCTCCAGATACACAACTTCAATGGAACCGCTCATGCCCTTCGCGGTCACGAGCGTAGCCCGCTGCATCCACGCCGTTTCTCGGAAAAAGGGTGTCGTCACAATCAGTCCTTCAAACCTGATACGAGCCGCCGCGACCTCAGGATATTGCCAGGCCGGTGGAATGAGGGTCACAATTTCTCGGAAGATCTCCTTCAGCGGCTTCGTGCTGCCTTGAAGCACCCGCACGACTCCGTGCAGGGCCGTCAGCTCCTTCACCCGTTCCCTGAGGTGGTGCAAGATCTCTTGTTGCGCGTCTTCTCCTGTTGGAACCTGGATGGGGATACCCGGCCTCGATGGACTCGCTGCCGTGGCTCGCTTCCCAGATTTGACGTTGGTCGGCTGGTTTTGAGGGGATTTCCGTAGGCTCATAGGGACAATCAGATATGCAAGAGGTCGGCCTTCTCGTTGGATATCCTACCGGCAATAGACAATTCAACACAACAAGGCATCGTCAGCAGGGTGCGGCGCAAGGAGAAGGGACCCCAAAACATGTTCAGGCAGAAGTGTAGCAAGCAACAACAGGACGGGAGGAGTCTGCCCGGAACAAATGGACAGGACACCCCCTCTCGAATAGACGGAAATAAATCCGGTACTATCGCACGACGAGCACCGAGCAGGTACCCTGTTGGACCACCCTGGTCGAAACGCTGCCCAACAGGAAGCGTGCAATGGCGCCCAGCCCCTTGGCCCCCATCACGATCAGATCAGCATGATGCTTGGACGCCACATTCATGATCTCCTCGGCAGGCTTCCCGAGCTGATAGACAGCCTCAGCCGTAAACCCAGCCTTGACCAGCTTCCGCATGCTTCGTTCGACCAGATGGCGCCCTGCCTCTCTCAGCTCGGGGTACTTGATGAAGGGCATCACATGGATGACGCTCACGTGAATCGGCGCACGCCCGCCCTTGCCGGTCGAACGATCCGGCTGAAAATTCTTCACCACAAACGTCAGGGCCTTGGTCGACGCGGCCGATCCATCGGTCGCCAAGGTAATCCGCCGCAGCGGCACCGCGTCCTCCTTCACGACGAGCACGGGGCAGGTCGCATGATGGATGAGATTCGTCGACACGCTGCCGAGCATGAAACGGTCGAGGGCGTCGAGGCCCTGACTCCCCACGACCAGGAGCCCGTCCCGTTTCGGCGCACGTTTCAAAATCGTCGGGGCGATCGCCCCTTGTTCCTTGCGGACCTTGCCCTTGATCTTCAGTGCCGCCAGCTGCTGTTTGGTCTCCTTGAGCGTTTTTGCCGAGCGCGCTTCCATACGCTGAACTTCTTCCTTGATGTAGCGCTCCGTTCCCGCCATCACCGGCTGCGAAAGAAACGGCGCGCGAAGCGATGCGAGATCCACCACGTGCAGCGCCGTCACGTTCGGCGGCTCCACAAACGGCAGCTTGGCCAGCCAGTTCAATCCCCATTCCCCAAACTTCGATCCATCCGTCGCCACGAGCACTTTCATATTGCCTATCCTTTCAATTGACAGTTGGTTGCATGTCAGACAACTGGCTGAAACCGCCGTTGAAAGACGCCCGGCGACAGCCCCGCGAGGCCCGCGTAGCCGCCCAATGTGACCGGATCTTTCAAGTCCTCGTCGGACAACCGGATCATGTATTGGCGCGCAATCTGATACGACTGCGCCGTGATATCCACCATCCGCACTTTCGCCCGGCCGGTCGCAGGATCCAGCATCTGCGTGAACGGGATCGGCGTAAACCGCCCATCCTGAATCGAGACCATGGCCGCCGTGCCTCCGTCGAGCAGGAACTGCGCCGCGCAATAACCAAGATCGCGGGTATATTCCATATCGAACGGAATCGGGTCCGCACAGCGCAACTCATACCCGACATTCTTGGCGACGATCGTCGTAGCCAATCCCAAAGCCTTCATGCCCTTGGCCACTTCACGCCTGAGCACATCGCCGATATCCACCTCGGCCAATCGCAGGTGGCCATGTTCATCCCGCTCGACATGATCCAACCCACCCAGGTCTTGCGGGTCGAGCATCTCGATCAGCCCTTCCGCCAACACGACCACCCCGTCTGAACGTCCTCCGCTGAGACGCTTGATCATCGTCCCGATCACGAGATCCACCAGATGCTGAAGCCTCACGGGCCGTTCCGTAAATTCCTCGGGTATCACCGTGAGGGTGGCACCGGCCGCCTTGCCGATTCCCAGCGCCAAATGACCGGCTTTCCGCCCCATGGTCACGGCGAAATACCAGCGCGCCGTCGTATGCGCGTCCACCATGAGATTCTTGACGATCTCGACGGCGAAGTGCCGGGCCGTTTGAAAGCCGAACGTCGGAATGCCGGAGGGTAAATCAAGGTCGTTGTCGATGGTCTTCGGCACATGCACAATTTGCACATGCCCTGCCGCCTGCTCTTCCAGTTTGAGCGAAGAAAAGGCCGTATCATCTCCGCCGATCGTCACCAGGCGCGTGATGCCAAGTTTCATCAAGCAAGACAAGACCGTGGCAAGCGATTCCGCCTTCTTCGTCGGATTCGCCCGCGAGGTGCCCAGATGTGACCCGCCTCGAAAATGAATGCGACTGACTTCTTCGATTGAAAGGGGGCGCACCTGACTCACGTTCCCCTCCATCAACCACTTGAATCCGTCGATGATCCCGACGACTTCGCAGCCGCCGAGGATACTGCGGATCGTGACCGCACTAATCACGCTATTGATGCCGGGAGCCGGTCCGCCCCCGACCAGGATTCCAACAGTCGCTCTCTGCAACGCCATCCGTCCTCCTAGAAAGCTGTTACGAAAGTTCGTGAGCACTCTGCAAAGACATCATGTATGCAATCACGGACAAAAACTAACACCGCAGGCTGTTCAAAATGGCCAGACTTCTCACCCGCCCAACCCTGGCGCGCCGAAACGCGCCTCGTCCCAAACAAGGCCGCAGCGAGTGAAGGCCCGAGGCGTACCCTTGCGGTACGTTGAGGGCCTGAACGACGCGAGAACGCCTCTGGCGGACTTTTTCAACAGCCTGCTAGAATTTTCCCCAGCGGCCTTCCAACTTCTTCATAAGCTGCGGCATAGTTGTATACTCCATCTCGTCACGAGGCAACCGGTGCGGCTCGAAGGGACATACCTGCGCATCCAATCCACCGACCGACATCCCACCCGGCCTCGTCGTAAGACGGATCGTCGAGTGGCCGCCTCACCAGTCGGCGGACTGTTTCAGCAGCCTGCTAATCGAGCCCCACGTGGGCTCTTAATGTATTGTAGTCAAATGCCGCCTGGCCCACGCGCCTGAGACCGGGGTCGTGGCTCTCCATGTCAGCAATCAAGGCGGCGACCTGCTCGCGACCTTCTGCCGATGTGGCCACGTGACGCGGCGTCTGGCTATCCAGCGAAGGGCAGGCCTGTTCCGCCCATTCCAAGTAGAGAGTCTCCAAAAACCCGCGCAAGAAGGCTCGATCGTCCTCTCTCGAAATCACCAACGTGAGCGGCTCCTCAACGGCCAGCTCGGACTCCTTGATCTGTCGAGGCGGGGACGCATAGGTTTCGCCACGGAAATGAAGCGAGAATCCGAACGTCGCCGCCAACGCATGTTTGATGGTATCGAGATGCTCTCGCGAATCGCACTCCACCCATAATTGGCTCGCCGTCAGGATCACCCGTGCGACCACCCGGGATTCAAGAGTCCCAGAGGTCCCTCGTTGCACAAAATGCTGCGGGGCCTTCGCCCCTGATGCGCCACTGCCGAAAGAGGCCATCGCTTCCCGCTCGAACCCTTCAAGCCCTGCAAGCAGCTCATCTATATACCCGTGCTCGTGATGCTCGTACAGCGCCAAGGCATACAGATAGGGCTGCCCCCCTTCTGTGACATAGTGAATACGTCGCACGGCATCGACGAGCGCGGCAACCCGCATACGGGCAAAGGTCCAGAGCAACACATGCCCATAGCGCTTCGCGAATTTAGGCCAATCGCCGAGCTCGAACGATCCGGCGGAAACTTCCACCTGCCGCTGATAATCCCGTACGGCGTTCAGCAGGCCCTGTCCGTCCTCCTTGGATAACCGGATCGCGGCGCCCGCAATCACCGCCCGCTCCCATTCCACATCGCCCGGCTCCCGAATCAGCCGCGTCACCAGTACTTGTCCCGGCTGTAACCCCTCGCGGAAGGCTCCGTCCGGCACGCGATAGACCCGCGCATTTCCTAGCGAGCGAAAGACCAGGCGCTGATCCCGTTCGTCGACCGATATGAATTCGACCAGATCGAGAGCCGAATGTTTCAGCGGGTCCAACCAGTCTCGTTCTTCTTGCGGAATATGCTCTGTGATGACGTCGCGCAACTGTTCGACCAACGTCACTTGCCCGTCCTGCGGATAGAAATCGGCATAGAGGACGAGATTGGCTAACGTCGTTTCCTGCTGTAGCGGGGCCATCAGAGTCCCGGCCCCACCCTCAAAATAGGGTTGGAGGGCGAGGCGCAAGGCTATCTGCGCCTGCGCGGTGAACCCCGGCTCCAACGAAAGGGATTCCAAGCGCACAAGTAGCGCCTCGAGCGAGGGGGCGAGAGGCACCCGGAAGCCGGCGGTCGTTTCACTCGCGAGCTTCATGACTTTCTTCCATCACGATGGTCCTGGCATCAAACCAATCTTCGAGATCCTGTCCGTCTCGATAGCCCCGCTCCTGCCACAGCTCACATGCTTTTCTTGAAATCCGCTCCCACAGGTTATCCGGCAGCTCCATAGATTGCGGCGATGCCGCCACAGCCGAGCGCTTCGAAGGTTTCACTTTTTCAGTCTGTTTACTCGTCCCCTTCATCACTGACTCCTTGGTTACTTGTGCGTTACAGGAAACCTTGCTGCCGGAATCACCCGGCTATGGCCTGATCCAAGCTTGAGGCTCCGCACCGTCAAGACAGGGCAGGGCGCTTTTCGCAGGACCGCCTCCGCCACGCTGCCGGAATAGGCATGCGAGATGCCGCGGCGTCCATGCGTACCCATCACGATCAGGTCGCAGGGCAGAGTCTTGGCTGAGTCTAAGATTGAATCGGCCTGCACGCCGCCCCGTAGTTGAAACGTGACAGATAGCCCCGTCATCTTGAGCGAAGAGGCCAACTCCTCCAGTCGCTTCGTCCAGGTCTCGCGCACTTGCTCGCGCGTCCTGCTCTGGCCGAGGGTAAAATCCAAGCCATAAGACACCGGCTCCAACACATGCAGCAACATGAGGGAGGCCTTGGCCTGCTGCGCCACCACTGCTGCATACTCCACGGCATCGAGAGAACATTCTGAAAAGTCGACCGGCACGAGAATGCGCTCCAGGACGATAGGCCCCGGCAGGGCCCCCTCTCCCCGCTCAGCGTCTGGCTGATCCGTTCGTACCGTCAGCACAGGGCAGGGGGCTCCGCGAATGACCCGCTCGGCAGTACTGCCCAACAAGACATGCGCAAGGCCCGTCTTGCCCTTCGTTCCGACGACGATCAGGTCTGACTCCTCCGCCTGCGCCGCGGTGATGACTTCTTCACTGGGAATACCCGTCGCGACCCTGGTCGTCACCGTCATGCCTCGCCGTTCCGCCCGGCCTTTGAGATCGACGAGCTGCGCCGACGCCTGCTTGAGTAGATCCGCCAAGTATTGCTGATTGATGGGGTAGTCGGGATTGAGCCCCGGCTGAAACTCCGCGATGCTGAGTACCGTCAAGCTCGCCTTCCACGAACAGGCAAGGGCGCAGGCATAATCCTCCGCCCGCCTGGCCCAGGGTGAGAAATCCGTCGCAAATAAAATTCGCTTAATCACAGGCGTCCTTTCCTCATTCTTCAACCCACAATCTCTAGAGGGTGCTCAAACGGTCTGTCCAGCAAGGCCGCAGCCGATGAACGCACCGGAGGCGTACCCTTGGGGTACGTTGAGGATGCGTTCGAAGCGAGAACGCAGCTGGCGGACTGTTTCAGCAGCCTGCCTCTTGCTTAGACCGCCTCCACACTCAGCAACAACAACTCACCCTTCATATTCGGATGGATCGAACAGCGGAATTCATGTCGGCCAGGCCTCGACATGTTGAACCGAATGGACGCATCCCTCTTAGGATCAAGAAACACGCCGTTCAGACCCCGTCCGTAGACGATCACTCCGTCTTTCTCGATCTGAGTGGGAATGCCTTCAAACATGGTCGAGCCAAAGTCATGCCGTTCGGCATCCTCGTTCTTCACCTTGATCACTACAGGGAATCCGAGGCGAAGCGATCCCTGCTTGGTCACAAATTTGAAGTCTTGAATCGTCACCTCAACGACTTGTTCGGACTGCGAAAAGACCGGCGCTGCCGCCTCCCACCAAAACCCACAGGTAATCGCCAGCACCAGAGCCCCTCCCCACTGCATCTTCTGACTGTTCATGTATCCCTCCCGTTAGCAAAATGATCAAAAATCCCGCCACTGGCGCGCTCGAAGCACGTGAACCGTATCTCGTGGCACGTCGTTCGTGTCCGGATTCTGACGTTTCACGCTTCACGTTTCATGAACGATGAGATTTCGCCGGCAACGGAACCGTCAACACCGGACAACCAGCAGTCCGCACCACCTTTTCAGCCGTGCTGCCGAAAAAAATCTTGTCCACGCTACCCGAACGCCCCCCATAGCTCCCCATGACGACCAAATCTACTTTTTCCGCTCGAGCCGTCTTCGCGATCTCCGTAAACGGCGTGCCCTCTAAAACCACTCGCGTCACCGCCACGCCCTCAGCCGATTCTGATTCAAGCAAACGCCGCACGTTGAGCCGGGCATGGTGGCGCAACCGCCGCTTCTGGCCCTGTGCATCTGAAGGCACCGCCAAGAGCCCCAGCTGATTGAACGTCGCCAGGGCATTCGTATCGATGACATGCACCAGCAACAGCTTGGCTTGAAACGTCCTGGCAAGGGCCAATGCAACCCGGAAGGCCTCTTCCGAGCAAGGAGAGAAATCGACCGGCACCAATATCTTCGTATAAAGCGATTCGGCCATATCACCTCCAGAGAATTGACTCATTCCCTAATATCGCAAGGCCGGTGCCACTGATATCGGCTGAAGGCTGAAGGCTGATAGCTGCGTGGAAACAACGGCTTTCTTCCTCCTCTCACGCCTTTAGCCTTCAGACTTCATATCTATCTCTGTTACGCGGGGGTGTCTTGCTACAGCGTGGCGCTTCACACTGTGGCGGAAGGCAACAGAAGCCGTGAAACGTGGACTGTTAGCCCTGAGAGGCTAGAAGACAAACAACGCCAACCGCCTCTCGCTCCTCATGATACAGCTCACCCCCTCACGGCCTGTACCCCTTCTCCAGGAGAGGCATCGGACTTGCTGACATTCATTGGCGTACAGAGTTGGAGGCAAGACGTGACACGAACACCGTGGTGGATACCGGGAACGGTCCTGCTCGGACTTGGGGTCAGCGTCTCTATTCTGTTGTTCTGCCCCACGAAATGCCATTGAACGCGGAATAGCGTTGAGCGAGAGAGACGCGAGGCTATTGTGATGACGGTTCGGCAAATGTGATGAGCGACAATGAATGAAGAGACTGTCAGAATCACACGAGGACCTCTTTCCCTTGAGGGAATCCTCGGCCTGCCAGCGGAGGCAATCGGAATAGTGGTCTTTGCCCACGGAAGCGGCAGCGGGCGATTCAGTCCACGCAACAATGCCGTCGCCCGTTATCTCCAGCAAGGACAGGTGGCCACATTGCTGCTGGACCTCCTGACCCAGGATGAAGCCGAAGACCGCCGCACGGTCTTCGACATCGACCTGTTGGCGGATCGAGTGCTGCTTGCCAAGGATTGGCTCGAACAGGACGATCGAACGAAACGCCTGGACATCGGGTACTTCGGCGCCAGTACCGGAGCAGGAGCAGCCCTGCAGGCGGCAGCCCGCGAGCCCTCCTCCATTCGGGCGGTCGTGTCACGGGGCGGCAGACCGGATCTGGCTGAACCCTACCTTCCAGCCGTCACTGCGCCGACGCTGCTGATCGTCGGTGGAGACGACGAGCCGGTCATCGAAATGAATCGAACATCTTCTCGCCTCCTCACCTGCCCGAAGCGTCTTGTGATCGTGCCAGGCGCTTCGCATCTCTTCGACGAACCCGACACACTTGAACAGGTCGCAGAGCAGGCACTCGCCTGGTTTCAGCGCTACTTTCATGCTGCCCCGCATCAGGGCGGCGTGACGACAACAAAGGAGTCGCACCGATGAAAACGTTGCTCGCCGTCGATGGATCGGATAATGCCTATGAGGCCGTTCACGTCATGAAATACCTGGCCCGGGCAGAGGAACTGACCCTGCTTCATGCCATGGACGTCCCGAGACCGGCCTATCCCATGATGGCGCCGGACGTCGCAGAGGAGCTCTACAAATCTCTCGAACAGAGCATGAGGGAGGACGGCGAGCGGCTGCTGAGTCGGGTTCAGTCCCTCCTCCCCATGCACGCAGGCCCTGTGACGAAACAGCTTCGAATCGGATCTCCATCAGAAGTCATTGTGGCGACGGCCGAAGAACAACGGGCCGATCTCATCGTGATGGGCGCACGGGGCCTTGGCCCCATCAAGGAGCGGCTGCTTGGCAGTGTGTCCCACAGCATCCTCACCCTGGCCCCCTGCGCCACGCTGATCGTCAACGGCCCGGTCAAAGCCATGAAACATATCTTGCTGCCGCTCCAGGGCCTATCAGACGCGGAAGCCGCATTTCGTTTTCTACAATTGAAACCGTTCCACGATCCGGTTGAAATCACGCTATTGACCGTCTTGCCTTCAACACAACCGCCCTGGCCCGTCGAAGCCGCCGCCGCCGAGAAACTGGAGAAGCAGGCCTTGCAGAGCGCACGCGGCTACATCGATAGCATCACAGAACGTCTCCGCGCCTTAGGTTATCAGGCGCAGGGGATCGCCGTACTGGGGACACCGTCTGCCATGATCCTCCAAGAAGCCACTAGCCGACAATCGGATTTGATTCTGATGGGCACCAGGGGCCGACAGGGCATCACCCGCTTCGTGCTCGGCAGTGTGTCTCATGCGCTGTTGCACAAGATGCCTTGTCCGGTGCTTGCGTTCCACTAAGCACCGGCTATCGGATGCTGAAAAATTCCGCCAGCTTCGTTCTCACCTCGCACGCATCCTCAACGTAGCCAGAGGCTACGCCTCCGGTGCGTGCGTCGGCTGCGGCCTTGCTGGACGGCATTTTTGAGCATCCTGCGAGAAACCACAGACATCCAACGCACCACTGAATCCAACGGGGAGAACAAACCTTCGGCAAGAAATCCCAAGGTGTGCTATACGGTCAGAAAATCAGAACTCCGCATCTTATGCGGATCAATCTAATTATTGTGCGGGCTTCGCCCGCTTCCGCTGGCAGGTGTACGGGTCGTTAGGCGGGTGATAAAACCGAGCCCTCCATCCTCTAGAGAAATTTCGTGTTGACCAAGTCGAGGATCTGGCGGGCTGCGGCGCTGGCTGTTGTGGTGGTGCTGTCGATTCGGAGGTCTGGATTGGTCGGCGCTTCGTAGGGAGATTGGAGTCCTGGGACGGTAACCGAATCGCCCCGCTGACCCTTTAGGTAAGTTCCTTTCTTGTCTCGCTCCATACAGGTCGCGAGGGGACATTCCACGGAGACCTCGATGAACCGAGGGATCACGGACCTCGCAAAGTCCCGATAGGCCCGGCGGCTCGCCGTAGCATCGAAGACCACGGTCACACCATGGGCCAGGAGCTTCTCTCCGGTGAATACCAACGCGCGATAGAAGAGATCCCGCTCCGTTTCTGAGTAAGTCGGCGTCGGCGTGATGACCCGCCTGACCTCATCGGACTCCAACACTTCGACCGTCAAACCCAGCCCTTCAAGCTGCGGCTTCAAGGCCGAGACGATCGTGCTCTTGCCCGAAGCCGGGAGACCGGTGATCCAGATGGCGAATGTCTGACCTTGTGTCATTCCATGCCCCCCTGGCTAGAGGCACAAGGCCAGAGGCTAGAGGAAACAATAATACTGCCTCTCGCCCCGAGCCCCTTGCCGCTCGCCTGCCGCTATGCGGCGCAATATTCATTCACCCTAGCAGGATCGAAGCGCGGCTCATCCAACACCTGTTCGATAAATCTGAAGATGGTCCGGCGCACTTCGATCGGCAGCTTGGGATACCAGAGGGGACTTGCCAAGACTAATCCTCGAAATGCAAAAAACGGGGCGGCCGTCTCGGTGACTGCATGGTCGTGGCTGGCTTCCATATAGCTGTCCCAAAAGAGCCGGAACAGCACTTCCAACGGCCCCTGCAGTTTGCCCCAACGACAGAGTGAGAAAAACAGATAGTTGATCGTCATCGAGGTCACGTCGTCCGCCGGCTCTCCCCATTCCCCTCGTGACCGGTCGAGCACTGAAAAATCCGTGCCTTTCCGGAACAAGACATTCCAGGGATGAAAGTCTCCGTGGACTTGCGACAGACGATGGCTCTCCCCGCGCAGGCGCCAGCGCCAGCGATTGCAGGCTTCCTCAACCCCGCGCAAGAGATCCGTCGTGATGAACCCGTAGCGGTCGGGATAACTGTCGGTCAGCCCCATAATACATTCGCCATGGCCGATCAATTCCCTGAGCCGACGCCGATAGAGGTCGGGATCGCGAAGTTTTCTGGCATGAATCTCTGCCAGATAGCGCGCCAGGGCGATCGTGCGCGCTCGATCCTGCTTCCGCAGCCTTCCGCCTTTGACTAACCGCTCCAAGTCGACATGATAGCTGCTCCCATCCATCCATTGGTTGAGGACAAAGAACTCCTGTGCCGGGGCTACCGACATAAGTTCATGATCGGCGGTAAACGCGCCGATATCGAGCGCCTTCACATGGCGCGGCAGCCGGCCATAAGAATCATAATCCCACAGCATGGCCTGCGCGCGATCCGCCATATGCTCATGGCCGAAGGGCCCCGGCTTCATGGTCCCTAGTACCGCAGACTGAATCTTCCTTCCGACTTGAAATGTCAGCTTGACCGGCGTGCCATACCCATATTGTTTATAGGTCCCCTGCGAACTTTCTTTCCCGATGGCCCCATAGGTCAACAGGGTCGCCTTGGGACCGAACCGGTCGCGAAGGTATCGTTCGATTGCCTGTCTCTTAAGAACCGCCATGATGAATTCATCACGCAAGTCACGTTCCACCAAGATATCGGGCAAGGGGCCAGAGGCTAGAGGCGAGTGGAACGTAAAAGTCCTTGAAATCTTATCTCTCTCACCCCTAGCCTCTGGCCGCTTGCCTCTCGCCTCTTGTTATTTAACTGGCGCATTGAGCTTCAGTGCCTAGGTGACTAGTGAGGAAAAATGCGCCAGTCGAAGCCAGGGCTAGGGGCATGGGCGCGGGGCTTGAGGTAAGAATAATCAGGCCCATGGCCGCTCGCCTCTCACCTCTTGCCTCCTTACGAGGACGGCACATCGCTTGCTGATATCAACCAGTAACGGGCTGCATGGTTGATCTGGTTCATCTGGTTAATTTCGTACGACAAAAACCAGATAGACCAGAGAAACCAGACAGACCAGATGAACAAGAATGGAGGCACCATGGATCTGGAAGTTGAAAGCCGAAACATCGAGATGGCCCCACGCTGGAAGAGCGAAATCGAAACGCGCATGACAGATCTCCATCAGCGGCATGAGGATTTGATCCATGGGCGAGTGACCCTCACGAAAAACCTCCATCACAAGAAATTGGCCAACGTCGCCGAGGCACTCATCGTCGTCACGCTCCCTGGTCGCCATACCATGACGGCCCGCAAGGAAGACAAGACGTTCGAAGAAGCGATCAGGACCGCCTTCGACGCCATCGTCATCGAACTCTGCAAGTACCGGGAAAAACGAGGCCGCACCGAGGTGCGCACATCTCCGGTTCCGCCCTTGCGCGGCGTGATCTGCAAACTCTTCCCAATAGAAGGCTACGGGTTCATCCTCAAGGAGGGCGGGGGGGAAGTGTATTTTCACCAACATGCGCTGAAGGGACTCACGTTCGGTGAGTTGGACAATGGAACCTCCGTGGCCTTCAACATGGAGGAGGGCGACAAGGGCCCGCAGGCGACAACCGTGCATCCATCAGCCTTTCCTGGCTGATGGAATCGATCGACAGACTGACGAAGAGGCCATGATGCAGACCATCTCTCGAACGATGGCG
This sequence comes from Nitrospirota bacterium, assembly GCA_030684575.1. Classification (NCBI taxonomy): domain Bacteria; kingdom Pseudomonadati; phylum Nitrospirota; species Nitrospirota bacterium. Next base: position 332,575 of record JAUXVD010000008.1, on the reverse strand, counting down.
TTGGCATTCCATCTGACGCTCAGCATAGGACTCATCGGCCTTCTGTTCGCGCCGCTCCTCCAGGCACAAGAATATCCGGCCGATCTCACACGCGGGAAAGCCCTGTATCAGCGCAATTGCCAGGCCTGCCACGGTGTTGGAGGTTGGGGGGATGGACCGGACGCGAACAATCTCAAAGTGGCGCCGACGAATTTCCACCGTTTTATGTTTGTTCTGAAATCCGACGAAGAACTGTTGCGGACTATTGAGCACGGGGTCGTCTTCAGCCCCATGCATGCATGGCGAGGCCAGCTGACGGACGGGGAAATGCAGGACGTGGTAGCGTATATTCGCTTGTTGGCACAAGCGGCACGTTGACGCGATCGACTCACACAGCCTACACACACCATTTTGGAGAGCATCAGTATGACACCACGCACCGTTCTGACCCTGATCCTGGCATCCCTCGTCCTCGCCCAATCGACCATTACCTCTGCGGCACAGCCGAGTAAGACGGACAGCCACCTCACTCGCTGTGAGAGCCCGTACAACAAAAAACCCGTTTCGCCCAAGCAACTGCAGGCCATCGTGGCATCGCATGGACAATGGCTCGACCACCGTGAACAGCCGGAATATCGCCGCGCCGATCTCTGCCAAGCAGACTTAAGCCATGCGAAACTGGCCGGGGCGAATCTGGAACGGGCGCGATTGGAAGGGGCCGTGCTCCGCCAGGCGAATCTGACCCAAAGTAATTTGTCACAAGCGAATCTTGCGGGCGCCGATCTGACGAAAGCCGTCTTGGAAGGTAGCAACCTGGCGGGCGCCGATCTCCGGCATGCACGATTGTCGAACGCCAATCTGTTCCGTGCGATCGGCGACGAAGCGGCCCTCTACAATGCCATCCTGACCGGGGCGCAACTGCACGAATCCACCTTCGAGCGGGCCCATTTTGAGGAGGCCAATCTTGCCTCAGCCAATCTGAGGAACGCCTCCTTCATCGACACCTACTTCTACGGCGCCAATCTTTCCCGTGCCATCTTGGCCGGGACCGACCTGATGGGAGCCGACCTCCGGCACACCGTCATGACCCATGCCAACCTTCAGCAGGCCAATCTGCAAGGCGCTCTCCTCGACGGAGCCAGTCTCGATGGAGCCCTGATGGTGGAAGCAGACTTAGAAAGCGCCTACCTCGACGATGCCAGTCTCGTGGGAGCCAACCTGCGTGACGCCATCCTCCGCGGGACGGACTTGCGATACGCCAACCTCCATTCGGCCGGCTTGCAGAGGGCCGATCTGGAAGGAGCCAATTTAGAAGGTGCCCAATTGATCAAGGCGAAGGTGCAGTCCGGCACACTGCGGATGGCGATTCTCCATAAGGCCATCCTTGACCAGGCGGATTTCCGGGAGGCGATGCTCTCTCGCGCGGTGCTGATCGGCGCCAGAGGAACCGGCGCCATCTTTACGAAAGCGGACCTCAGCGAGGTCTACGCCCCAACATCCCAATTTCATCACGCTCAATTCAATGAGGCGACGATGGAATCGGTCAATCTCGTCGCAGCGGACCTGAGAGATGCCAATTTCAGCCATGCCCTGCTCATGGAAGCCAATCTCCAAGAAGCGAACCTCCAAGGCGCCACGTTCTCCGGAGCGGATCTCAGCGGCGCGCGAGTCGACGCGGCAGATCTCCACCGGGCGATCTTACATGGAGCCAACCTGTCGTTGGTGTCCGGCTTGACGCAAGCCCAACTCGATACGGCCTGTATAGACGAACAGACGAAACTGCCGTCCGATCTCAATCGCCCCGCGCCATGCGTCGCGGCAAAGGCCAAGCGCTAGCAGGATGCCCCAAAAGTCCGCCAGCTGCGTTCTCACCTTGAACGCATCCTCAACGTACCCCAAGGGTACGCCTCCGGTGCGTTCGTCGGCTGCGGCCTTGCTGGACGGTCTTTTTGAGCATCCTGTGGTGATTGCGGCTCCAACACCGGACGAAATATTTCAGCCATAGGCATCGTATACAACGAGTTTCCCCACAGCCTGCTAGAGATTTTAAGAAGGGCTGGAGCTAGCATTCTGGCGAAAGTCGAGGCGGGGAAACCGTTGAAGTCTGCTGTCCACAAAACCTGTAAGAGCTCCGGTCCGCAAGCTCTCGAAACTACAGCCTGCCAAAACAGGCCGAGCGGTGTCCTTAAATCAGATGGTAAATGGTCATTTTTCGACCGGCAGCATCCGGCCACTTTGCGACAGTCGCTCAGGCACTCTCCGCGCCGGAAAGCTGCCGTTCATGGGAGATTGTGCTCGCTTCGCGCTACGCTTGGCTGGATGGGGTCGAGTCGGCTGAGGGAGGGTCATAGAACAGTTAGCTAACACGCGTGTCGGTGTCCACAAAACCTGCCCAAATATCTTCCTGTAAGTCCTCGAACTCATGTGACCAAGAATTCGACTTCCACCGTCCAGAAATCAGATAATTTAAGGGACAGCTGGATGGAGAATGAATTTTGGTGGTGGGAATTGAACCCACACGGCCTTTCGGCCAGCAGCTTGAAAGGCTGCCGCGTCTGCCATTCCGCCACACCCTGATGATCAAGCCTCTAGTGAGTAAAGGCTTCATCTGGTCAGCTCTCACCACCAAAATTCACCCACCTTTTCCTCCGACAACCCATCCACGTTCTTGGATCAATCCCAAGAAATTGGTATGCTTGATGCTCATCCGATTGCATACATCGGGGATTCTTACTCTCGGGAATGACCCTGTCGGGCCTTCATTTGTGATGATCTTACAACCTTTGACCTTCGCGGTCGCGATGACCCATGGATCTGAGGCAGATTTACCGGTCCTTGTATCCATTAAACGGGTATATTCCGACATAATGGCACTTGCCACTTTTTGGATTTCCTCTTCCAGCGGTAGAAAGATATGCTTTCTTTTGGCTGCCCATTCAGTAAGTGACTCATCCCTCTTTTTCAAATCCTCAAACACTTCCTCTGACGCGATCAAGCTTCCTTGTGCAATTAAGTCATCCATGTATTCCCAAATAGAAGGAAAATTCTTGATCGGATACGCCTCCTTCCAGGCATGTATCAATGAACTAGTGTCTATGCAGTAGTTCACGAAGCAATATCCTTAGCCAAAGGTTTCCCCATAACCTTAGCTTCAACGCCAGGAAGATGTTTTAGTTTGATTCCGAGTATATCTGAGACTGAATTCAGCGTGATGGATCCCCGATAGTAATTGCCTAACACCATTTTGACAAATGGTGTGCCTGCACTTGCAATGACTTTCGGCCCTGGCAGTAGTCCGAATTTATTCTTCTTTGCTTTTTCCTTTGCTTTGAACGCCTTGAACTCTTCTGTGTATTGACCGAGCTTGTCCTCATAGAACGCTTTTGTGGTTCGGTTACAGATCAGCAATCTGCGGAGAACAACTTCTCGGCTCACGCCAAAATGCAAAGCAAGCTTGTGAATCGCAGTATCTTCCCAATCGTGCCGCCCTTTATTTTCGATCACTAATTTCTCGTTTAACAAGAACTCCTTTGGCACAAGCGTTGCGCCCGCAACGAGATTACAGAATGTCTCTATTTTCCGTTCATTGGGGGCCTTGTTCCGTTCATGCTGAAGGTCATTGCATAACCCCGTCTGGTGAATCACCAGATGGGTCAACTCATGGAGTAGGGTAAAGATTCGCGCATTAACCGGTGACTTAATATTAACCGATATGATGGGTAACTCAGAGTGATAGATTGAAAACCCCTCTAAATCTTCCGCAGGCACATCGACGGCTTGGAAAACCAGTACATTCTTGCTTTCTATGGCTTCTTTCCAGGCTGTAAAGGGACCATACGGCTTTTTCCATTTCACCTGGGCATCAATACGAATCTTCAGGAGCCGTCGTAGCTCAAGGCCGAGACGTTCGGGATCTTGAATCTGTAATTTGCCAATCGAGAATTGCAACTCTGTCTCTTCGAGTGATTTATGAAGGTCCAACGCGATCAACCTGCGCTCCTGCGCAATCCGGATTTGAAGGAGCGCTTCGGGCTTTAGCCGTCGCTTTTCATGGTCCACTCTTGAGCGGAAATCCCGCATTGCATCGAAATCTTTAGGGCTGGAAGGAAGATAAAACACAGCCAATGGGCGCTTGTAGACTCTCGCCAATTCTCTCAACTGGGATATGGTTGGCTTCCCTTGATCGGCTTCCCACTGACGCAGGTCATGCTCAGAGACACCCGTTTCAATTGAGGCTTCTCCCTCACTGAGGCCCGCACTCTTGCGAGCCCAGATCAGTAGCTCACCTTTGACTAAGGCTTTTATCTTATTGTTTGGTGAGGTCATCCGCTCAAGTACCACTATGCCCAGCGGTTACCATAAATCCTTGTCACTCAGTAGGCCATATCGCATCAGCGTACAGAGCAAGACCGTGAGATTTTTAGATTATACTGAATACGAGATTCCGGTACAGGGAATTCATCACTGCCTACCCGCGCCCTGTCATGGATACGACAAAGAGGCGGTCGTAAAACGGTCGTATAGCAGAGCTACTTCCCGCTTATTCCGGCTCACTCAATCTCACTCTTTCTCAGCATTCAACTCGTTGACTTTTTAGAGTAATACCTGTGAAACCCGTGTCAATGCTGAAATTCCTGAAATGCATCCAAATCAAATCCCGCCTTCGGCACTACCTCAAGGCGCAAGTGCTGCTATAAACGTTCTTTCTTTTACACCCCATAGGGTCCCGATGGCGCCGTCATTCGATTGGACCACCTGATAGCCGTCGGTCGTGGACTTCGGGTTTGGGTCGGATTCCGACGGTCGCAGAACGGCCACTTAGCGACAGTCACTAGGGGCAATCTCCGTGCCGGAAAGCTTCCGTTCATGAGATTTTGTTTGTTTCGTGCTCAACTCTTACTAGACTCATAACTCTTGCGAGTAAAGACACCGTAATACGTGGCTGTTTCGACCTGAATGACTGGCGCAGTTTGAGCGGAATACGCACCCCTCTAAATAGGGCCAAAGAGTGGCTTGAATTTGGGTATGCTGTTCCCCTAGTCTTAAGCCGAATTTCGTAAGGAGCTGGTCGCCCATATGCGGACTTGCGGTACTCTCCATTGTCAAATCTTTTTCTCGACCATCGGGGTGTCCTTCGAATGAGCACCCCTGCATCAATCCCCGAATTATTTGAGCAAGTGCTCATCGACTTAGCGATCGAGAATTGGCGCCTTTCGCGCGTGTTTCAAAAAGTGCTAGCCAAACTCGACGCCGGGGAAGCGGCCCGCTACGCGAGCCAACTACGATATTCACAACGCAAGATGGAAGAAAGCCTGGAGGTCGCGGGATTAAAGCTGGTGAATCTCGAGGGCCACCCCTTCGATCCCGGCATGGCCGCCGTCCCGGTAAACTTGGATGATTTCGAGCCTGATGTTCCCCTTCTGGTCGAACAAATGCTTGAGCCGATCATTATGAGTACGACCGGACTCAAAAAATCCGGCACGGTAGTCCTTCGAAAGGCACATCTATGAATTACGTTGGGATCGATTTGGGCACCACCAACAGCGCGATTTGCTCCTATGACGGTGAGACGGTTCGACTATATAAAAGCCCTGAACAACATGATGTTACGCCTTCGGCGCTTTTCATCGATAAACGCGGCAATAAGTATGTGGGCTCTCGAGCCTATATGAATGCCGCGAGGACTCCGGAACAGGCGGCGCTGAAGTTCAAACGTTTCATGGGCACGAGCACGCCGATTGAGTTGCCCGGAGTCCAGCGCACCATGAGGCCAGAGGAATGTTCTGCCGAACTCTTGCGGGTTTTGTTCGGTTATCTCCCGGAAGATATTCGCAATGATGAGGCGGTCGGCACCGTCATTACGGTTCCCGCCGCATTCAACCAGATGCAGAAGGATGCGACGACGGAGGCCGCCATCATGGCGCAAATCGGCCAAGTGGCACTGATGCAGGAGCCCGTCGCGGCAGTCATGAGCGTAATGCGCCAGCGCAAGCACGACGGGCTGTTTTGTATCTATGATCTCGGTGGCGGCACTTTGGATATTGCGATCGCGCAGAGCATTGCAGGACGGGTGAGTCTCCTGGCCGGCGGTGGCATCGTGATGTGTGGAGGCACGGACTTTGACCGGCACATCTTCGATGCCGTGGTGAAACCGTGGCTGCTTAAACAGTTTTCATTGCCCGAAGACTTTGCGGGGCAACCGGGCTACAAATCCCTCGCGCGCATGGCGCTCTGGGCCGCGGAAAAAGCCAAGATTGAATTATCCCAGCGTGAGGAGAGCCTGATTAGCCTCTCCGAAACCGAACTCAATGCGCGGGATTGTAACGGCCAGGAAATTTATCTGGATGTCCTGCTCACCCGGAAGCAACTTGATGACCTCATTGCACCCCGGGTGACGGAGTCCATCCAAGCCGCACGGGAAACGTTGCGCAAGGCCGGCTACGAACCTCAAGACGTCGAACGCCTCATCTTTGTCGGTGGGCCAACCCAATACAAACCTTTGCGCGACAAGGTGGCCTTTGAGCTTGGCATTGCTGCCTCGACGGAAGTGAATCCTATGACGGCGGTTGCCGAGGGAGCGGCTATCTTTGCTGAATCCATCGATTGGAGCACGAAAAACCGTGGGCGCAAAAGTGCGCGAGGGACCATCACGGTCAGCGGGCCCGTGGCCATTTCTTTCGCCTATGCCAGTCGCACGCCAGATGTCAAAGCTAAGATCCTAGCTAAAGTCAGCGGCACAGTCGCGGCCGGTAGCGAGTTCCAAATCGATAGCTCGGATACGGGCTGGTCGTCAGGTCGCACGGCGCTGCGTGATGGGGCCGCCGTCGAGGTGATGTTGAGCCGTCCAGGTGAGAACCGGTTTAAGGTTTATGTGTTTGACTCCGCCGGCGCTCCCATGACGCTGGAACACAATCAGCTCGTCATTTCGCGAACGGCGGCGACGATCGATGCCATTCCGGCCTCTCATTCCATATCAGTCGCGGCAAAAGACAAAATCGGCGGGCCGATCGCCCTGGCCTATCTCGTCCGAGAAGGGGATCCATTGCCCAAGAAGGGCGTCCTAGTTTTCCGTGCTGAGGAATCCCTCAAAGCGGGTAGTCCCGGATCGCTCAACTTTCAACTGTGGGAAGGCGACTGCACGAAGCCGATCACAGACAACTGTTTTATCGGCCTGTTCAAGATCACGGGCAAGGACTTTTCTGATGGCGTCATCGCAGCTGGCGCCGAACTCCAATGTCAGTATGAAGTTCTAGATTCCGGCCAAATCGTCCTGGAAGTGTCGGTCCCCTCAATTAGCGGCTCCTTTCACAGTGGACACAACTTTTATTCTCGGCAAGAGGGCCAAATCGACTATAGCCAAGCGGCCAAACTCATCGCCCAAGAGTCCAATCAAGTGTTGGAGCGATTAGATGAAATGGCCTCCAAAATCGAGGATCCGCGACTTGCGGAGGCACGAGAGAAGTTGACCAGGGTCGAAGGCGCCGTCGGGTCTCAGGATCCTGAAAGCTCGAAACACACGATGGACGACATCCAGCAGATCAAGCGCTTACTGGCCGAAACTCGCCAGGTTCATCTGAAAACGATTCGGCAGCTCGAATTGGACAAAGCCCTGACTTTTTTCGACAAATATGTGAGGGAGCACGCAAAGCCATCCGAAATATCCACGTTCGAGAATCTCGTAAAAACTGCCCAGCGCGTTATGAACGCCCCGAGCAATGAATTTGAATCCCATGTGGATGACCTGCGGTCAAAAACCTTCATGATTCTCTGGCGGCAGGATTGGTTTGTCTTGGATCGATTCAAGATGCTGGCCGAGGTGGCCCATCTCTTTCCTGATGCCCATACACACGCTCAGCTGGTCGCCATGGGCACTGAAGCGCTTAAAGCCGACGACATGGCGCGGCTGCGGACTATTGTGGCGCAATTGGATGCTGCACGAATCGGCACGTCAGGAGACGACGACATGTTGTCTACGACAAATATTGTCCGGGGATGAGCCATGACTTTGGATAACTGGCTTCCCATAGGCCTAGCTTTACCGGACGGGTCTCGAACGAAACAGGCCCTCTTTGAAGGACCTGGCTGGCAAATTATTGAAACTGACGGCGAGGGGCGTACGTTGTTGGCCGACGGCGTCCTCGCAGAACGGTGGATTGCTGCCGGTCTCTTAGAGCGCGGCGCCCTCACGCCCCTCTCCTTCGGGAGTCAGCAGCTGTATACCGTCTCCAGCCCACGCAGCCAAGTCGTGTGCCCGGTGTCCGCGGGTCGGTCTCCCAACTCCAAGAGTGAGGCCCTTGCCTTCGCCGTTGCGTTCAAAGCCACCCGTCTTCACGATGCCACGTCACCCTTGCAAGACGCGCTCTACATCGAAAAGCTCAGCCGGCTCTTACCGACATACAGCATCACCTCCCGGACAGAGGACGCCACGGTGTTGGGCTACTGGCTGACCGGTGGCGCCAGCATCCCAGCCACGTCCTTCCGACGGCTTTCGCAAGCGTTGAATTGGTTGGCGCCGTCTCAGTTGATAGAGATCGTGGGGGCGGCGGGAATCGCCGTCACCGAGGCTTCGGCGACCACAGCGACTTCCATCGACAACGGCGAGCAGGTGGCGAACGACGCGGCGGCCAGCCGTTTCGAATTGGCCGGGCGGCCGGAATTGGAATACTTTTTCAATGAACACATCGTCGACATCGTCCAGCATCCGGAGCGATATCGCGCGCTCGGCATCGATTTTCCTTCGGCGGTCATTCTCCACGGCCCCCCCGGCTGCGGGAAAACCTTTGCGGTCCAGCGTCTGATCGATTTCTTGGGCTGGCCCAGCTACGAAATCGACGCCTCCAGTGTGGCCAGCCCCTATATTCATGAGACCAGTAAGAAGGTCGCTCAAGTCTTTGAAGACGCGATGGCGCATGCGCCTTCCGTACTGGTGATCGACGAGATGGAAGCCTTTCTGGCTGACCGCGCAGACGGGTTTGGGCATCATCGAGTGGAAGAAGTGGCTGAGTTCCTTCGCCGCATTCCAGAAGCCGTTCACAATCACGTCTTGATCATCGCCATGACCAATCGACTGGATATGATCGATCCTGCCATTCTCCGGCGCGGACGGTTCGATCATATCATTGCTGTGCCGCCGGCCAGCGAAAATGAAATTGCCGCGTTGCTCACCAAACTCCTCGCGGCGTTACCGACCGAGGCCACTGTCAAAGTGGCGCCGCTCGCACAGGCATTGGCAGGGCGTCCTCTCTCGGATGTGACTTTTGTCGTTCGAGAAGGCGCTCGACTGGCGGCACGCGCCGGCCAGAGTCGTCTTGCCCACAGTCATCTCCTCGCCGCCTTGCATTCGAGCCCGGCACGCTGCACGGACACCGCCTCTCCTGCCCGTATCGGCTTCGTATAGGGGTTCTATGACACCGATTCGAACGGAAGAAGTCGAAGGCCCTGTTGGCTTCGCCGGTATGGCGCACATGGTCTCGGACGCCGATGCCCTCTTGGCCGCCGCCAGACGTGAGACAGCACAGACCGCTCCTCCTGTCATCCAGCCGTCCGTTTCCCCTCGGGCCGAGCCTCCTGAACTCAAACCCCTCACTGCTTCCACCCCACGCTGGCAGTTCTCATACGGATGGGCCTTGGGGGCGCTGACGCTCTTTGTCTTTGGCGTTATGCTTTTTACTGATCCGACGAAGCAATCGGTCTCAGTCTCGTCCTCACCAACACCGTCCCCGCCGCCGATTCCTGCCCCTCGGGTGCCTCCCTCCCCTGTGCCGGAGCCATCCGGGTCATACACGGAAGAGAAGCCACCTATCGGCAAAAAGCATATTCTGACGCGCGCACAACTCCAGTATTGCCTGGCTGAAAATATTCGACTGGAGGCGGGGCAATTACTGATTCATGACACGAACGACGCCGGCGCCGTACAGCAATTTAACAACTCTATCGACGACTACAATAGCCGATGTGGGGAGTTTCGTTACCAGAAATCCATGATGGAACGCGCCAAACAAGAGGTCGAGCGGCAGCGGTCGTCGTTGCAGGACGAAGGTACAAGGCGTTTGCGGATCGCGGACGCCCAATCCCGTCTGTCGCCTTCATCCCCTCAGGACAATCAGGGAGCGACTGAGGAACCGCGCTTTCGCCTCGACCCTCTACTAGCGGAGGTCCAGAATAATGAGGTGTCGTCCCCTGGAGGTCGGCGCTCAGCAGCGGACGAACGTCCCCAGACCAGGCGTGAGTCTGACCAGGCCACGCCGCTTGCATCAACATCAAGGATCAGTGCTGTCGAGCCGCGACACCAAACCGACAAGGCAGCGAACCTTGATAAACAACAACAGCTCAACCCGTCGGAGGCGAATGAGACTGAAACAGCTGAACTGGCTGCAAATCTGAAGGAATGTCTCGACGGGCGATACCCCACTCTGTGTAACCACGCACGCCTCACTCCTGCTCAATTAGAAGACGTGGTATTGGCTGAAAGGAGAGCCAACCTGAAACAGTGCCTGACAGGCGAATATCCCTTACGCTGCAACCATCAGCGGTTGACCGCGGCTCAAGCCCAGGCAGTCGAGGAGGCTGAGCGCCAGGCCATGTTCACCGTGTGTTTGGAGGGGAAATACCCTGCCTTGTGCCAAGAGACACTCTTGTTGCCTGATCAACAGCAGGCCGTTCGCTCCGCACGGGCCTCCGCCCAACCAGGAGCGTCGAGGTGATGGCGTCCACCGCGTTGCACACGAATCCGTTTTGGGTGCTTGGGGCCTCGACCCGCGATGACCGACGGCGTCTGATCGAATTGGCGGATGAGCGCTCACTCACCCATGATGCCCAGGCCTGCCAAAAAGCCCGAGCCGACCTCACCAATCCCCGCACGCGACTCGCTGCTGAGTTGGGTTGGTTGCCAGGGTTGTCGCCGACCCGCGCCATCCATTTGACCCAACAGCTCTTGGAGAACCCGCTGTCGATTGCACAGGAGGCTGGTCTGCCGCCGCTACCCCATGCCAATTTACTAGCTGCGGCGGTCGAGTCGATTCGGTTGACGGCCGACGCCAAGGCAATGGCTACCCTCATTCATAAATTTTCCGAACTAACAAGCTTGTGTACTCCCGAAGCGATCGTCCGGGATCTCAACGAAGATCGAAGCATTGCAGGCTTCCCTGCAGTCAAACCCGAGGTCCTCGATGTGGAATGGCAGGAACGCACACGGTACTATCGGACGGCAATCAAAGAGTGTCTGAATCGGTTGCCCACTTCGTGGATCATCGAGGCGATGACCATCGCAGTAGACGAGGCGACTCATGGAGGCACCATACATGCTCCCCCCATCATCGATGAATTGGTCGGGACCTACGAGGTGGAAAGCCAACGGTTTCTCGAAGACGAAGCGCGGAATATTGAGAAAATCATCGGCGCAATCCGGGCGGAAGTCCAGGCAAGAGGTTCCTCTGTAAACCGATTCATCGACATCCTCGCACAAGTGGTGCGTCAGTGGGATTCAGTGGCACAGCCTATTCAATTGAGCGCCCGCTCTCGCGGCCTTGGACATGCCCTGAGCCAAGGCCTCGCTGATACCATTCGAGGACTGGCCGTTGAGCTGACTAACGAGCATAACTGCATGGAGGAATCCCAGCGCCTCACTGAGCTGATCGCTTCGGTATTTGCGGAATTGCCGGAAGTCCGCGAGCGCGCGGATGAAGATAGCATCGCTCTCCAGAAGTTGCTTCATGCCCAGCAAGAAACGGCTGAAGAATTGGAGCAGTGGAAGCGAGACATTTCTTGTGAAGCTGAGTTCGGAACCTTCTTCAAAGAAACCTTTCGCCTTTCGGCGGAAGGGATCGCATGGAAAAATAATTTTTATCCCCTGTCGGACATAACCCGGATTCGCTATGGCGGCATTAGAGAATCCGATGTGCTGACCTTTACCGTGGCCTTCGGCAATACCACATCCGAAGGTGTGATGGTGTTTCGTGGCGAGGAGTTGTTTAGTACGATCATCGATAAACTATGGCGGGCCGTGGGTCCACGCTTGGCGCTCGATCTGGCACAACGTCTTCGCGCAGGTCAGCAGGTGACCATCGGGGATGCCGTGTTAACCGAGGAGCAAGTGCTGCTGACACACCATAAAGTTTTCGGGGATGATTCCGTCTGGTGTGCATGGCATGACGTCAAGATCTGGACGGGAGACGGCAACTTTTGTATTGGACTTGCCAAGGACGATAAGGTTTACGTCAAGCTTTCATATATCGGGGTGCCGAATGCCCATGTGGTTGAGCAGATACTTCGTATAGCCTTCAAACACCCTGGCGGGTTTAATAGGCTGACTGACCCCTTACTGTCCTAAACGATTCTTTGCGGCGCATGGCTATACTATGGGCTGCTGCCGGTTTCAAATACACCGAGTTAGGTGCATGAATGAAGCCGGGAGCAGCCCAGATAGCGGTCGGTCGTGTACGTCTGCTTTGGGTCGGAAGCAGCCGTTCAGAACAGCGAGAATATCTCAATTCAGTGTCTATCTTTGCCAGACTCGGGGAGCCAATCAGAGCTCGAACCAGAGAATACAAGAAGCAGTCGTATAGCAGAGCTGCTTTCTTCTCATTCCCGCTCTCTCAATCTCACTCATTCTCAGGTCACAAGTCGGTGACTTTCTAGCACAAAGCCCGTGAAACTCGCTTCAGTGCTAAAGATGATAATGATTGGGCTCAAAAGCAAGTCACACTTTTGGCACCACGTTCATACGTTTTCCTGTGTGAGCTATCGCTCGCTCTTTGGCGCCTGACCGATGATGTGAACGCGGGGGCCGTGGCTGAGAGGGATGACGCGATCATCGCCGATCTCACCTCCTAAGACCCACTCGAACAACCGTTTTGCATCGCTGAGTTCCGGCTCTTTCGGCACTCCGTACTGTTCCTGCTGCATCGTCTCATCGTAGAGGCCGATGCAGCCGTGCGAGGCGGGATAGCCCGGCATGTCCCGTCCATGAATCCAATAGGACACCCCTTCCCGATTCACATGAAACCGGAGCGCGTAGTTCATCGGATAGGGCCGATCCGTCCCCTCGATTGTATAAAGGCAGGATTGGTGCTGCCGGTGGGCCGCGGCCAGACGGAACTCTCCTGCAGGCGTTTCATTCCGTCCGTTCCCGGAGGTAATGGGGCTGTCGAAACGAAGCGCTCCGAACTCATAGGCCCCGAGAAATTGCTCAGTCAAATCGATGAGAATGAATTTCTCGTCCAGTTCTCCCGGCGGATAGAACAGCGGGAGCGGCGTAAACTGCACCAGATCCTCGATCCGTCTCGGCACTTTGATTGAGAGCCCAGCATGCGCATGCCGTCGATCAATCCGATTGAATCGTGCACCCTCATTCCAGGACTCGCCAAAGATCGTTTCCAGCGATTCGCCTGGAAGAATGACATGGCAGTCCCACTCCACCGTGGCGTCACTGGGGTAATGGATCTCGCAGGGCCCGCGATGTTTGTGGGGTGAATCGGCTTGCACAGAAACAGGAAGGACCACGACCATCATCACGATCACGGTTATCAGTGATTTCAGGAGAGACCAACGTACAGAGATAGACATGATCAACAGACTTGTGACCGCTCCGGCATTAAACCATATAACGGTACTCAGCAGGACGCTCAAACAGACCGTCCAGCAAGGCCGCAGCGAGTGAAGGCCCGAGGCGTACCCTTGGGGTACGTTGAGGGTCTGAACGATGCGAGAACGCCGCTGGCGGACAGTTTCAGCATCCTGCTAATGGTCAGACTACGCAATGTAAATGCCAGCCCCCTGAACCGAACAGACTTCTCATTTTCGCATGCCGGATCACCTATTCCCGTGCGATCCGTTTCTGCCCCCTCAGAACTGACGCCAATCACCACAGTCCTCCATGCGGTACTGCAGCGAAACGCCGCAGGCCATGGCCCGAACAGGCTCTCTCTCTCCAGAAACCATCAGAATCTTAGGGCCTCTCGTCTATGAGCCATCACCTGTCGCAGGCACATCCAATGCAGAACCGATATGCGGAGCTGTTTGCGTATCGTGATCGAGGAAGGGAGTCTGTCATGCATATTCTTTGTGCCGTGGATGGGTCTGAATATTCACAATGGGGGGTACAAGCACTTGAGGCACTCGCCGGTCGTGAGCCGGAAGAGGTGACACTGCTTCACGTGGTCGATCCATCGGCCCTCCAGACTGGCAGAGGCAGAAATCCCACGGCAGAGAAGCGCGCCATAGCCGCGATGGAGAAGGCCGGTGGCATTCTGCTCCGCGATGCGGAGCGGGCGGCTCGCGTCGCCCTCGGACAGGCCGCAACCGGCCCCCGCACGACCTTCCAGCGCACCTTGGCCCATGGTCCTCTTGCCCAAACGATCGTGCGGCAGGCGCGGCGTGTGAAGGCCGATCTCATCCTCATGGGATCCCGCGGGTTGAGCGACATTCGAGGATTCTTACTGGGAAGTATCTCCCGACAAGTCGCGTCGATCGCCCGCTGCTCCGTCTTCGTCGTGAAACAGCCGAGCCCGCAGTTAAGGCGGGTGACCCTCGCGGTCGATGACTCCAAGCATTCCCGAGCCGCCGCTCGATTTCTTCGATCCCGGTTGCTTCCTGATTCCGCAACAACCACCATCCTCTCCTTGGCCGAGAGACCGCTGACCGAATTGGCCGTTCGCTATTTATCCAAAACCCAGGTCGCCGAACTGGAGCGCCCGGTCCTCGAACGAGCCACGAAACTGGTCTCAGCATTGCGGGATGAGTTCCTGAAAGAAGGCTTCGCCGTCGAAACGGACGTGCAGATGGATCACGTCATCGACACCATCGTCAAACAGGTGACGGCGACGCATGCCGACCTCCTGGTGATCGGGTCGCGCGACCTCTCCAAGAACGAACGGCTCCATCTGGGCAGCGTCTCGGACAGCCTCCTGAGACATGCCCCTTGTTCTGTGTTGATCGTGCGAAGTGCTCGTGCCTGACTTTCGCGTATCAGGACATGAATAGTATCTCGCTCGATGACGTCCTGAATCGTCTGAATACAAGTCAAGCTGGCTTCTCAACCAACGAGGCCCGACAGCGTCTGACACAATTCTGACCCAATGTGTTGGCGGGGTCTCATCACTACTCGCTGATCGTGCGGCTCCCCCCTCCAAGCTCGCTCCTTTTCTCTCCCCACCGCTGCAACCGAACGTGACAGAGAAAGGGCGGCCTGGGTGAATCCAGAACTGCGCGCGTCGAACGACCACTTTCCGAAGTGGAGGTTCCGCGAGCACGGGATCACCCAGGCCGCCCCTTCATGTCCTATCGTTCACCCCAGCCCTATTCCTCTGCCTGGACCCCGGATTGATATGTGGAATAAATATACACGGGGATAGACAGCTGACCGAGGTGTTTTTCTACCAGCGGCTTGACATCTTTCCAGTCGAGCCCGCCCACACCAGTGGCCAGACGTGGAAGCGCAACACTCTTGAACTTCTCGGTCTCGATCGCCTTACATAACGCTTTCAGACAGTGGTTCACGTTCTCGATGGTGGCCCGGCCCGGGTGGCTGGCCCCATGACCGACAGCAGGCTCCTGGGTCAGCAAATTCACAATGCGAACACCACCGACACCGCCCCAGGTCCAGAGCTCCCCGGCCTTCGGGCTGTAGGTCTGAGAATAATGCCGGAAGTCTTTATACATCGCCGGCCATCGCTCTCTAAGCGCCAAGGCTAACCCATGGGCGAAGTTGTCGTTTGGTGCGACGCCATGCGCCAACGCCTCTGCCTTGGTCAATAAAATATCCCCGGTTACTTCCTTCAACATGTACCGTCCTCCTCCGTCGAGTTAGTAATGAGTTCGATGCCGATCAAGACCGTCATGGGAACGGGAACATTACGCGCACCCGTCCAGAACAAGCCCGCAGTCTCACTCATGTACATGTGCAACAGTGATGCCTTCTTCCAGGCAGAGATCTCTCAAAACAGTCTCGCCGTCTCTTCAATAATGGAGCCCTCATTGATCTTCCACTGCGCGAGCACAGAAGATCTTCCGCCCCCATCCCCTTCTCACTGTAGCCATATACCTCAACTGACTGCTTCGGAGATGTCGCACATTGCCCCTTCAGAATGTTCTTCGTGTTCACCGGCTATGCAAGCTGCAAATAGCCTCATAATTCCATCAACGAGATGCAGGAGATTCTCTGCATTCCTACGGGGGCGATCATGGATGACAGGCCCAGATGTCGAGATCATTAGTCGTGTGCAGCGCGTGCGGGATGAGGCAAGAACGGATCAGACAGGATTGCGCCTAGACCTCCTAGGCCAGACCATAGATACAGGTAGGCCCGCAGGATAATTGTCCTGCGGGCCTCCGGTGACTTGCGCTGCTAAGGCTCGGACTACTGGGGATCCTTAGCGTCCACTCCGCGGTCGCAGCAGGTTCTTGAACACGTAGTCGGCAACCCGGTTACCCTGCTTGATTCCCTCGGTCGAATCGAACGCCCAATGGATACCCAGATAGATGCGGCTTCGGCCATTCTCTTCCTCCGCCTGCGAGAGCGAGGAGAAGCTGCGCTCCACGACCGGACGTGCGACTCCATTATTACCCTTCGTCACGCCATTGAATTCGTCCGAGATAAAGGTAAACGCGATACGATCGGTTCGATAGAAGTTCCGCAGCATCTGGAAGAGCGCCCCGCCGAATCCAGCATGGCCGGAGGGATAGGCAGGGAACGGCGGCGTGAAGTTCGGCCCCGTGAGGTTGCTGGCCGGGGCTCCGAGAGGAGAAAACGTCAAGTCTCCGACTGTGAACGGGTTACCATCGCCGAGCCCCATCGGACCTGTATTTTTGCCCGATTCGCGCATGCCGGTCACCGGCCGCCAGTACTGATACGTATATTTTGACTCCCATCCGGCGATGGCGGCGTCTGCCATGGCCACGTTCACGAGCGCCAGGAGGCGAGCCAGTTCCACCACATCGGTATCCGTGCCCATCTTCTGTGCAATCCGCATGGTCAGTTGATTGTAGAGTCGCGGCGGTGCACACAAACTCGGCGTGCCGTCATAGGCCCAAAAGATACCGATCTGTGTTTGCTCTGCCGTGCGCGTGGTGGGAGTCACCAGGCCGTCGCCCCCCAGTGTCTTCGCCTCGTTATAGGCAGCGGCATATTCGACACTGCCGAGCTTGGGTGGCTGTGGCGCTCGGAATTGATCTGCTTGCGTGAGAGCAAAGGGTTTGACCTTGCCCCAGTAGGCACCCAGCGCGATGGGAATCAGACTGATGGGGTCCTGCCGCCACCTGCCCGGTTCGTTACTCGGGATGAACTCAGTGCCCATTCTCGCTTCCCCGTGGTACGAACCGTCATCGGCTCGCATGGCGAGAATAGCCGCTGCCGCACCCTTCCCTAACGCGACTCCGTCAGTTTTCGTGCGGCCCTCCTGAACCCCGCTCAGATCCACCGCAAGGACGGCGTCAAATCGCAACGCTTGCGAAGGAAAGAGCGCGACAAGTGTATCGTGGGCAGCCTGAGCGATCGCCGCATTGAGCGACGTTCCCACCCTCGCCCGAGCCAGGCCGGTGTAGCTCTGATAGCTCCCGTCGACGGCGTTCACGACTTCATACATCGCGAGATGGACGATGGCCATCGCCCGGCTCGCACGCGTCGGCCCAAGCTGTTCGCCATACACGCGGGTCTCCCCCGGCGCGACCGGGGTATGATCGAGTCCGCTCGCATCAATGGCAATCTGATTCCAGTTACGGACGGCGGCGGCTCGATCCAGCCCGTGGAGGGAATCCTGCTTCGCCTTTGGTGGAGCCGGCCTGGCATCCGAATCGAACTTCGGGCCGAACGCGCCGTCAAATCCGCCCGGAAATCCCTCCGCAGAAAGCCCTTGCGGGGATGCCAGCGCGAACAGCACCGAGATGAAAACCAAGACCTTGCTAATGTGTGACATCATGATGTTCCTTCCGTTCAACACCTTCATATGAGCCGTATGAGATGGCATGACCCGGCCACCCTCTCTTGCATTCTTTCTTTACTTATACCTACTGGGTTCATCGGCAATCTGGTCAAATTCGCTCACTTTCAAGATAGTTGAGAAATATTTCATGGAAGGTCACTTTTCCTGGCTCGCAAGGCACACAGAAAATTCAGCATGGGCTGCTTGTCGATTTCGTTGAGCCGACTGTATTGCCCGGCCACTTGATTCGCTTCCCCGAGGTCCATCTCCATGTCATGGACGGGCCCACTTCATGGAACGCATCTCATCCGGTGTGGATTAGGGAAAGAGGGGACGTGCGGGTCGACGCCTGCAGAGAGGATGCTCCAAACAGGTGCCATCGAATGATCATGCAGTTGTGATGTGATTGAGAGAGGACCTGACCGAAGCACACAGGGCGCGAACAGTAGTTCCTACATGAATCCGCTGCAATCATGCCTCAAGCACAGGCAGGGCAAAGCTGGATTAGACAGAATTGCGCCGATTGATAGCTCGCCGATCGGTGTCGATGAATTCCGGCATCACTCTGAGCTTCGTCCGCAATTGTCGAAACTCCGGCTCAAGACTCGCCTTCGACTGCCGAGGCGGCAGGTCCCTGCTTACACGACACCACAGATCAGCGTGAGAACGACGTTCAACAGGAGAATGGACCGCAGAGGATTCACCATCGCTCGCTCCTGTTGACTCGATAACACCGGCAGGGTCAAACGCTACCGGACTATGATTGAGGAGTCGACGGCGGGAAAGACAGGATACCGACCGAGCACCGAGGGAGACGGACAGGATACGCACCGGTCAGCCGATTCGAACATCGCGGAAGCCGCGTTCCGATGACGACTTTCCGTCCCGATTCTTTGTGTCTGCAGGATGAATGATCGCTCTGCCTCGAAGGCCTACCCTCTCGGCACCCGCTTGTGAGAGAATCCGCCCAATCCTTGACCTCTTTCACATGCTAGGAGAGGAGCCTCATTCCCATGTCTCGCTATCATCGCCCACGCAAGCACCAGTTCGTATTCGCCAGCCTCTTCATGACGGTCGGAGCGCTGTTGATTGGAATCGCGCCGGATGTCAGCCAGGCACGCAAGGAACTGCTCACGTCCGTGGAGAAGGAGCAGATGCGTCGGACGGAAACGATCTACCTGGAAGTCATCGCCCTCACGCTCCGTGGCGCCATTGACTCCGCACCCGTGACGAAGGCCGCAACTGCGCGCCTCGAACAACTCGGCTACCGGGTCATCCCTGAAGCAGGACAGCCCGCGGAGGACGTCACCGTCAAGGTTAAATGCGAAGAGGCGAAAACCTGGGAGGGAACCGGGCGCTCAGGCGGCGATGCCGATATGGTCGACGCGGCCATGCGCCTCTGGAAGGGCCCGGCCTGTCAAGTTTCCTATCGCTTCGGGAGCCGGACGTCCAACTGGCGGCACGAAGTCAGAGCCGAATTCAGCGATGCACAGGAGGCCGCCAAAAAAGCCGGGCAGCCTGACTCAGGCGCGTACGCCGTCGCCGCACTGAGTGAACAAATACGCAAGGACACGTTCCCGTTCCTGCTGGCAGCAGAATTGGGACAATCCTCTCGCCTCGTTCCCGCCTTGGATGCGGCGAGCACGACAAGCGGCCAGAAGGTCACGCTCATCGACCTCTTGGGAAACATGATGTCGATCGAGACCATCCCGCGATTGATCGCAGCACTCAAGGATCCCGATCCGGCCATCGTGCATGCTGCCGCAACCGCGCTAGGAACCATCGGCCATGAAGACGGCATCCCCCCGCTGTTGTCCCTCTACAAATCCAGCACGCCGGAACAGCATCGCGCCGCGGCAGTCGGCCTAGGCCGGCTCGCGCCCTTGCACCCCAACAGTGACATCGTCCCGACGCTCCTGGGAACGCTCCTTCAGGAGCCGGTGCCGACACAGATTATTCTGGTCCGCGCGCTGAGCAAAACGACCGACCGGCGTGCCCTCGATCCCCTCCGATCGTTGAACCGTTCCATACTCACGCAGGCACGCAACGATACGAGTCCCGAGCTCAAAGAACTCAAAGCCACCATACGAACGGCTCTCGATCAGCTCTACGGTCCACACACGGAAGAATAACCTCGGCCTACCTGAGGCACAGGGGCACGTTGACCTTGTTCAACATTGGCGAGTTGGTTAGACTGGAGCCATGGGTGACTCGGCATGGCTAGTGGTCGTCGTGATTGGCGGGATCCTCTTCACACTCGGGCACCGGTGGTACCGGCAGCGTATCGCCGCCAAGTCTGCGGATACGTTGCTCTCCGACGTGCTCAAAGCCAAGGATGCGTTCCGCCGGTAATCGTCTCAGGTCCCTCGCTCCGGCCGGGCCGATCCGCCGGGGCACAGGCTTCACCGCTTCTTCTTACCGCCGAACAAATCCTTGATGAGATCCTTCGCCGTGTCATTGATGGCCCCTAGGGCTTCCTCCGTCGCCTTCTGTGCGGCTGCGCCGCCCTGGCAACCGGTGAGCAGGTCTGCCACGGTCCCGACCAGCGCCCCGACCTGCCGTCCAACCATGTTGCCGCCCGTCATCTGTACTCCGTAGGCCGGTTTCTCTGCCGTCCCCTGGACCGTCACGGCAACCGGCAACACCGTGAAGCCGTCCGCGGTTTTCGTCAGCTGGTTCAGGCAGGGAATGGTGACGTGATCGGAGATGGTCGGCCCGATCTTCGGCTCGACATACACGTCAAGTCGACCGTCCAGCCCGATTTTCCCGCCCGCCTCCAGGGCGGCGGCCTGGCCAACCACGCGGGCCTGATTCAGATGTACCCACCCATCCTTGATCTGCAGTTCCCCATGCACCGTCCGGAACCCCAATGCTCTAAATTCGTCGATATGGGTCTGCTTCGCGAGGAACTCCAGAAGAGGCGACTTGACGAATTGGCCGTCGGCCACGTCGAACGCCACGGTACCGCTGAGACTCTGCCGTAACGCCTCACCCTGGCCTCGACCAGTTCCCGAGGTCGTGAACGTGCCACGACCGGTCATCCGCGGCTCTGGCTCCCCCGACGCGGCCTTCGTGAGGACGCCGAGATCCAAGGCCTCTCCCTTCGCGTCCCAGCCGATGTCCGGCTGCCCGCCCTTCAGAGCGATCGTGACAGTCCCTTGCACCGATCCTCCTGCAAGGCCGGTCGGCTCCAGCGTCGCCTGCATCTTCTGCCCGTCCCCCTTGGCGACGAGGCGCCCCTTGCCGATCTCGAGCGTTTGATAGATCACGGACCCGATGGCCAGGTCGACGTCGAGGTCTAACGGCACGCCGAGGCCGACTCCTGTGTCCTTCGCGTCATTTGACTTGCCGGAAGTCTTGCCGATCGATGCCTGGTCTGAAGGCGGGGCCGTCAAGGCGGCATACCAATCGGCATTGAATGCGTCCACGCTCCCGCGAAGTTGCAGGCGGGGTTGCGCACCCATACGGAGATTCCCATTCATCGCCGCCCGGTCAGCCCGTCCTTTCGGCCGCTCCGCGGTGAGCGAGAGCACCGCCACTCTGATCTCGTCGCCGCTTCGGGCCATGTCCTGTTCCAGTTGTATCGTGGCCGACTCAGGGGCACCGCCATTCACCGCGGCAGTGACCGGTCCAATCGTCTCTTTCCCCTTCACGGCAAGCACCTTACCGCCTGCCTCCTGCGAGACGATCAGTTCTCCGGTCAAGGGCAACGGCCCGGACACGCGACCGGGCAAGATGCCGAAGAAATCCACGAACGGTCCGCTATCCCATTCCTTCACCGTCACGCTCACCGCGCCGGCTGGCGTCGTCGATCCTGTGTCTGCGAGCGGCCACCGCCCGTTCGCCGTCAGAATCCCGGCCTTGGCGCCGGCGGACTCTACGCTAACCTCCAGACGCTGGAGTTGCGCCAGGGTCCGGTCCGCGTCCACTTCGATATCAGCCTGCAGCCCGAGCGATCGAGTCAATTGCTGCGTTTTGTTCAGCCGCATGATCAGGTCTGTCGATCGGAGCGCGGCCTTGACGGTCACGGGCTTCGCCGGACCCGCCGTGACCAGCCGCACGTCGCCTTTGAGTGTGCCGCCTGAAATCAGCTCCTGTCGCCGCTCCGTCAAGAGCCCGAGCCGACCGACGAATTCACTCAGATCGCTGGCGGCGAGATCCAGCCGGAGGTCTGTCGCGCCGCCGAAGTCGGCCGATCCGGTCAGGCGCGCCTCTCCGAGGACCGTCTTCCCGGCCAATGCCCGCACCGCCCATGAATCCACGGTGACACGTGACCGGCCCACGACCGATGCACGAACTTCGGTGCCCAGCGTGACCGATGCGCTCGCGCCACGTTCGAACGTGACATCTTCCAGATCCAAACGACCGGCGACCGCGGCGTCATCGGTCCCGCTGATGTGAACTTGCAAGTCTGCGTCCAACGCGCCGCCTCGAACCGACGCCAGGGCCTGACTTCCCGCCAGTACCACCCATGGACGGAGTTGATGAAGGCCCAGACGATTAACTCGGAGCCCCAGCGTGATCGGCTCAGCAGATCCGCCTGCTTGCGAACCGTCCCCTTTTTTGGCCTGCGCGAAACTCAGCGAGAGTGGCTTGTCGAGCGACAGCGTGACGACCGGCCGACGACGTTCGACAAGCTGGATGCTCAGTCGATCCAGCCGCAGTTGCTGCTCCGCCCGGTCGAACTCGCCGGCCTGTTTGATCAGCAAGTCCAGCGGGGGCATGTCAGTCGCCGCCTCCGGCAGGCGCAGTTGAATCTCCTCGCCGCTGATGTCAACGACCCATCGGGCATGGTCGTTGTTGACCGCGACGTCGGCATGACCGTCGATCTTCGCCCTGCCGATTCTAGTCTCGCTCCACAGACTCAGTAACGGATTGAGCGTCTCCCCGGGCAACCCGGTGAGCGTCACGGTACTCTTCAATGCAGTAAGCCCCGTCGGATCAGCGAACCGCCATGCGCCGGTTGCATGCAGAGCGGCGACTGGCTTGCCCTTCAGGCTCACGTTGGCCGTCAATGGATCCAGTTTGAGCAACTGCATGCCGGTCAGTCGGGACTTCACCTCGGCGACGACCCCCAACGGTCCCATGAGGCCGGCCCGTCCCCTCCCCTCGCCCTGCAGCATCACGTCAGTCGCTTCCAGCCGACCGGCCACATCCACAATTGCCCCTTGCTCGTACATCGAGACCACGAGCGCGCCACCGAATGTGCCCGCCGCGACTTCCGTCAACGGACCGCCGCCCGACAGCGCCAGCCAAGGACGCAGCTCGCGGATTTCCGATGGGCTCAACCGCAGAGACCAGACCGCCGGCGCTGCACCGGTGTCTGCCGACGAAGTCTTTCCCTTCGTCCGATCCAGATGGAGCAAGACCGGACGGTCCAGCGCTCCGGACAAGAGAGTCTTCGCACGGTCGCCGATGGTAAGCGTAAACGTCTCGATGGCCAGGTCTGTGGTGGCAGAATCGAACGATCCGACCTGCCGTAACGAGACATCGACCGGCGGGCTTGCCTCCCGGTCGGCCAATCGGAGCCGGACGCCTGATCCAAGCACATCCCCTCGAACCGACGTCCGCGTCCCCTCAACCTGCACCTTTATCTTGGCGTCGAACTTTCCTGCCTGCACCTGGGTCGCAGCAGTCTCACGTAAAAAGCGATTCACCAGATCGCCTGTAACACCCTCCACGTTCAACGAGACGTCCGTCACAGCCGGACGTTTCGCCCCCTCCCTTGAAGCTGTGAGCTCGACCGTGCCCAGTGAGGTTCCGGCCCTGCTGATTGCGACGTTGGACGCGGCCCGTAAACTTTGCGCGGCATGTTCGTACTCACCTGTGAGGATTTGCTCAAGGTTGATGACTTCAGGATCGGTCGACTCAAGCGAGCCTCGGCCAATTCGAGCAAGGACCCTGCTTGCTCCGTCCCATTTGATCGGCGTCCCTCCGGGACCGACGTCCACGGCGAGGGTCAGGTCCATGCTGCCGGACAGGTCCTGCGTCCCGGCGCCACGCTCCAGCAACATGCCGGTCTGAAGCGTGATGCTCCCCTTCCGGCCTGGCCCCAGCCGATCCAGTGCCGCAGCAACCTGCCCCGTGATCCGGCGGTCGCCCTGATCCACTGTCACAGTCACATCCTCGAATCGCGCGCGCTCGATTGCGACCGGGATCAAGTGGAACGTCTCAGAAGACTCTCCCTCCGGTTCCTGAACCGGCGCCTCGACCGGTCCTGGCCGAAGGGCAATCCGAAGGTTCGCCCCCTTCAACTCCAGGTCGTCGATTCGGGGCACACCCTCCTCGATGAACGACCAAGGCCTCGCGCGAAGGGCGATCCGCTCCGCATCGAACGAGATTCCCGATGCCGGATCCTCGTAGACAAGCCCGTCCACTTCGAGCGCCCCCAGCAAAGAAAGCCACCCGTCCTGGACCTCCAGCTTCGCTCCAGTCAGTTTCGCCGCGAGCGGGACGACGGCGTGACGAAACCCATGCCGCGTCTGCACATACAAGAGCAGGCTTGCGAAGAAGACGAACAGGACCAGGGAGAAGAGCAGGAGCTTTCTCAGCAGAGACATGCGGTCATGTCGATTCGAATCAGTCATTCAGATGTCATCAATACATACGCCCTGAAAAAAGCTTACCAAGGTGAGAGCTGGTAAGGAAGCAGTAAACCCTCCACGAGGGACGGAGGCCGAAATCAGGACGGAAACAAGGTCATGCGCGCGTTGCGCGAGCACAGGAGACTAACGGGCTACCCTCCTCCTCTGCTCCAAACATCTGCTAAAGGGAGCGGTCGAGGCTGCCCTTCACTGCGCGCATCGAGCGACCACAGTTTTATCGTGGGGGCTCTGCGAGCAAGAAGGGCGGCTGACCGCTCCCGATCTTCCGCCCTTGACCTCATAACCCCGCGAGCGCATCCTTTTAGTCGATCCTGCGAGGGATGAAGTCTTCTCTGAACCATCGACATGGCGCAGGAGCCCGTCGAGGCGTTCGGAACATGGAGGGCTGCATCGTGATGGCTGCCTGGCTTCTGCTGCTCGTTCCACTGTCGAGCCAGAGTCCTGCCTGGTCTCTTTCCCACGCTGTGCCTGTTCAGCAAATGTCTACGGCCAAAACGCTCACGGGCGACGAATTACTCCGCATCGGCG
Organism: Nitrospirota bacterium; assembly: GCA_030684575.1. NCBI lineage: Bacteria > Pseudomonadati > Nitrospirota > Nitrospirota bacterium. The sequence continues at coordinate 307,548 of JAUXVD010000008.1, read as the reverse complement.
AGGTCCACGACCACCAGCATCACTTTCCTGAAACGCTGACCTACTATCAGCTCGCGTTGTCGACCTTTCGGGAGCACCAGCAGGCCCGCGGCGTGGCCACCGCCTTGGTGAAAATCGCACAGGTGTATGAACGGCAAGGCAAGATCCAGGATGCCGACGCGGCGCTCCAAGAGGCCCTTCCTCTTTTTGCCAGGTCATCCGACCGGACCGCTCATGCGCGGGCGTTACTGGTCAGGGGGCGCGTCTCGGCCCGGCTTGGACGCCTCGACAACGCTCGTGCATCGTTCAGCCTGGCGATCACCCTGTTCGAACGTACGAACGATCGACAGGGATGGAACGAATCGTTGGTGCAGCTGGGCCTGCTCGATGTCGGTGACGGAATACCCGAGCCAGGACTGTCGTTGCTGCAACAGGCGTGGCAAGACGCGCGCACCCGACAGAATCGCGGTCAGCAACTTGCGGCGGTCGTGGCACTGGGGCACGCGCACTGGCTGCTGGATCGAACGAAAGATGCGCGGCGGTATTACGACGAGGGCCTTCGCCTGGCTGAAGTCGAACAGAATATGACGATCGAAGCGATGCTGCGGCTCCGGCTTGCGCATGTGGATGGTGAGGAGGGACGGCTGACCGAAGGCATCGCATTGGGGAAACGCGCAGTCTTTCTCTCTCAAACCTTGCGCGATGCCGCGACGGAGGCGACCGCGTTGTCTCTGTTGGCCGATCTCTATCGGAAAATGGGATGGAGTGCCGAAGCAGAGGAATCGACACAGCGCGCGCTGTCGATCTATCGCAGCCGTCAGATCCTCGTGCACGGCGCCCGTTAATCATCGCGCAGGCTCAGTGGGAACGCTTGACCGATCCTCTCTCTGGGCGTAGCATTATTTATGACATTCCAGTGACGGTGGCTGCTGGCTCTTCCGCACGCTTCTACCTGGTCATCCTGCGCGCCGGATCTCGCCGCAGTCTCCATCACTCCTACGCCGGACAATGTGACGTCGCGCTTCCGGCGCTGAACATGGATCGCTTTAGAGCGAGGATCCTCATGGGAACTGTCGGTCGCCGACGAGTCCTTCCCCTCTTGGCACTGGTCCTGGGGCCTTCGATCTTCTCTGTGCCAGCACCGAATCTCATTCAGCCCTCTGAGGCTCCGATTATTCTGCCGGCTTCCGTCGCGCCTGCCGAACCTCTTGTTCCGCCGGCCACACGGCTGAGTGCATTTCCGTTCAGGCTGACGACGTACGGCACACATACATCCTGCTCACCCTACGCGCAGACACTGAACCGAGCCCGCAGCGCGCTCGGTCTGAGCGATCGATGGGGCGCAAGCGGGGAATGGGGAGGCTGTTCACAGTACTGACGAGTCGTGCCCGAGGTTGCAGTGGAGGTTCAAACCAGAAAGGGAGGATCTGATCATGACTTCACAGAATCCCGTGACCAATCGCATACTCGGCGAAGTCACACGCATGCATGGATGCGATCTGGATACGTTGACCAAGCATCTCCCCGACCTGTCCTGGGGCCAGGTCTTTAACGAGGTCGATCGGCTGAGCCGCCGGGGCATAGTGCTGGTCACCTTCGGCGCCGAGCGTCGCTACATGATCCGGCTGCCAAACCATAAGAAGGGATCCGCATCCGCACCTTCCGTCCATCATCAATGACGAGGATCGCGGGAGAACGACGTCGCCGGACCCTATCGGCCTCCAGCAAGACGGCTGGTGGTGTACATCGAGCGCCATGCCCCGTCTTCAATTTTTTTCCTTCTCAAGAGGGATGAGGCTGGGCTGCTCTGAACTCCGCGCATCGAACGAGCACCATCCGCCTATATGATCCTTCCGCGTTCGCTCGTTATCCTTCCCCACCAAATATGCTGCGGCTGGAAGCGATGGGCAGGAAGGGTGCGGCATCGCACAAAATCTGAACCAGTAGGCATGAAGGATATGCGTGCACCAATATGGCACCAGGGTGGCACAGCTTCAGAGGCGCACGCGAGACAACATGCAAGAGTTCAATGGCGACAACGACGCATCGCATGATGTCGCTCCCGAAGCTGCCCACCCTTCACCACCCGTCTACTTCCCCGCCTCCCCCAGCCCCCGCATCTCATCCAGCCATTCCAACCGCTGCGTCTCGTCTATCCCTTCGATAGAACCGATGAGCGTCGACCGGATCGGCCCGATACCGCAGAACCAGAGGATGTTGCGCCGGAGGCTCTTGAGGCTGTGCGCAAAGAAAATCCAGCGGTAGACGAAGGCCGGCATGCCCATCGTCACCACGATTCTTGCGGACCTGCCAGTGAGCAGCTTCTTCGCCATCCCGCCGGACTTCTGATATTCAAACGCAAAGCCCGGGCGCAAGACCTGTTCGAAAAACACTTTGAGCAGCGCTGGCATCGACCCGAGCCAGAGGGGATAAATGATGACGAGATGGTTCGCCCACCTGATCGCCTCCTGGGCTTGCTTGATGGCTTCCGGCGGTGTTCCCTTCTCAAAGTCTGCCTTCGTTCGCAGAAGGGGAACATCCAACGTAGCGACTTCGATACACCGGACTTCGTGACCGCCGTCTTCCGCACCCCTCGCATACTCGTCCGCCAACGCATGGCAAAAATGGCGCGCCTGCGCGTCGGGATGACCTTGAATGATCGTGATACGTTTCGCCATGAGATGGTCTCCCTTCTCCTGCTCTCGCAGACGCAACAGCGATGCCAGCGGCATTGTGATTCACGAATTTTTCCAGAATGCGCAACGCCTCCATTCACTGCAGAATCTCTCCCTTGTACTGCGGACAAACACCTCAACCTGAGAAGGTTGCTCTGCACCAATGCCGACACCTGTGCTCGAAACCCGAGACCTCACCTTGACAGCGGGGCACCAGAAGATCCTCGATGATGTGTGGGTGAAATATGATCTTGGCAGTTCGACCTCGCCATCACGACGAAGGAGGCTGCCCTTACCCCTGTCGCACTTTGCAGCAGTGGAATTCTGAGGTTTGAGGCACTTTGCCCTGAGATCGTGGTCGGACCGCCCCTCTCATCTTCATTCCCGCGCCGTAACCCCAAGCGCTGCCACCATTCTTTCAATAGGGTCTTGCCACAGCCTGGCGGCATGTCGCTTGCTCCGTAGTGAGTTGAGAGCTGAGCCTTTGAGCTACAGACTGAAAAGTAGCAACGTCGGTCTGACCATCGCTCACGTGCGTAACAAAGGAGGCGTCCCATGTCCGTCGCCAAAATCACCGAGCTGAGTTCGGAATCGCCAAAAAGTTTCGAGGATGCCATTCAGAGCGGGATCGCCCGGGCATCCAAAACCCTGCGCGGCATCAAGTCGGCTTGGGTGAAGGAGCAACATGTGGTGATCGACAATGGTAAGGTCGCCCTGTATCGCGTGCATCTGAAGGTGACGTTCCTGCTGGATTGATGCGTCATGGAAGGAGTGGGGCTCTGATGCCATTAACTACTCTCGCAGAGCCTATCGGGTCGCCTCGAATGGCATCACCGCAGCGGCCAGCTCTCGGCTCCTCTGCCTGCTCCCCGTTGAGACAGGCTGGTACCGCTGCGACTTCCCGCAGGGCTTGGATCGTTCGAAGTTCGTCCTTCGCACTGCACCTCATGCTTATCGCGCTGGCCTGCTCCACCGCCTTCGGCTCTTCCGACCAGCCCACGGAGCCTCCCACTGAAGCGGTCCGTTCCACGATCACGGAAGTGTTCCGCATCGTGGAGGACCCCAAGCTGTCCAGTCCGGCCAAGCGTATCCCTCGTCGGCAGCTGCTCGAAGAAGTCATCTCATCCCACTTCGACTACAGGGAAATGTCGAAGCGAGCGCTCGCGTCCAACTGGACGCCCCTCACGGCTGGTGAGCAAACCGAATTCGTCGAACTCTTCAAGAGCTTTCTTTCCGACCGTTATGCCGAAAAAATCGAAGGCTATTCTGGAGAACAAGTACACTATCTCTCCGAACGGATCGAGGGAAACTATGCGGAGGTCCGGACCGAACTGCGGTCGAGCAAAGTCGAAATCCCGATGGATTACCGGCTGCACGTCCAAGACGGGACGTGGCATGCCTACGACATCATCGTGGACGGAGTCAGCCTGGTCAAAAATTACCGCAGCCAGTTCGGCAAGATCATCCGCTCCGACTCCTACCGGGAGCTCGTCCGCCGGCTACGCGAACGCACCGTCGACAAGGACAAGAAATAGAAGGCGGCTCTCACAGGAAGACCTCACGGCCTCGCAGCCTGACCATTGACCTCTCCAGAAGTATGGTTATCTTAGAAGTGAGCGGAGGCCTCGGTGAGAGGAACAGTGAAGGACATCGAGGTCGAGCGCAGGGGTGGTGAGCAGGCCCGCTGAGATGGCGGGAAGCCTAAAGCTCCTCCAAGGCCTCCACGTTGGAGAAAGAACTCTCTGAACCAGCCTCCGCTTCGGTTGTATCTTCCTCGCAGGTCCTGGACAAGACACCACAGTCTCAGCGAAATTCTCGTCCACTCTACCCGTTCACGCGAGAGTGCCATCCCCCGGCGAACGACTCTTCCACTTCTGGTCGCGCGCGGTGATGCTGACGGTGAGCCAGAATCACCTGATCGACCCGTTCGCCGCATGTCACACAACGCGATTCCACCGCGCCAGTGTCACCCGAGAGTTCCGACAACATCAACCCGCCGCATCGATGGCAGCAATCGAGCGACCGCTTCTTGGCTTGATTCGTTCTCGTCGTCACAGTTCCTTTCATAGAAATCTCCTTCCTGGCTATGTGAGAGACAGCCATCGTACAAAGCATTCATCTGTGTTCGCCTTGAGAATGACGTCCAGGAAGACGTCCCTCAGGCTTGGCAGGTTGGTTGTTTCATAGATATGATTCGGCCTAAGTCAACCGAGGCTGCGCGAGCGCAGCAGATCATCCACCTCCCTCCCCTCTCACTGTAGCCATTTACCGCAACCTCTCCCTCGAAGATGTGGCACATTGCCCCCTCCCGACTCTCTCCATACTCGCCAACCGTTCGACCTGCACGTACCCGCTTGATTCCATCAGGAAAACACATACCCTGCTCTACACCCCAAGGACACTATCCTGGCTCGCCATATGCAGTTCACTGCGAGAGAGTCGAACGACCCTGATCGATCTTGGCTCTCACAAGGCGTGAGCGCGGCGCAACGCAGCTAGCGGTCTGAGGAATGAAAGGAACGACTATGACTGTGCAGTCAGGATCCACGATAGGACATTTCATGCATCGGTATTTGGAGGTCATCCGGCCTGGGGCCACGATCGTGGAGGCCGCAGAGCGTATGCGCGAGAAACGCCTTGGCTCCCTGTTGGTCGAGTCAACCGATGCAGACGGCCGCATGACCAGCAAGTCGGGGATCGTGACTGAGACGGACCTGATCAGGAACGTGCTCGCCAAAGGACTCGATCCTTCCCTGACGATGGTGGATCACATCATGACCAGCCCGCTGCTGACGATCGCACCGGATCGCCCCATGTTGGATGCGAGCCATCTGATGGAAACGAACCATGTCCGCTATCTCTGCGTCTCGGACAAAGATGAGATCGTCGGGATCATGTCGATACGAGATCTCGCGCGCTATTTCGTCGATTCAGAAGGGGGCCCCATCCATGGCCTCGACAAGGTGTACCGGCCCCTCAGCGTGCTCATGCACCAGGCGCTGAAAACCATTACAAGTGAACGGACGGTGCTGGAGGCGGCGCAGACGATGGCGGAGAAGCGGATCGGCTCACTCCTCGTGATGGAAGCGGGAGAGATGGTCGGAATCGTGACCGAAACCGATGTGGTGAGAAAAGGGATGGCCTCCCATCTCCCTGCAGGCAGCACCAAGGTCGGAACCGTGATGAACTACCCCCTGATTCAGATCGACATCAACCGGACCGTTCGCGACGCCAGTCGGCTCATGGCCGAGGAACGGATTCGCCACCTCGCCGTGACAGAGGGCAACAAGGTGGTCGGCATGGTGTCTGTGCGGGACCTGGTCAAGATGGTGTCCGTGAGAGATAAACCACGATTCATTCGCGAGCCGTAACGCCACTCGTCGCCTTCACAGGCAGCAGAGAGATCCGGGGCCGGGAGCCTTCATGGCCCCATGCCGGAGAAAAAAGACTCCCTACCCGTTTGCATTCTTCTCACGGGTGGACCTCCAAGCGATGGTCAACCCCGAAGACATACCAGGCATCGAATTCGGCCATCTCCTGCTACGACATCCTGGCCGACAGGTTTGCGCCCTCGACACATTCCCACGCCTCTCGCTCTCCCAGTCCATGCCCGAGATAGCGATCGCCCGCGAGCACATGCAGCAGGGCTTGCGGCAATTCTGTATAGAGGGACGTTCGTTTGAGGAGATAGCCGCGGGCTCCCGCCTTAAAGGCTAAGGACACGTAGACCGGCTCCCGATGGACCGTGAGGATGATCACCTTGCTCTGCGGGACACAGATCTGTAACGCGCGCGTGGCGTCCAGCCCATTCATCGTCGGCATCGAAATATCTAAAATAATAATGTCCGGCTCCAGCCGGATGGCCGCTTCGATAAGCGGCTGCCCGTCCGTCTCCATACCCACCACCTCACCCAATCCATCTTCGAGCAAGCCGCGCAGCGCGCTCAACAATTCCGGGTGGTCGTCGGCGAGCAAGATTCGTGGTTTCGTCATCGCGTGACGTCCTCTTCTCTCACAATGATAACCTCTTGTGAGCATAGCCGGCTTAGGGAAGCGGCGGAACTAGGAAGAACCCTGGCACCGCGAAAAAATCGTACTAGCGCTACGGGTCATGAGGGATAGAGGAAGGTGAAAGAACTGAGGAGAAGCAGGATGCTCAAACAGGCCGTCCAGCAAGGCCGCGCCCTTCTATCACCACTAAGGGGTGGCTGGGATGATTCCCACTGCGCGCGTCTTCCAACTCCTCCATTTCATTTTCAAGGGCGGCCTGGTCGATCCTCGATTGCGCGCGTCGAACGAGCACATTCTTATCGTGCGCGTTCCGCGAGCAGGAGGACGGCCAGGCCACCCTTCGCATCCTTCGGAGGCCGCGCGTTGCGCGAGCACAGGGATCGTCCCAGCTACCCCGCCCCCGTTTCAGCATCCTGCCGGTCAGAGGCCGGTGATGCCGTGCGTAACCGCATACTTGGTCAGATCGGCCGTGGTGTGAAGATCCAGATGCTGCATGATGCGGGACTTATGGAACTCCACCGTTTTGACCGAGATGCTGAGGATCGTGGCGATCTCCTTCGTGCCATGGCCTTCGGCGACGAGCTGCAACACTTCGCGCTGGCGCGCGGTGAGCGCGCCGGTGACAGGCTTGCCTCGCTCGCCGGTGGAGGGCTTGAGAACCGAGGCCAACACCTCTTTCGTGAGCAGCGGCGTCAGATAATGTTGGCCTTGAAGGACAGACGCGATCGCCAGACCGAGTTCCGAGGCCGCAGACCGTTTGAGGAGATAGCCGGAGGCCCCGGCCTGGAACGCTTCGGCCGCATAGGTCGGGCTGGCATGCATCGTGAGGAAGATGAGCTTGCAGTCCGGCGCAAGAGTGCGGAGTTTCCTCGCCGCTTCGAGCCCGTTTAAGAGCGGCATCGAGATGTCCAGGAGAATCAGATCCGGCCGCAGCTGCTGCGCCGCCTCCACTAACGCCCGCCCGTCCTCCACCGTCCCCACCACGTCGCAGTCCACCTCCACCAACTTCCGTAAGCCGGCGAGGATCAGCGAATGGTCGTCGGCCATGAGGACGCGCGGCCTCTTCATGTGCCCTCCTGAGCACGAGGAATCCAGGCGCAGACTGTCGTGCCATCCGCTGGGAGGGAATGGATTCGGAGAAAACCGCCCATCAGACGCATACGCTCTTGCATGCTCACCAACCCGATTCCTTTCATGCGAGCATCCTTGCCCTTAAGGTCGAACCCCTGACCGTTATCGCGCACCGACAGACCGACCCCTTTGGATGAACCGCTCAGCGTCACCGTCACTTCGGTCGCCCTGGCATGTTTGAACACATTTTGCAGACTCTCCTGCATCACGCGAAACAAATTGGTGGCCACCTCCGGCGCGAGCGCTTCCGGGACCTCTCGCGCGGTCCATGTCACGGGCAGCCCCGTCCGCTTCGTGAACTCGAGCACGTGGTCTCGCGCGGCGACTTCCAGTCCGACATGTTCGAGCAACGACGGATGCAGCCGGTACGCCATATCGTGCAGATCATCGGAGAGCTGCCCGACATGGTCCCGCACCGAGATGAGTTGCTGAACGACTGGCGTAGGGACGGCATTGGGCGTACGCTCTAAGGTCTCGAGTTCGACGGCCAGCGCCGCCAATCGTTGATTGAAATCGTCGTGCAGCTCTCGCGCGATCCGTCGGCGCTCCTGTTCCTGGGCACCGATCAGCTTCCCCGTCAGGGATTCCAGCTCCGCTTGTTTGTGATTGAGCAGGAGCAACTGTTGCTCCAACGCTACCCCCATGCTGACTCGCGGTGAGATATCCGTATGCGACACCACAGCGCCCTTCGACGCTTTCAACGGGGTCACCCGCAACTGGAACCAGCGCTCGTCCTCCAGCACATGACAGGCATATTCCGTGCTGAAACCCGGTCGACTGCCCGTTAATACGGCTTGAATGCCGCCGAGAATATGTTCTTGCTCCGCGGCTGCATCGGCAAGTGCCAGCCTGCACACTTCACCATAATGCTGTCCGATATCGGCACCAATGAGCGGGCAATTCGACGCCCATCCTGCGAACGCTTGCCAGGCGTCGTTGGTCTTGAGGATGACCCCGTCCCTGTCCAATACGCAGATAGGCGCGGAGAGTGAGTTCAGGACCGCGCGGGTAAAGACCTCACTGGCCTGCAACGCGTCCTCCCCCCGCTTGCGTTCGGTAATGTCATGGGCCAGATAAATCAGGGAAGGGGTGGACCCGAGCCGGATCGACGCGACGGAGATCATGAGAGAGCGAATCTCTCCGGACTTGGTCCGGAGCAGCCCTTCCCGATTGTGGAGATGGCCCTGTTCCTGGATTTCCCGGAGCACAGATGCACGTTCCGATGGATCGGCCCACAACCCCAATTCCAAGGTCGTTCGACCGATCACTTCCTCTCTAACGTACCCGGTCAGTCGGCTAAACGCATCATTCACATCGCAAAACCGCCCTTCCGCCAATGTGCTGATCCCGACAGCGGAGGGAACCCAGTTGAAGAGAGTTTGAAAGTGTTCTTGCGACCGGGTCAGGTCCTCGATGAGCCGGACCTGCTCCTGCTCCGCCTGCTTCCGCGCGGTGACATCGCGCAGAATGACGGTGAAGAGCATCTTGTCGCCGACCAGGACATGAGAGATGGAGGCCTCGATGGGAAATTCCTCTCCGTTGGATCGCAGACCGAATAAGTTGCCGGACTGGCCCATCGAACGGGAAGTCACTTGTGTCAGGGCGAAGTCGCGCATATGACCAGGGTGCGCCTGCCTGAACCGTTCCGGAATGAACCGGTCGAGTGGCTGCCCGATCGAGTCGGCGGCCTGGCAGAGAAACATGGATTCTGCCGTGCGGTTGAAGACCACCACATGCTCTTCCTCGTCCACAGTGATGATGGCATCCATCGCCGACGAAATGACCCCTTCGAGCTGCGCCCGCTGCGCCTCCATCGCCTGCTCGGCCAGCTTGCGATCGCTCACGTCCAGCAGCGCCGTCCGCCAATGGGTGAGGGGACCGGACTCCTCGTGAACTGCCAGGCTCTCCAGATAGACCCAGCGCGGCGGGCCCTTCTCGTTCCGGAGCAGCACCTCACAGCTCTGCCGCCTCCCGCTCGTCAAGACCTCCTGCCAATGCCGACGGAACGTGACCTCATGACCGGCTGCGAGCATTCGCGCGAGCGGTTGTCCGAGCAGCGCTCTCCGGTCGATGCCGAGCAGGGTCCCGGCCCTCAGATTGGCCTCCACAATCGTCCCCGCCTTGTCCAGGGTGAGATAACCGATGGGCGAAAAATCGTAGAGATCCACATAGCGGTCACGGGCTGACCCGAGCTCCGCCTGGGTCTGGCGCAGCTCCTCGTTCTGCATCTCCAGCTCGATCTGGTGCACTTGCAGTTCAGACACGAGCTGCTGCACGTCCTTGACCGGCATGGCGGCCACGTCGTGCTTGGTCATCTGGAGGAATTCTTCCGCCTGTCGGCGAAGCGCCGTGGACTTCGTGGGTCTGTCTGGTTTCTTGGCCATCGCATGCCCTTCTTACGACAGGCTGCGGTCGAGGATGAGGTTACAAACTCACGTCGTCCCTGTTCGACTTCCGTGGAAGATCGAGTACAACCCAAGTCCCGTTCGCAGGCTTCGACTGCACCGACAAGGTCCCGCCGAGCCTGCGGGCGCGCGCCTCCATGCTGACGAATCCCACGCCGTCTCGCATCGCGCGTTTTTGAGGCAAGCCCTTGCCGTTATCCTGCACAATGACACGGAGGCCGCCTTTCAACGGACGAAGCGAGACCCGCACCATTGTCGCCCTGGTATGACGGAAACTGTTGCTCAATGCCTCCTTGACCAGGTGAAGGATCTCGATATTGTGCGCGGCCGGCAGGTCATCGGTGACGGCGTGGCTGATGGACACACGAGCCTGCCGGCCATGAAGCCTGGCCAATGTCCCAACCATGGTACGGAGCGACGCCGGCAGATCGATGTCCGACAGGTTCTCGACCGCGACCTCCCTGATGAAGCTCCGCACTTCTTCGATCACGGAGTTCAGCCCGGCAATGCTCCGGGCCAGAGCGACAGCGGACTTGTCCGGCTCCTCTCTGAAATCCAGCGTGCCTGATTCGAGCCCCAACCCAATGGCGTACAGAGACTGGAGGATCCCGTCATGGAGATCATGCCCGATACGCACCCGGTGCTCCAAATACTGCTGACGCTCACGTCCGATCTGCCGCGCCTGCTCCTCTGCCTGCAGGCGCCCCGTAATATCCTGCAGGGCCGTGAATGCGCAGGTCTTTGTGCCTCCCTCATCCTGAACCGCCACCGATTCGAACTGAACCGACAGACCCTGCCGTTGTGCGAGATCCACTTCGCAGACTCGCCTGCTTCCCGTCTCGAACAGCTCTTTAAGGTGGCGACGGATCTTGGGCTGATCCTTTGCCGCCACAAACCGTATCACCGGCTGGCGCACCAGATCTGTCCGGTTCAGTTCGAGCAGCCGGCAGGCCGGTAGATTAGCTTCCAATATCATCCCCTTGGAGTCCAAGGTCAGGTAGCCGATGGGGGCATGGTCAAAGAGATCGGCATAGCGGTCACGGGCTGCCTCGAGCTCTGCTTGGGTCCGGCGCAGCTCCTCGTTCTGCATCTCCAGCTCGATCTGGTGCACTTGCAGCTCCTGCACGAGCCGTTGCACGTTCTTAGTCGGCATGGCCGCAACCTCGCGCTTGGTCACGCGCAGACTGGCTTCCGCCTGCTGACGAAGGCTAGTGGCTTTCGTAGGTCTGTCTGATTTCTTGGCCATCGCAGTGCCCTCTGGCTAGGCTGAAGTGTTCAGGATTCTGAACTTCAGCCTACTCCGCAGCCTTCCCCTCGGCCTTCACTTCATCCATGGCCAACAAAATTCTGCCTGGTTCACGCATCCCCTGCTCCAGTCGACGGCCATTGAGCCTCAGGGCCCTACGGCCGATGTGAGGAAACGTCTGTTCCAGCAGGAAGTTCTGGAAGGAATGATTCTTCGGTAGAACCTCCTCCAGCAGATGACGTAAGTCCGGCCTGTTCCAGGCCCCGGCACAGAGATGGTACAGGAGCTGCTGCTCGACCTCGCGCGGCTGCACCTGAAAGGTCCGGTAGAAAGACTGATTGGCCAAGACCACGCGGAGCTGGTCGTCCAAGACGAGCAAGGGTTCATGCATCGTCTCGACGATGCTAGCGGACACGTCGCGCGCCGCCAGGACGGTCTGCTCCGCCTCCTTGCTCTTGGTGATATTTTGAAACGTCACCACCAGCCCGTCGATGCTGTTCTTGCCGGTGCGATAGGGCAGGATCCTCATGGCAAACCAGCTTCCGTCGGTGGTCTGGACGTCCCGCTCCTTGATGACGAGCGTCTCCAGCACGTCCTGCGCATCCTCCAGCAGCCGGTCATCGATCAGCTTCGACACGATGTCCGACAGGGGCCGTCCGACATCGACGGCGATCAGACAACTCACCCGCTTGGCCTCCGAGGTGAACCGCTTGATGCGCAGCTCGTTGTCCAGAAAGATCGTGGCGATCTCGGTGCTGTTCAAGAGGTTCTGCAGATCGTCGTGCGCCTCTGCGAGCGCATCGAGCTTGCCCTGGAGTTCGGCGTTGACCGTCAAGAGTTCTTCATTGAGGGACTGCAGCTCCTCCTTCGCCGTCTCCAACTCCTCGTTGGTGCTTTGCAGCTCTTCGTTCGTGGATTGCAATTCCTCGTTGGTGGACTTCAGCTCTTCATTGGAGGTTTGCAGTTCCTCGATCGTCCGTTGCAATCGCTGCTTGGTGAACTCCAATTCCTGCACCAGCCCAGGATCCCCTTTCTTCAACGGCACGGCCGTTCGCGCCGATCCGCTCTTGTGTACGGCGGCTTTCCCCGTACGCACCGCATCGAACGTCACGAGGAGCAGGCCTCGGAGGGCCTCCGGCTCGGCAATTTTTTTCACGAACAGATCGACCAGGATGACCTCGCCGTTGGCGCGCAGGCGGAGTCCGCGACGCACGACCTCCTCCTCCTGGCCGGCAGCCTGATGGAGCGCGGTCGCCAGATCGTGCCGCAACCCTTCCCGCGCCATCTCGATCAGATGGTGGGTCGGCTGGCCTGGCGCCAGTTCCAGATAGACCCCGGTATGCCCATGGATGTAGACGACTTCGCCCCGGGCATTCACCACGACGGCCGACGGCGCATAGCGCGAGACCAACAGCTGCTGGATCAGCGTGGGGATGGAGGCGGGGCGAGTGAGGAGAAGAGCCGCGTCCGTCTCCGCACGGGTCTCGGTGGTCCCTTTCATCGATCCATGAGGAAATCGTTTCAGTTGAGGAACCGTGCCGGGCTCCGCCGTTCGCCTGAACAACTTCCATTTTCGATCGATGACGGCAAAGAGCTGATCGTACTCGCCGACCGTTTCTGACGTACCGAGAAACAGGACACCGTTCGGCTTCAAGGCATAGTGGAACAGCGGCAGGATATTGTGCTGGGCCTGCGCATCCAGATAGATCAGGAGATTGCGACAGGACAGGAGATCCAGCTTCGTAAAGGGGGCATCGGTCAGGAGGTTATGCTGGGCAAACACGACCAGATCCCGAATCTCCTTCTTGACCCGATAGTGAATGTCTTCCTTGGTAAAGAACCGCTGCAGGCGCGCCGGGGTAAGGTCCTCGGCGATGCCGACCGGATAGAGGCCCGCGCGCGCCTGGTCGATGGCCCGTCTGTCGAGATCGGAGGCAAAGATCTGGATCGTGAGGCGGAGCTTGTTCTCCGTCAGAAATTCCCGGAAGAGGATGGCGAGCGAATAGGCCTCCTCTCCGGTGGAACAGCCGGCCACCCACAGCCGCAGGGTCGTACCCTCCGGCTTGCCCTCCACGAGCGCTGGCAGTACTTTCCGTTCGAGGACCTCGAAGGCCTGTGGGTCGCGAAAGAAGCTGGTCACGCCGATGAGCAGTTCTTGAAAGAGGGCATCGAGTTCGTGCGAGTTGGCCTGCACAAATCGGAGATACTGTTTTAGATTCTCGATCTGATGCACATTCATCCGGCGTTCGATGCGCCGCTGAATCGTATTCTCTTTATACCGCGCAAAATCGTTCCCGGTCCGGTCGCGCAAGAGGATGAAGATCTTCTGCAGCTGCTGCGAGGCCTCGCCTGCAGGCAGGAGCGTCGCCGGTGCGGTGCGGCTCCGCGCATAGGCGCGCAACGACTCCGCCATCTTCTCCACCGGCTGCACCACATCGGCCACCCCGGCATCGATCGCGCTGCGCGGCATGCTCTGATACTTGGCCGACTGCGGCTCCTGCGCAATCGTCAGGCCGGACTCGGCCTTGATCGTGCGCAACCCCACGGTGCCGTCGCTGCCGGTCCCGGACAGGACGATGCCGACGGCTCGTTGCTTCTGGTCTTCCGCCAGCGAACGGAAAAAATAATCGATGGGCAGCGGCACGCGTTCTTTTGTCGGGGGTTCCATGAAGTGCAGAATGCCGTGCAAGATCGCCAGATTGATGCCACCCGGCGCCATGTACACGCCATTGGCCTCCACCGCCATCCCGTCCTTGGCCTCCACCACCGGCATCGCCGTACATTTACTCAGGAGACTCGGCAGAAGACTGACATGGCCCGCATGCTGGTGCGACACCACGACAAAGGCCATCCCGCTGCCGGGAGGCATGTGGCGGAAGAACAATTCCAGGGCTTCCAAACCTCCGGCTGAGGCGCCGATTCCGACGATGAGAAAATCGGGCGGTTCTGTGGGCAGGGCTATCGATGGAGCGGTCTCAGCCGCAGGGCGGCTGCCCTTGACCGGTTGCCGCTTGGCGGCCTTGCGCATGACGCCGCGCTTGGCCGAGGATTTGGTTCGAGAGGTCTTCTTCGATGCCGCCATAGGATCGACTCCTCCAGAGGACAGAGACCGCAACATCGGAATCGAAATCAGCATCCGCAGCAACTGGATGGGCCGATCTGATGGCAGAGTCTAGGCCCTTTCTCTCGTTCCTACAAGTCGCGCGAATGCGGCCAGACAAGCGCTAGTAATGTCTTCTCCCAGGACTAGGGGGGTCCCTAGTTTCCCTAGGCAGACACATCCCGTACAAGAGATGCGGGAGCGTCACGTCTAGTGGAGGAGGGTCCTATGCTTCGGACAGATACACTTGAATCGGCTATCCGCCAGGTGCTCGCTCAGGTCGGGATCTGCACGCTCGAAGAACTCAGCGAGCGGCTCCCCTCCTTCTCATGGAACCAGCTCTTTGCCGCGGTGGACCGGCTCACCAGAGACGGCATCGTCACCCTCCAGCGTCCGGGCTCCTCAGGCTATCTCGTCTCACTCGCACCGAATCGACCCGTTGAGGCGCGAGAAACACGGTAATCCAGGAACCACGTGCGACCTGAATCTCCGACAGACGCCTTCACAACCTCCTCCCCTTCGGATGTCACGCTAGTAACCTATTCGAGTAGAACTGGTGGGTTCCCCAGTTCCCCTCACGGCGACGAATTCGTATAGCTATCCTGACATTCGACTCCGCACAACGCCAGGTGACGGACTCTGGCAGGCGGATGAAGGAGGTAGCCTATGTCTCTTGAACAGGTATTCGATCAGACCATGCGCCTATCCCCGTCCGTTCCGATGAGAGACGGGGCCATCGCCCCGACGCTGCTCCCCGTCTGTTGTCTCTGCGGACTCATTCGCGACGATCGGCGATGTCCTCCCGGCCTCGATTGCTGGCTTACGCAGCGGACCTATCGCGCGGCCCATGGTATCGATCCGTCCGAGATCGCCCAGACCCATACCTACTGCCCTGAATGTTTCACGAAAGTTCAGGAGGCGGTGAGACGGTACTTCCATGAGATCGGAGCGCGGCCTTGAGCCGGCGCGCTACCTCTTCGAGCAGCGTCGGCTCCCATCGGGCGACAGACCGGGATCTGCGAACACAGGAACCGGCTCTACGGAATGCATGCTGTCTGCGGTGCGGCGGCTTGCTGGTCACCAGCTTCACGGCCGCTCTGGAACGGGACGTCACCGGCGCACCGATCACGCTCCGGCGTTGCGTGAACTGCGGCGACTGCCTGGATGCCTTCATCCTGGCCAATCGATGGAAGGGCCCAGGGCCGGCAGGCCCGCGTGTAGGAGTGCCGAGGGGACCTCAACAGACCGGACGGCCGCCCAGTGCAGGGATCGGCATGACTCGGTGAATGGTTCCGCAGGGGTACAGACTGAAGGGTGAAGACCGAAGTTCATGCGCCTTCAACCTGTATTCCTGAACCGCTACCCTTGTAGGTGATAATCAAGGAGGTTGGAAATCGTGGGTCCATCGCACACATCGGATCATCGCTGGTCGATCATCCCGGCAGGAGGAGAGGGCACGCGGGTCAGTTCGCTGATCCATCGCTGGTTGGGCCGCCCCACCCCGAAGCAATACTGTGCCTTCGTCGGCACACGCTCCATGTTCCAGCATACGTTGGACCGGGCGGCCAAGCTGACGCCGCCGGAGCGCATCGTGACGGTGGTCGCGCACAGCCACCGCCGCGACGCGCTGGCACAATTGGAAGGGAGACGTGGCAGCACCATTCTCTTTCAGCCGGCCAACCGCGACACGGCAGCCGGGGTCTTCTTGCCCCTGACCTATATCCGGGCCAAGGCCCCACAGGCCACGGTCGTGCTCTACCCGTCGGATCATTTCGTTTATCCGGAAGCGCGCTTCCTCGACCGGGTCCGGCATGCGGTCAGCATCGCGGAATCGCGGCCTGATCGGGTGGTGATGTTGGGAGTCGCCCCCGATCGTCTGGAGCTGGACTATGGCTGGATCCAGCCAGGCCCGGCCCTCACCAGCCTACCGGACGAGCCGGTGCAGATGGTCGGCTCGTTCCTGGAAAAGCCCGACACCGCGCAGGCCGATGCAGCCCTAAGGGCGGGCGCCCTCTGGAATACGCTGGTATTCGCCGCCAACGTGGACTTGCTCTGGACATTGGGCTGGCAATGCCTGCCGGACATGATGCCGCTCTTTGAGCGGCTGAGCCAGGCCATCGGAGGGCCGGAAGAAGGGCGCGCCCTCGAAGCGATCTACCGGGACATGCCGGCGAAGAATTTCTCCTCCGACCTGCTGCAGCGCGTCCCGGAGCGTCTGGCGGTCATCGAACTGACCGGCGTGCTCTGGAGCGACTGGGGCAAGCCGGAACGGATTGCCGAAACACTTCGGCGAATCGACCGGCGCCCCTCGTTCCCGTTGAGCTGTCTCGATCGGCCGTTCGCGCCCTTCCCATTCGTTGCCGCGAATGGTGGGTTGTCCATGAATACGTCATCCGTCTAATCCAAGGAGCACAAGCCATGAAATCCGCCAACATTCGTTCGACAACACAAGCCAAAAAGACACCGGCTCCCCAACAGCAGCAGCAGACCGCCAACAAGCCTGCCGCGCAAAAATTTCTCGTCCTGCCACTGTCGCCCTGCAATGACCTCCCGGCCATGATCGCAGCACGAGCCTATGCGCTCTACTGTGAGCGCGGATACCGGGACGGATCGGCGCTTGAGGATTGGCTCGAAGCGGAGCGGGACGTGCTCAGTCAGATTCAGTCTGCCTGACAGAGTGGCTCAGGACACCGTTGGGTTCCCACACATGTCCAGCGCGCGACTATGGACGCCCGCGTGAGGAAAGGCCGCAGTGACAGCCGTCCTGTTCATGAATCATGTAGGCGACGTCCCTCCACTCAGTATCGGCGGAGAGACCGCTCAGGGAGCCATATTTTGGGTCTTGCATTGCGGGTACCGGAGCAATACGCTAGTCCGCATCTGCTCGTGAGCCCTACGTGCCGTCCAGGAGGTACCCCGTGAGCCTCAACAAATCAGAACGAACCCCTCAGCCCATCTCCATGAGCCCCTCTCGCGCCTGTACCCATAGCCGCCTGATCTCTGACAATGTGACGGAGGAGGAGCACAGGGCAGGGAAAGTACGCTGCGTTGAATGTGGGGGCCTCGTGCCGGATCCACACCTTCAACGGAATACCTAGGGCACAGAGCCCTCCTTCCATTGAGGTATTTGGCAACAGTCCCCTGACGTGTCACTGGCCCGAAACTCCTCAGCTGACCGGATCATGCAATTCGCTCCTCCGACTCGACATCTGTAAACTCCCGTACTACCGCACTTCTCCCGCGACCATCCGGCACACCATCCCGTGGCACCGACGATGCAAGACTGTTCCTGCAAGAGTTCATGCTGTTCCCCCATAGGGGCATCCATCACACCACCGACGCCCGTGGAAGATGACGAGACCGGCAGGAGACAGACGCGTGAGGTTCCATAATCGCGAAGAAGCCGGCCGGATGCTGGCCGAGAAACTGAGTGGCTACCGCAACGATCCGACGGCGCTGATCCTGGCCCTTCCCCGCGGCGGTGTGGCAGTGGGCTATCAGCTCAGCCTGGCCCTCCACCTTCCGCTGGATGTGTTCATTACTCGCAAAATCGGTGCGCCGGGCAATCCCGAATATGCCATTGGGGCGGTGGCCGAGACGGGTTCGCATTATCTGAATCAAGAGGCGATCAACTCGTTCGGTATCCCCCGGCATGAGCTGGAGCGTTTGATCCATGTCCAGGAGCAGGAGATCGCCAGGCGTAAGGACCTGTACCGGCAGGGACGGTCGCTCCCGCTCCTCACCGGGCGCACGGTACTCTTGGTCGATGACGGCATCGCCACAGGCTCGACGTTCATGGCTTCGGCGTGCGTGATTCGACATCTGCAGCCGCGCCGCCTGGTGGGCGTGATTCCGGTCGGTCCCCCGTCGACGATCCACGAGGTTCGCTCACAGGTGGACGAGCTGGTGATACTCATGACACCGGACCCGTTCGACGCCGTGGGAAATTTCTTCGTAGACTTCACGCAAGTCGAGGATCGCGACGTGCTTGAATACTTACATTTGTCCGAGGAGTCGATGCTCGCACACATGCTCTCGTCGCCAACTCCGTAAGATCTCTTGTTCACCAAGGAAGGCACAGACCGATATGTCTACACATGCCAAGATCCCGTCAGGATTGGGAGCCCGCAGAGACCAAACGTATCAAGAGCACGAACACGACACCTATAAACAAAAGGGCAAGCTCAAGGGGCCAACGGTCTGCACCGAATGCGGCGCCCTGTTCCAGAAAGGCCGCTGGACCTGGAACCCCAAGCCGGCGGAAGCCGACGAGATCGTCTGTCCGGCCTGTCTCAGGGTTCGGGACAAGTACCCCAAAGGGCTCCTGACGCTGAGTGGTTCCTTTCTCGTTGATCACAAAGACGAGATTATGGGAGTGATCCACAATACCGAAGCCAAGGAAAAATCCCAGCACCCCCTGTCCCGTGTTATGGGATACGAGCAGCAGGGTGGGGCCCTGGTGGTCTCCACCACAGATACGCACCTTCCGCGACGCATCGGTGAGACCCTGCATCACGCCTATGAGGGGGAGTTCAACGTCCATTACGACCAGGGAGAACAATTCGTACGGGTCACATGGACTCGCTAAACACAACCGTTGAGGAGAACCATATGATCGCCAACCCCAGCAGGCCACTGAAACAGTCCGCCGGTCCCCGTCGATGGCTCCTTGCCGTGGTCGCGGCACTCAGCCTGGCGGCCGGCACGACGGGTCAGGCGGCGACGTCCATTCCACAGGGCGCGCTCGTCGAAGTGGATGAGGCCACCGTCAAGCAGATCCTGGATGTGTTTCATCAGGCCGAAGCCGCCGTCGCGGTGGGCAATCTGGACGGCGTCATGGCGCTCTACGCCACCCAGTACAACTATCATGGGTTGAAACAGGTGGACGTGCGGAAGATCTGGTCCAACCTGTTCGATGAATATCGCGATATCGGCGAAGTGCATTTCTTTTCGAAGATCGTCAAGGTGGGCGCGGGCGCCAACACCATTCTCGAAGTGACCTGCACGGGAAGCTTGTCGGGCCTCTCGAAGATCAGCGGCCTCCGGGTGCCGATCGACAGCTGGTATGAAGAAGTGCATTACCTGACCTTTGAACATGGCGGCTGGCGGATTCGGGGCAATGTGGGCGACACACCCAAAGTGCTGCCGTTCGGAACCGCGCCCCATCCATTGTTCTAACAGGCTGCGGAAAAACTCGGTGTATGAGAAGGACAATAGCCAAAATGTTCCGAGCAGCACCGTGGCTAGAAGAACCACAGGATGCTCAAAAAGGCCGTCCAGCAAGGCCGCAGCGAGCGAAGAGGCGAGGCGTACTGGTTGGTACGTTGAGCCTCTTCGTGAAGCGAGAACGCCGCTGGCGGACGTTTTCAGCATCCTGCTAAGCGTCGACAGGAAAGGACCGCGCTATGCGCATCGCCATTGGAATCGACTGGTCGGACCAGTCATTTTCAGCCGTTCAACAGACTCTCCTCTTATTTCATCCAACGACCATCACTCTGGTGCATGGGGTGGACTTGGGTGTCTATGAATATCCAGCTGTCGCCGGCGCCGCCGCACTGCAGGGGTACGAGGAGTTTCGACAGGCGATGATGGATGCAGGCCAGGAATTACTCCAACGGACCTCCGCCTTAATCCCATCGAACGGGATCGCCGTCACGCAGGTGCGCGAGATCGGATCGCCGGCCCGTATCGTGCTCGATCAGGCGGACAAGGCCGACGCCGAGCTGGTGGTGATGGGCGCTCGCGGGCGCGGGAAACTGGCTGAGTTGGTGCTCGGCAGCGTCTCCCATCGGGTCTTGGCCCACGGAACAAGAACGACGCTGATTGTGAAAGGCCCTCCGAAGAGAATCCGCCGTGCCATCATCGCCCTCGAAGGCCGCGAGGACGCACAGATGATTCGCGACTGGTTAACCGCACATCCATTCCGCGATCCGATAGAATTCTCGATTCTCACCGTCGTCCCGTCACTGCAGCTTGCCGACCCCTCCAACATGGCACGCTTCGAACGCTGGGCGGATATCGCGAATCACTCTGCAGAAGATCTGGTCAAGACGACGGCCGCCGCGCTGGTGGGCCCCTCCTCCACTGTGTCCGTCCAGGTATTGAGCGGCGACCCGGCTCAGACGATCGCCGCTCGTGCGGCCGAATTCGACCTCCTCATTGTGGGGTCGCACAGCCGTCGAGGGATCGCACGTTTCCTGCTCGGCAGCGTGTCGCACAGCCTGGTCCATCGGGCCGCATGTCCGGTGCTGGCAGTCCGTTAAGCGCGGCAGGACGCTGAAACAGTTCGCCAGCGTCGTTCTCGCCTTGAACGCATCCTCATCGTAGCCAGAGGCTACGCCTCCGGTGCGTTCATCGGCTGCGGCCTTGCTGGACGAACTGTTTGAGCATCCTGTCACGGTTGTATCCTGCACGGGAAAGGCGCAATTCGAATTTCAGAAAACCTCGAACCTCCGTCCGCATCGGCCATCCCGCCAGTCCCGCTCTGCCGCCCAATGCGGAAAGAGGCGACAGTGTCACGCCACGGCTCTGCCCCGTAATGCCCCAGTGCGATCAATCCAAGATCTCTCAACACAAACAAGACTCCCGTACCATTGCGGGGTTACCATGGTCGCGTCGGCAATCGCCACCTGGCATTGCTGATGCACTTAGCATGACAGGTCATGCACCGACAGTAGAGGCTCTCATGGCAATGTCATCAGCGACCACGACCGCCATTCTGGACGTCATGACCCGCTCGTCCGGCTGCAACCTGGAAGACATCGTCTCCAACTGCCGAGGACTGACATGGAATCAGGTCTTTCTCGAAGTCGATCGGTTGAGTCGTGACGGGCAAGTCTGCTTGACACAGCAACGACCGGGCTCTTACATCGTAAGGCCAACACCTGCACGGGAGGGTCTGTTATGACATTTCGCGATCGGGCTCATGCGGGTATCTTGTTGGCCAAGGAGCTGGCGATATACCGGGGCGATCCGAACGCGGTCGTTCTCGCCCTTCCACGTGGCGGGGTAGTCGTCGGCTACGAACTGAGCGTGGCCTTGCACTTGCCGCTGGAAGTCTTTCTGACGCGCAAGCTCCGCACCGTCAATAACCCGGACTGTGCGGTCGGGGCTGTCAGCGAAACGGGCGCCTTGTATGTAAACCAGGAGGCAGCCGATGCCTGTCGACTCTCCGGCGAAGACATTCAGGAACTGGTCCTGGGGGAAGAAGGGGAACTTCAGCGGCAGCGGATGCTCTATCGCCAAGGACGGTCGCTCCCCGCTCTGGCCAACCGGACGGTCATCCTCGTCGACGACGGCATAGCAACGGGAGGGACGCTCTACGCGACAATCACGTCCATGGCCGCCCTCTCTCCCCGCCGTGTGATTGTCGCCATGCCTGTCGCGCCGAGCGATATAAGTTCTCGCATATGTCCACTGGTCGACCAATGCGTGATCCTCACAACACCGGAGCCGTTTTCGTCCGTCGGAGCCCTCTACGCAGATTTCGAGCCGGTGACTGATGAGCAGGTCTTAGCCCTGCTGGAAGCGGCGCATCGCGAACGCGCCAGATCGCCATCGTTCTCGCGGACGTAATACGAACGAACCAGGGAGACATCCAGATGATGAAAATTGTGGTTGGTGTCGATTGGTCGGACGAAGCCTTTGCGGCAGTGGAGCAGATCGGCTTGCTCTACCGCCCGGACGAGGTCGTCCTCGTTCATGGCGTCGATCTCGGCATGTTTCACTACCCCCTCGTCGCCGAAGCCGTCAACCTGCAAGGGTACGACGAATTCCGTCATGCCTTGATGGAGGCCGGACGACAGGCCGTTGAACGTTGCCGCACCCTGCTGCCGGCTGAGACGCCTTCCATTCAAACCCTGTGCGAAGTCCAGCACCCGGCCTCCTTCATTCTCGACAGCGCAACGTCTGTGAAGGCCGACCTCATCGCCATGGGCACGCACGACCGCAGCCGCCTGGCAGAAGTATTTACCGGCAGCGTCTCGCACCACGTCCTGCTCCATGCCACGGTGCCGACTCTCATCGTCAAAGGAAAGGCCCGCCCGGTCACCCGCATCCTGCTGGCGGTGGAAGGCCGCGAGGATGCCGTTCGTCTGCAAACCTGGCTGACCGCGCACCCCTTCAAGAACCCTGTCTCGGTCACCATCCTCTCGGTCATTCCCTCTCCCTACATGGTCGATCCGCATGTGGTCGTGGGACTCAAAGACTGGGCCGAGCAAAGTAAGCGGCAGGCTGAGCAGGTCGTGAACGACATCGCCCAGGCGCTGGCGAGCCCGCAATTCACGGTGTCAACCGAGGTGCGCCTGGGCGATCCCGTCACCATGGTCTGCGACGCAGCAACGACCCACGACCTCATCGTGGTCGGCTCCCATGGACGTCGGGGACTCGATCGCTTCCTGATGGGCAGTGTGTCGCACGGAATCGTCCATCGGGCCAATACCCCTGTCCTGGTGCTCCGCTGAGAACAGATGGATATCCGCCTCACGTCGCCAGCCAAGGAGAAATGACGCATGAACATCCTGAGCGTGATCAGTGCGGTATGTTTGGTTGTGTTGGGAAGCTCCTGGGCCATCGGGCAGACCCCCCGCGGAAATCCCAAGGACGGACATGTCGTCTATGAAAAGAACTGCCTCCGTTGCCATGGAGACAAACTGGACGGGAACGGTCCTGACAGCCGGGATTTGATCGTACGTCCAGCCAATCTTCAATCGCAAAGTTCGCGATCAAAGACCGATTGGGAACTGCTCGTGACGATTACCAACGGTGCGTTATATACGCCCATGCACGGATTTCGCGGCAAGCTGACGGACCAGCAAATCTTCGATGTGCTCTCGTATATCAGATCTGTGGCACCGGCTGACAGGGTCAGCTAGCGCGGTACTGCGTTCCCGGCATTGTCTTCGTTGCACGGTCCTTGGCCTTCCTGCAAACACGTGTTCACCCATGTCTCGACGGATTTTTTCTCTACTCCGGCATGATCCCATTGTGTGGACCACGGGGCTGTTCAAGCCGCTCATCAAAAAACGCAGGTCTCGCCATCTCATTCACCACCTCGCTGGCTCACGCGCTCGATTCGTGACGACGAGGGACCATTCACTGTTTCCATAGGATGAGTGACTCCTCCAGCGGCACCATGGCCTCAGGATGAAAGGGCACAATGCGGGGCGTGAAATGGTTCGCGGGACGTGTGGAGGGGCCCTCTGCCTGGAAGAGATACCCATGTACCGCGCCGGGGATCGTCCTCACCTGTCGCATCGCAATGTGCGTGGGCCGGTCTCCGTCGTTCAGCGGATCAGCATAGAGTTCTACTCGTACCTGGTCGGGCTCAAGGTCCCCGAAATAGACGGGCACTTCGAAGTGCCAGTGGTTCCCCTGGCTGGTGATCTGGAGGTCGCCGAACCGGATCTCTCTCCAACCTTGTCCTACCCTGGCATGCCAGGCTTCTAATTCAGCCGCCAGCTTACCCCCGTTTTCGAGACGACGTCCCACCGACACACTCGCTGCGGAATAGATCGTATCCACATACTCGCGCACCATCCGGTTGCTGCTGAACTGCGGGGTGAGGCGTGACATGCTCGCCCGGATACGCGTCAGCCACGCATGTGGAATCCCGGCATGATCTCGATCGTAAAACTCCGGGACGACTTGCTGCTCCAACAGCTCGTAGAGCTTCGTGGCTTCCACCGCATCGTACTCCGGTTCAGGATGCTCCCGACCGTCGCCCAATGCCCAGCCCACCTCCGGCGCATAGGCCTCGGCCCACCATCCGTCCAGCTCCGATAGGTTGAGGCCTCCATTGACCAGCACCTTCATCCCGCTGGTTCCGCAGGCCTCCCACGGCCTCCTGGGAGTATTGAGCCAGACATCGATGCCGGCCACGAGGTACTGCGCCAACGTCATATCGTAGTCCTCCAGGAACACGATCCGACTCCAGATATCCGCTCGTGTCGAGAAGCGAGTCAGCTCGTGCACCAGACGTTTACCTTCCTCATCATGAGGGTGCGCCTTGCCGGCCACGATCAACTGGACGGGACGGTCCGGATGGCAGAGCAGCCGTGCAAGCCGATCCGGATCCTGCAGCATGAGGGTCGGACGTTTGTACGAGGCGAACCGTCTGGCAAAACCCAAGGTGATCGTATTGGGGTCCAGGATCTGTTCCGCCAGTCGGACATGCTCTGCCGCCGCACCCCGTTCCCGCATCTGGCGAACCAACCGGCGGCGGGTGTATCGAATCAGGGCATATCGCTCGGATGCGCGAATCGACCACAAGTCGTCGTCACTCACCTGACCGATGGAGGCGCACATTTCATCGAGCCTGCCCAGCCATCGTTCTTTGCCGCAGGTCCCGGTCCACAATGCATCCGCCTCGCGTGAATCCCAGGAGGGCATATGCACGCCGTTTGTCACATGTCCGATCGGGACCTCGGACGACGGCCAGCCGGGAAAGAGCGACTGAAAAATTCCCCGGCTGACGGCGCCATGGAGCCGACTGACTCCATTGACCGAGCCGCTCCCTCGCATCGCTAAAAAGGCCATGTTGAAAGGCTCGTTCCGGTCGCGTGGATCCTTACGTCCCAACGCGAGCAGATCGTCCATCGGCACCTGGACCAGATCCGCAAGATGCGCGGCATACGGGCGAATGAGCTCGTGGGAAAACCGGTCGAACGCAGCTTCGACCGGCGTATGAGTGGTGAACACGTTGCCGGCTCTGGTAGCCCTGAGCGCCACCGGGAACGGATGCCCCGTCCGGCGCATGAAGCTGAGGGAACGCGCCAGCACCGCAAAGGCGGCATGACCCTCGTTGAGGTGGCAGATCTCGACATCGAGGCCGAGCTCTTCGAGCACGCGCCACCCTCCGATCCCGAGAATGATCTCCTGCGTCAGGCGCATCCGCTCATCACTGGGATAGAGATGTGCCGTGGCGCCGCGGTCAGGAGGGCTATTGAGCAGGTCGTTGCTATCCAATAAGTACAAGGTTACTTTACCCACCCGTGCCTGCCAGACCCGCAAGAGAATGGCCCGTCCCGGCAATTCCAAGCGGATTCGCAGCCAGCCTCCTTCGCGATCAGGCGTCGGCGTGATAGGGAGTGTCATGGGATCGTTATACGGAAAGGCCTCGCCTTGCCGGCCATCAGGATCCAGGATTTGCCGAAAGTATCCCTGTTGGTACAGGAGGCCGATCCCGACGACCGGTACCCCTAAGTCGCTTGCGGTTTTCAGGAAGTCACCCGCCAGAATACCCAGGCCTCCCGAATAGATCGGCAGCGCTTCTCCCAGCCCGAACTCCATACTGAAATAGGCAATCCCTTTCGGGCCTCGTGCGCCTCGCTCACGTCCGAACCAGCCGGGGTCTTGCAAATAGCGCTGCCGCTGCGCGAGCCATGTTCGCAGTTCCGCTGCGAACTCCGGATCCCCGGCGGCCTCTTCCAAACGGGCTTGCGAGACACTCTGCAAGATAAAGTAGGGGTTACCGGTACGTTCCCAGGCCTCGGGATCCAGCCGTTCCCACAGCCGGTCGGTCGCGTGGCTCCAGGTCCAACGAAGATCGAGTGCGAGTTCAGCCAATCCCTCGAGCCCTGGCGGGAGGGGTCGATTAAAAAAATACGCTAACATGTCTCGCTGCTCCCTGGTCCGCACATGATGACCAGCTTCATTGGCTTATCGCCTGCCAAGGCCTGTCGCTCCCATCGATGACGATGCCTTCGAGGCCATCTGCAGATCCCTTCTCTGCTAGTAGACGATCGGCGGTCGTTTCTCATCGACGACCAGCATCAGCCGTCGATGTTTCAGCGGTCGCTCAGGATCCCGGGTATAGTGGGAGAGATCTTCGGACAGGTCCGTGCGACTGAGCGGCACCGAGATACGTTGCCTGACATGGGGCACCTGAGTTTCGATGGACAGGTCCACTAACTGCGAACTGCAGCCTGTGACTTCCGCGTTCAGGTTCTGTGCATCACGGAAATGGACCGTGACCCGTTCTTCCGGATTAATCCACTCCACGATCTTCTTGATTTTTTCTTCAATGGTCATCATTGCTCCCCCCTGTTTCGTTGACGCTATCTCTTCAGGGACCATCGGCTCTCGCTGCAACCTGCCGCGTCCGTTCTCTCTCACCGCGACCGACGGGCCTTGCCGCCCGCTCCTTCGCTCCTCAACAGGGCCAGAAATGCCAGGGTGTCCGTGAGCTCCTGAGTCGTCATCGTAGTATCGGGGAACATACCTGTGCCGGGATGGCCTTCTCGTATGGCGTTGAACCGGGCTTTGTCGGTAGTCAATCGAAGCGTCTTTCGTTGCCTGAGGTCGGGCGGCGAAGGATCGAGTTGCGCGATGAGCGCAGCCGTATCTGCCGCGAGTTGCGGTTCTTGGTCCCTGTTCCCATCAATGCCGTGGCAGTAGTAGCAGACGCCTTTCCCGTTGAAGACCGCTCTCCCACGCTCGGCATCGGCTTGAACCTGTGCCCTCTTCTCCGACTGCTGCGAACCGGCCCATACATTCATGTCTGACATGTGTGTCGATTGGATCGCCCACCAACCCATGAGAAGGAAGCCGGCACAAGATAGCCCCCGGAGAGTTTTGCGCATCGAATCGGTCATCACATCACCCTTTCACTCGATCTCTGTCAATGCGTTCCACACCAGCCCTTGTAGCGGCTCTCTGGTATTTTGTTCATATCCTGGAACACCCCCTCTCGCTCGTCCGCGCTGGTCGCCCTATCGATCGCCGAATAGAGGACCTCCTCTTCCGTCATGTTGTGCCGCTCAAGCAGATCCACGAACGTCTGTTCTTCCTGATCGCTCTCCGGATTCTGCGCCTGCATCTTGCGATCGATCGCGGCCAAACTTTCTCCGATCTCGCGGTGCTCCTGGCGCATGACGAAGGTGGGGCCTCCTTCGGTCATGCCGGTTTTTTTCTCCCACAACGGGAACAATACGCCCTCCTCCCAGACCATATGCCGCTGGAGGCCGATTTTGAAATCCGCGAATGCCTGTTGCGCTTTGGCGGGATCTGTCCGTTTCAGCAGATGAAACGTCTTGAACAGTTCATCCAGCCGGTCATGATCTTCATCGAACATGCTGCTGATCGTGCGTTCTGGCATGCAGCGCTCCTTTCCTATGAACTTCGCAGTTTGTACTCCAGATGACAGGCCACGCAGGCTTTCAACATGTTGTTGAGCGGCGGCAGGATTCTGAATGAATGAGGCCTCAGCAATTACGACAAGATCGGGACGGGCCATGAAGCCGCGCACTCGAATCGGCCCCTTGTCGATCCGCGTAAAAGCGGACAGCTAGCATCTGTCATGCCCTCGACGCCGCCTGTTGTTCCTCTGCCTGCGCGCAACCTATACATTTGGCCGCCTCGAGGAGAGCCTCCAGCCTGGCCTGGGGAATGTCCATTCCGCATTGTTCGCATCGGCCATACTGCCCGGCCTCCAGCTTGACGAGCGCCCGGTCGATCGCCTCGATCTCAGCCTTCGCGCGTCCATCCAGTCGATCGAGCAGGCGCACCATGTTCTCTTCCTGCCCCCGCTCCCCCACTTCGCTCTCGACATCGGTCTCAAGCCAGAGCAGTTCGCCTTCTGTTTGTGCAACCTGCCGAAACAACTCACGCCGTTGGGTGAACAGCTTCCTCCGAATATCGGCGACCTGCAGCATCGCAATACCCTCCCTGACGATGGCCACGTCAGCTACAACATTTATCCATTTTTTCCTTCACGGTCTCTCGTCCAGCCTTGACCGCCGCTTCGACTTCTGCCGCTTTCTCTGCGAAGAAATGCTTCCCACGCTCGATGGTCTCATCAAGGGCGGCTCGCGCCTCCTTCGCCTTCTCCAGAACTTCTTCCTCAGCCCTTCTGGCATATCGCTTCACATCCCGTCGCGTCTCTTCTCCAGACTGCGGGGCAAGAAGCAGACCGGCCACGACTCCAGCCACCGCTCCCCCGATGAATGCCAGTGCAACGGCCTGCGCCGAACCTTTTGTCTCTTGATTGTCCATATGATTCCTCCTTGGATAGATGGGGTTCTCTCAAACTGAAAAGCGAAGGGCATGCCAGAGAATCAGCGCGAGGGAATCACTGATTCCTGTGGTTTGACAGGGGCTTAAGAAATATCGAGAAAAATGAAGCGAGTTCCCTGGGGCATTCCAGGTCTGATAGAAAAACGCTGCTGTCGCAAAAGGCGACAACTCAGATTGCAACACATGCCAACGGGTGGCGTGGCCCTATTCAAACCCACACATTGTAGAGTCGCTCTACCACTGATATACTCGTTTATCCTTAGGAAACGAGAGGATAGCGGCGCCGTAGCCAATTAGAGGCGGGATCGAAGCGATGAACAGACCTGCCATCCCACACAAGATACCGCTCGGGCTGGTTGCGCTATTCTGCCTGCTCGCGCTCGGCGCCGAAATTGCCGAATATCAGTTTTTTGCACACCTCAAATCGGAAAAGAAAACCTCCACGTTCAACGAGCTGGCCAGCATCGGTCAGCTGAAATCAAGCCAACTGTCGGCCTTTCTCAAGGAACGCCGGGGGGATAGCCTGGTCCTCACGGACCTGCTGCATGTCGGGCTGGCTCAAGGCTGGTGGGCAACCAAAGGGAGCGAGGTCCCCGCATTGCTCCAGCAGCCCATCGCGTCCGCCGTCGCCTATTATGGCTATACCGGAGCGACGATTCTCGACGCCACTGGAAACGTACGCTATCGCACCGGCCGCTCCATGAACCTGTCCGAGACGGGACTCTCACTCGCACGACAGGTCGTGCGCACATCACTTCCGCCGTTTTCGGAACTCTATGCCGCCGACCCCGCTGTGCCGGAGCAACCGATGCTGGACACCTTCGCCCCGATCAAGGGAACAGACAAGACAACCACCGTCGGCGTGTTGGTATTGCGAGGGACCTGGGAAGACCTGTTCACGATGATTCAAACCTGGCCGGGGAAGAGCCGTACTGCCGAAATCGAGCTGATCAAGCATGACAACGACCAGGTGATCGTGCTCAATGAGCTCCGCTACAGGACCCAGACCGCCTTGACGCGGAAGGTCCCCACCACACTCGATACCTTTCCGGTCGTCAAAGCCGCGCATGGGCGGTATGGCCCGCTGGAGAGTCCCTCCGACTATCGCGGCCATGCCGTACTGGCCCATATCGTCCCGGTTCATGGTACTCCCTGGAGCATGGTCGTCAAGGTCGATACCGAGGAGGTCCTGGAGCATCTGCAGCGCCTGCAACAGATTGCCGCGACAGGCACCCTGATTGCCGCCGCGGGGTTAGGACTCTGGACCCACCGCTGGCAGCACAAGCGGGAACAGGACAGAGTCCGGCACGAAGTGCAGCAAGTCGAGCTGCGTCTGGCCGCGGTCATCGAATCCGCCACGGATGCCATCATCACCGTCAATGAGGACCGGCACATCGTGCTGTTCAATCCGACGGCGGAACGGTTGTTCGGATGTTCCGCACAGGACGCGCTGGGGCAACCGCTCGACCGCTTCCTCCCCCATCATTTTCAAAAAATGCTGTATGAACACCGCCTCGCCTTCAATCCGAGCGATAGCCGTCCACAAAAAATAGGCCTGTTGGGGATCTCCAGCGGATTACGGGCCAACGGACAGGAGTTCCCCATCGAAGCCTCGCTCTCGCAAACAGAGACCGACGGGCACACCATCTATACCGTCATCCTGCGCGATATCACCGAACGTAAACGGGCAAAGGAACACCTGATTCGAAGCGAAGCGCAGCTGAAAGAAGCCCAGCGCATTGCGCAGATCGGGAATTGGGAACTCAACCTCTCCAGCTCTACGCTGACCTGGTCCGATGAACTCTTCCGCATCTTCGAGATCGATCCGGGACAGTTCGGCGCCTCATTCAAGGCGTTTCTCGACGCGGTCCATCCGGAGGACCGATTCCTGGTCAACGAAGCCTATCTCACCTCGCTGGAAACCCACGAACCTTACGAAATCATCCATCGGCTGCGCATGGCGGACGGACGAATCAAGTTCATACAGGAACACGGTGAGACCCACTACGACGAGGCCACCGGCCGGCCACTCCGCTCCACCGGCACCGCGCAGGACATCACCGCGCTCAAGCAGGCGGAATTGCGGATCGAGGCGTCGTTGCACGAGAAGGAAACCCTGCTGCGCGAGGTGCATCACCGGGTGAAGAACAATCTCCAGATCATCTCCAGCCTGCTCCATTTCCAGGCAAAGAAAACTCGGCAGGGACAGGACCGGTCCATCTTCTCCGAGGGACAGGATCGGCTGCGCGCCATGATCCTGGTGCATGAACTCCTGTATCGCTCAACCGACCTCCACAAAGTCCCCCTCGGTGAATACCTGAAAACCTTGACGGACCAACTACGACGCTCTTTCCGCGAGTCCGCCAGCCGCACGCACCTCCGAGTCGAGGCAGCAGACCTCTCGGTGCCGGCCACCATCGCCCTGCCATGCGGCATGATCGTCACGGAACTCGTGACCAACGCATTTAAGTACGCCTACCCGGATGGCAAGAGCGGCCCCGTACTGGTACGCATTGCGGCGCGCGAACGTTCCTTCCTCCTCTCAGTCTCGGACGAGGGCTCCGGTCTTCCTGCGGAGTTCAATCTGGAGCAGGCCACGTCCTTTGGGCTGCAATTGGTCACAAGTCTAGCCGATCAACTTGGGGCCAGGCTCACCAGGCCTCTCGGCATAGGCACCGAGATTGTCCTTGAAGTGCCCATCCCCTCCGAAGCGATGACACCGGAGCACCCGTCACAGTCACGATCACCCATTTTGAGAGGCTGAAGGCCTGTACCGTATGCAGACGACACGCATCTACATCGTGGAAGACGAAGCGCTGATCGCCATGGAGATCAGCGATCGCTTGACACAACTAGGCTACGACATCTGCGGTCGAGCGGCACGCGGCGAGCAGGCGTTGGAGGAGATTCCACGGACCCACCCCGATATCGTGCTGATGGACATCCGTCTGGCCGGTGAATTGACCGGGACCGAAACAGCCGCCCGCTTACGCAAGCGTCTCGACGTGCCGGTCGTGTTCCTGACCGCCTTCTCCGATGACTCGTTGCTCAAGGAAGCCATCGACACTGAGCCGTTCGGATATCTCGTCAAACCCTTCGAAGAGCGCGAATTACACGCGACTCTCCAGGCAGCACTCTACCGGCACCGCCTGCAGCACCAACGCATGCACGATCGAAAGTTGGAAAACCAGCTACAGATAGCCGGCAGCATCGCCCACGAGTTCAATAATCTGCTTCAAGTCATCACAGGCCATCTGACCCTGTCTCGAATGGCCTTGCAGGAGGACCATCGAGGCATAGCCAGGAACCTCGACGAAGCCATGCGGGCCGCGCAAACCGCCGCGGATATCACCAGCAGGTTGTTCGTCTACACCGGGAAATCACACATCGGACTCAAGCTGACCAATCTCAATGAGATTGTGCAGACGTACTCTGCGGCTCTCCCGCTTCCTCGCGAGGCCACCAGTCGTCTGCAGCTACACCTGGGTGATGGGATTCCATCTATCATGGCCAACGACCAACAAATACGGCAGCTCCTTGACCAATTGGTCACCAACAGTGTCGAGGCCATCGGCGCCACCCCGGGAACCATTCAACTCAGCACAGGGACGATGGAGTGCGACGAAGAACAGCTCTCCCATAGCTATCTGGAAGGCACCACGTGCCCTGGGACGTTCGCCTATCTGGAGGTGGAGGATGACGGATGCGGCATGGATGACGCCGCCCTTCAACGGGCCTTTGACCTGTTCTTTAGCACCAAGTTCCTGGGCCGTGGGCTTGGCTTGCCATCCGTCCGTGGGATCGTGCAGTCGCATGGGGGCGGTCTCTTAGCCACCAGTAACCCCGGACAGGGCACCAAGGTTCGCATCCTCTTCCCAATCCCGGAGACGCCACCAGCAGCCACATCACTCCCGCGCCCCCAATAGGTCTAGCAGGCTGTTGACAAAAGCCCCCAGCGGCGTTCCCGCGGCGCACAGAGGCTCAACGTACTGCCGTGAGTACGCTTCGCCTCTCCGCTTGCTGCGGCCTTGCTGGACGACCTTTCTGAACAGCCTGCGACTACGTCTGCCAGCATTTGCAATTGTTCTGACAAGTGCATTTCTGCAGTGGCTTGGTTGTTTGTCAACAACCTGCTAGGAAGGCAGGATCGATCAGCCGAACACGATTTTGGTGGTAGATGATGCCGCACCGATAAGGATGTTGAGCCAGGAAGCGCTGGAGCGCTATCGGGTGCTCACCACCGATAGCAGGGAGATGATCTCTACGCCCAATAAGTGGCAACAATAGGAGGGCCTGTTACCCGCCTCATCGACAAACCACAACACACGTAGACATCCACAGACCGCGAGAATTTCACTGACATCCTGTTACCGGCCGCAGGCTTCGCCTTCACAACCGCCCATGCCGCCTCTCGGTCCACGATGTTCCATGCCGCCCATGCCACCGCCCGGTCCCATCATGGAGCCCCTGCCTTCTCCATGACCCATCATGCCCGGACCATGCTCGCCGCCGAAACTACGCTCGTACTGCATGATGGTCCAGACTTCTTCGTCCGTCAGTTGCCCGTCAAATCCAATCATGCTGGTGCCGGGGGAGCCATGCTTGATCACCCAGAAGATTTCGCCTTCCGTACGATGGCGCCAGAATCCATGGTGTTGGAAATTGCGAGGCGAAGGATCCAACTGAGCCGCCACCGGCCCATTACCGTCTCCGTCTTTCCCATGACAGTTGAAGCAGGTGCCCTTGCCGTTGTAGAGCGCCTTGCCTTGCGCAACGATCTCCGGGGAACTCGTCAAGGGGCTCGTCAATGCGCGAGCTTCGGCCAACTTGTCAGCCGGCACCCGCGGCTGCATCATAGGCCGTTCGGCGGCCCAGGCAGGGAGGGCAAGAGCCGCTACAGTGACCAGCGCCATAACCATACCCGTCTTCATCGTGTTGCTCCTTCGATCATCTGATTGATACGCATCGTTCACCGTTCAGCGCGGTCCAGCACCCTGTTAGGGAGTCACCGGGGACATCACGGCTTTCACACCGATTCCATAGGTATAGACGAGTTCGCCGCCCCAATAGCCTGTCAGAGTCAGGATGACGATCCCGATCGCACCAAGGCCGAGCGTGAGAGAAGGGATTTCATTGAACCATCCCCACCGCATGGCGAGACGCAGCCCCAATAGCGCGCCGAACACGACCAGCGTGACCGTGCCCAGACTCTCGTGGAGTTCAAGGACCGATTCCGGCGCACCGGCCCGCTCGGCCAGCTCCTCCTCCATTCCGCCCGTCACCACCGCCAGCGCCGCAGTCACGACACCGGCGAGTAAGGTATAGAGGCTTGTTTCTCGAAGACCTCCGGTCGGCCAGCGAGAGGCAAGGGCATCGAA
Organism: Nitrospirota bacterium; assembly: GCA_030684575.1. Taxonomy (NCBI): domain Bacteria; kingdom Pseudomonadati; phylum Nitrospirota; species Nitrospirota bacterium. Next base: position 273,610 of record JAUXVD010000008.1, on the reverse strand, counting down.
CGCCACGCTGGCACACAACAGCGCAATGGGAAAATGGACCACGATCGGATGAATCGGATGCATGAATTCTTTTTCTCTCCTGTCACAAGTCCAATTCCACCATCTTGCGGTGGAATCGGGTAATCACATTGGGATCCGGCGTCAGGCGAATCGGCGCATCCTCTTTACCTTTATACGGCAGCAAGTTCAACACATGCCGGAGGCTCTCCAATCGCGCCGCCTGCTTGTCGTTAGCCTTGACGATGATCCAAGGGCTATAGGTCGTGTGCGTCTTCCCGAACATCTCTTCTTTGTAGCGCGTGTAGGAGTCCCACAGTTCTTGCGCCTTCTCATCGACCGGGCTCAGCTTCCATTGCTTGAGCGGATTCTGCCGGCGCGCCTCGAATCGCTTCTCCTGCTCTGCTTTGGAGATGGAGAACCAGAACTTAATCATGGTCACGCCGTCTTCATACAGCATGTGCTCGAACTCTGTGACCTGCTGCAAAAACCGCTGATGTTCCTTCTTGCTGCAGAACCCCATCACCGGTTCAACCACCGCGCGGTTGTACCAGCTGCGGTCGAAGAACACGATCTCGCCCTTGTTGGGCAACTGGCGGATATACCGCTGAAAGTACCATTGGCCCCGTTCTTCGTCCGTGGGTTTCGGCAACGCAACCACCCGCATGGCGCGAGGATTCAAATGCTCGGTGAACCGACGGATGGTGCCGCCCTTCCCCGCTGCATCGCGACCCTCGACGAGGACGGCAATCCGTTCCCCCTGGCGCTGAACCCACAGTTGCAGCTTGACCAATTCAACCTGTAACTGCCGCAGCTCTTCTTCATACAACAGCGTCTTGCGCACCTCTCCGATATCGACCACTTTGGTTTCGAGGAGCTGAATAAGACCTTTTCTCGTATTGACCCGCCTCAGATCATCCTCAGTCAAGGCATGGCCCGGTTCGCCGATACGTCCGAGCCCCTGTCCGGCGGACCCGCTGCCCGGCGAAGGATATCCATCCCCTTCACGCGGCACCATCGTTGGAATGGTCTCCAGCTGCGTGACATCGAGCCGCTCGTCCTTGGCGACAGACTCGTCGATGTCCCCCTCATCCCCTCGATCTTTTCGGCTTTTTGATTTCCCGGTCGATTCGCCATCGGCTGACATATCACGACTCCTTCCTTCGCTGCGGAATCAGAACGCCACGTTGCGGTCACGTTCGGCTACGGCCTTGATATAGTCTCCCATACCTTTGATCGTGGCGCCAGAAACGAGCTCTCCCACGCCGATCTGCCGTGCCACGGCGCAGGCTCCGCAGACCCAGATGGGAATATTCGCCGCCTGCACAGCAGCCAGCAAGTCTTTCAATGGCGTCAGATTGACTCCCGTTACATGCTCTGCAGTCCCCTTGCGTCCAAGCGCCACGGATTCGTTCCAGAGCCAGAGCACGACATCGTGCCCCTGCTCCTTCGCAACCTTCGCAGCCATGAATGGCAAGGTCGCCATCGTGGGATCGTCCGTGCCCCGGCTTCCTGAAATAATAAATGTTGCCATGATCGACTCCTTGCATACGCCACCAACTGTCAGCGATCAGCAGAGGCTGACCGCTGACCGGGTGACTGTTACTTGGCTAGTGAACGAATGTAGTGAATCAACTGCCAGACCTGCTCATCCGGCAAGCCGGCAAAGGACATCATGCCGGTTCCGGGCGATCCGTTTTTGATGATCCAGAACAGTTGACCGTCAGGAAGGTCCTTCATCATCGCGCCGCACGTGAAGTTTCTCGGTGGCGGCACTAAGGCCGCGCCCATGAATCCCTTTCCGTCTCCGTGATTGCCGTGGCACATCGCGCAGGCGACGGGCTGTGCCGTCTTGAGAAACAAGGCCTTTCCTGCCTCGATCGTCCCGGCAGATGCGGGAAGCGGATTCGTCTTGGCCAGGAATTCATCCGGGGCCTTCGACGTCTTGCGCGATTGCACACAGGCGCCCGAGGCCCCGACGCCCGGAGCAGAGGCCGCTTCAGGCGCACCCTTGAAGGTCACCTTCAAATAGGCCATGACATCGGCAACGCCTTGCTGTCCGATGGTGAGGCCCCAATAGGGCATCGTGGGTGATTTCCCCACTGCCTTCCCGCCGTAATAGATCACGTTGTACAAATAGTCGATCGGCACCTTCTCAAACGGAATATTTGCGTGAATCGCCGGCTTCGGATCCAATCCCGATGCGGCCGGGCCATCACCCTTCCCTGTTGCGCCATGACATTGGGCACAATATTCCTTATAAATCACCTTGCCGCGATCCGGACTTGCGTGACCGAACGGTTCGCTCTTCCAGGGCTCGTAATAGTGAAAATCGTCCCATCCTCTGGTGGCGATGTAACCCGTCACATAACGCAAACCCAAGGCGCTCACATCACCTACAAATTCGCCACTGTGCGGCACATAGTCCGGAGGATTGGAATTGAACCGATAAATCCAATCGGCTTTGAGCCGTTTGCCGGCCTCTGCCATTGAGGTGCTTTGCGGGCCGCCCATAGTTTTGTCGCCTTCGCGTACTTGATGACAGCCGATACAGGCATGTTCCCTGAAGATTTTTTCACCGAACGCGGCTTCCTGTTTGCTGAACGTAGCCATGTCGATCGCACCTGCCGTCACTTTGGGATCCAGAAATTCGGTTTCAAGAAGCTTGGCCACCTCTTCCGCATCCGTCTGGGAAATGGCCATATGGGGTTGAGGAGTCTGTGACTGATCCCAACGATAACTCTTCGCGTATAGAGGAGGCTCTTTGCCCGCCAGCCAGCTGACCAGCCATTCGTGTTTGAACTTGCTGCCGACTCCAATCAGATCCGGTGCTTTCTTCTCCAGGCGGGACAAAGGAGCCCCTTCTACCCGATGGCATCCAGCGCAGGTGTTCTGCACCAGTTCCTTCGCCCGGACCTGATCGCTTCCGAACAGCATCCGCGGGGCAGACATCAGCCCCACCAGCGTGAGCAGCGCCCCTCCGACCATCACACCTTTTCTTACGTTCATGACCACTCCTTCCGCTATGATGAATTCCGCTGTCCGCTACTTGGTCGATAACCAGGCATGAATATCCGCAATCTCTTGATGGCTCAGCACCGAGCCCCAGGCCGGCATCGGCCCTCGTCCATGCAGGACCGTGTCCCAGAACAAGTCCTCATGTTTCAAAATTTGATTCTTCGCCAGCTTCGGCCCCATCCCGCCCGTGGCTCCAGCCCCATGACAGGCCTGGCAATTATGTTCGAAGAGACCGGCGCCCCGGGCCGCGACTCCTGTGACCGGACCTTCAGCTGCCGGGTCCTGCGTGAACGGCTCCGCCTTCCTCATTTCACTTTCAAGCGGCGGGAGGTGATCCGGTGCGCCGGGATGATACCGCGCTGAGAGAAACCGCACGAGCAGATCAGCCTCGTCCTTGGAGATCTCCGCACCCCAATGTTTCATTTTCTCGACCGTGGCTTCCCATCGCTCTCTTGGCAATCGCTGCTGGGTAATGAGATCAGGACTGTGGCAGACGGAACAGCGTGCGATGATCAATCCCTCTGCGCGGGGTGCCAATGCAACACTCACCGTGGCCAAATCGTCCTCCTGCGCCGCCGTCACAACGGCCAGACCCGCCATGATGATGACCACCGACAGCGTGGCAACGGAGAGAGAGCATGCGGAAAAAGGTCTTCCGGCAAGGCCGCAGCGAGCGATAGACCCAGGTGGACGTTTCATGTACGTTGAAGGCGTGAGCAAAGCGAGAACGAAGCTGGAAGCCTTTTGCAGCATGCTCACGCCGACACCGTCACGGTCACGCGATCCCACCCATTCCACAAAAACCCGCTGGGACTCCAGGGAGTGGTTGCCGGCTGCTGCTCGCCATGGGCATCCGTCGCACGACAGAGAATCGTGAATGTGCCTGCCGTCTTCGCCTTCCAGACCAACTGCCATTGTCTCCATGCGTAGGGGCGATCTTCGCCTACCAGCCTCGCCGACTCCCACGTCTTCCCCTCGTCAAACGACAGGTCGACCTTCACGACCTTCGCCTCACCACTCCAGGCCATGCCTTGAATAGTGACGGGACCGGACTTCACCGACTCACCTTCTTGTGGCGCGGCAATGAGCGACTTCACAACCATCTCCTCCACCGGCTTGAGATCGCTTGCGGCGATGGCCTCGCCAGGAACAACCGGTCTCGTTGGATAGCGATAGGCCGTTTGCATGTAGTACCCCTGGGCTTCATCTTGGCGCACCGTGATCTCCGTCAGCCACTTGATGCAGGAGTCGGCCATCCAGCCAGGCGTAATCACTCGCAATGGCGCGCCATGTAACAGCGGCAAGGGACGCCCGTTCATTTCATAGGCGAGAATCGTATCAGGATGAATCGCTTTCTCCAGAGGAATACTTCTGGTAAAGAGCGGCACAGCGGCTACGACAGGCCGATCCGCTCCCTGGAACTGCACGTGATGCGCGCAGGCTTGAACCCCGGCCTTCGCCAAGAGATCCCGCAGCCGCACCCCGGTCCATTCGGCATTCCCGACGGCACCACGCTCCCATTGCACGCCGGGGACCTTGGGTCGGTGAAATGCCCGACCGTTGCCGCTGCATTGCACCACGGCGGTGATGGTCACAGCGTCCAGCTGACGCAGGTCCTTCAGCGTGAAACTCTGTGACCGTTCAACCAGGCCGCCGATGCGAAGTGTCCAATTGGCCTCGGTGATGGCGTCAGGCGGCGGCGGGCCGAAGTGACTCCGCACAAAGAAGCGATGGTTGGGTGTCAGGAACGGTCTGAATTCGCGCACCGGCGTTTCGGCATCGAAGGGCCTGGTCACATGGACCGTCAACGGTCCCGATTCGTTCCGGGCCAACTCTTCCCTGGCTGCCAGGACAACAGGAACATGACGACTGACGATGACGGCGGCACCAAGCCCTTGAAGCAGCCGTCCGAGCAATGAACGCCGCGAGATAGTCATAGAGTATTTGTGCCTCCCGATGGCTGACTCCCAGCATGGCTATGAGGATTCAGCGTAATCGCTACGTTCGGCGCACCTGCCAGCGACTGATGGACGGTGCAGGCATGCGCAACTTTCAAAAGACGTTCTTTGAGATCCGGCGTCAGGCGATGAGGAAGATGGATCGCCAGAGCAATCGCGCCGACACGATGCGGGCCCTCGGCCATCGTCCACTCGGCATCGACTCTCAGTCCGTCCCGAGGAATATCGTGGCGCGCGCAGAACTGTCCGACAAAATACCCGACGCAACTGGCCACCGATCCGACAAACAGCTCGACGGGACCCATCCCGGCATCCTGCCCGCCGTCGTCTACCGGTTGATCTGTGACGATACGATGTCCGCCGCTCGTGATGTCGTAACGCATCCCACCATGGTATGCCACGGTCAGTTTCATCACGCACCCCCTCTTGCAGGAAGTTTCGCTGTCAGCCACAGGCAGAACGAGCCCACCGGAAGGCCAAGCGCGAAGATTCTTGCCCCGCCTGCCCGCCAGGGAATCACTGGATCCGCATAGGTGGTGTCATTCGTCATGGATCAGCCGCCTTCCCTGTACGGTTAGAGCCAGCGCGCTCGGAAAAGATTCGCGTCACGATGCCCGCGTTCCGTTTCAATCCTGCGCTTAGTATGGTGAATCTTTCGGCTTGCCGCCTTTCGGCCAGTCATTCGTTTTGCCGGGAAAATCCGGTCGCGGCTGGGCATTGATAAATGCGGCAACGTCGTACGCATCGTCGTCCGACAGGGTCCACCCCTGCATGCGCGGCATGTTCGATTTGATGAAGGCTGCGGCCACGCTCACCCGCGCCATCCCTGCGGCAATGCTATAGGACTGCGGTCCCCAGACCGGCGGCGCGGCCATCGTTCCCAAACCGTCGGAGCCGTGACAGTAGGCGCATTTGTTCGTAAATATCTTTTTCCCGTTGGCCGGATCGAGTGGCCTCCGTGAGGCAATGTGCTCGAGACCCCTCCAGGGAATGGTCGCGCCTTGCGGGACGCCCTCAGAAAGCCAGGTGATATAGGCCACGATAGCCTGCATCTTGGAACTGTCCGGTGGAAGGGCTCGCCCGTTGAGGCTCCGTTCAAAACATTCGTTGACGCGATCGGCGAGCGTATTCACCTTCGCGTTGCGGGAGCGGTACAGGGGATAGACTGACGCAAGACCGACGAATGAGGCCGCGTTCGGATTGAGGCCGCCGTCAAGGTGACAGTTCGTGCAGTTCAGCCGATTGCCGACATAGGGCCGGCCATATTCCTGAGTATTGACGACAATCTCATAGCCCAACCGGATCTGTTCGCCGAGCCGACTGCCTGGAATGGTTTCGGGGGAAGGCGGAGCGAACTCGATCGCGGCACTGTCGGTTCGATCTGTCCCCTGAAACTCCTCGGTCTTCACCCGAGCCGTCTCGCCGGCACAGCTCACGAGCATGGTCATCCCGAAAACCATCGACAACAGCCACATCATGTCTCTCTCCTGTGCCAAGACCATGCCATGATCGCCGACAACATGGCTGCTGCTTTGACCATTAAATCCATCGATTCGACTTCAGCTCCCATTTCTACTGGAGCGAAAAGCCACAGGGCCGACTCCCGACTTGCTGCCGGATGCCACAGGGCTACACAAGTGGCAAGGGAAACGAAAGTAAGAGACCAACATTTCTTCTGGACCCCAACCTCTGGCCTCACACCCACGCATTGGCGGTGGCGGCAGGAGCGCTCGTGACTAGCACAGGTTAGGACGGGGTCAGCTTGAGGCTCAGCATATAACTCGTCAGATCCTCGAGTTGCTTCTCATCCAGCGGAAATTTCGGCATGAACGACCCGGGCGATACCGATTGAGGATCCCGGAAATGCTTGAGATGCCATGCTCGTTCAGGCCTCTTGTCGCCGACGTAGGACAGGTCAGGCCCCACAGCGCCACCTTCACCATGAATGAGATGACAGCCGACGCAGCCGAACTGGGCATAGAGCGCGTGCCCGCGCGCGACAGCCGGATCCACCCGCGGCACGGCATACAAATTCTTGAGCGAGATGCCCAACAGTGAAAAGACCACGAGAAGAAACAGCAGCCCGGAGACCAGCGCCGCGGGACGCTTAACCGGATTGCGCACCGGATTCCTGTCGATGAAGGGCCAGAAGAAGAGGCCAAGGATCACAACCATCGGCAGCACCCAGGTCGCCAGCGGCTCCAGCGGCCCATGCACGTATTTCAGTAATTCGTAATAGAAGAGGAAATACCATTCCGGCACCGGCACGAAACTGGTGTCGGGGGGGTTCGCCTTGTCGGTCAGAGGAAAGGGCAGCAGCAGCGAGAGACCAGCAAGCACGACAAATACGATCAGCATGACGACGGCGTCCATATAGACCTGCCGCGGATAAAACGTCTCGCGGCCGAGCGCCGCTCGCTCATCGGTCCAGGGCCCGGCTGGGCCCACGCGGCGTAAAATGAAGAGATGCGCGGCGATCATGGCGACCACGATCGCCGGCAGGAACAACACATGGGCGGCAAAGAACCGGGACAGCGTAAGAGCCCCCAAGACCTCCCCGCCCCGCATGACCTTCATCAAGAACTCTCCGACCAGCGGCACCGTCCCCACCATATTGAGCCCGATCTGGGTCGCCCAATAGGCCGTCTGATCCCACGGCAGCAGATACCCGGTGAAGGCAAACGCCATCACGATGAGAAAGAGCATCACGCCGACCATCCACATCACTTCGCGAGGCGACTTGTAGGCCCCATACAAAAAGGTCTGGAGCATATGCAGTCCGATCGCGACCACCATCCCCGAGGCGCCCCAATGGTGCAGCCCGCGCACGAATGCGCCGAATGTGACCTGTTCTTCTATAAACTGAATACTGTCGTAGGCGTGATCCGGCGTCGGCGCATAATAGATGGCGAGAAACATGCCGGTGACGGCTTGGAGCAGGAAGAGAAAGAGCGTGGCCGAGCCGAACACATAGATCCAGCTCGCGCCACCGGGAATCGGCTCATCGAGCAGAGTCCGTTCGACCGACTTAAGATTTAAGCGGCGGTCAAGCCATGCATACAGTGGCATCAATGCTCCAAACTAGAGTCAAGGAAAGGGGGGAGATCGCGAGGCCGAGCATTTCTCATCGCCTACCGCCTCGACCCTCTCCTATAGTTCCACCGTCTTCGATAGACCCGCCTTGAACTCTTTGTACATGACGAGCACCCGTCCTTCTTCAATTTGTACCGGCAAGCGGTCCAAGGCACGGGGTGCCGGACCGGCTAACACTTCTCCCGTCACATCGTAGACGCTGCCATGACAGGGGCATTTGAACTGCCGGTCCGTCGTATCCCAATGGTAGCCGCACCCCAAATGCGTGCACAGAGGCGCGAATATGGTGACGGCTCCGTCCGGCTGCTTCACCGCCCAGACGGCCTTCTGGGTCTTGGCCTCCATGTACCCGTCTCTGGCGATCGTCACATACTCTAGCTGAGTGGGTTCGCCTTCCGGCAAGGTATCGAGACGGCCAACCTCAACCCACGATTGGGCCCTGCGCTTCAGCGCGGGAGAAATCACATAGCCTGCCAAGGGGATCGCGAGCCCGAGCCCGATGAGGCCTGCCGCAACCCTCGTCACCCAGGCAAAAAACCTCCGCCTCGAACCGACAGGCGTATGGTCCCCCCCTTTTTCAAGAAACCCCGATTGCTCACTCACGACATGCCCCCGTTGATCTTCCAGAGATTGTGACCGATGAGGATCACCGCGACCGCCCATGCGACGACGGCGAAGGCTCTGGTTAAGCGCGTGGGGGAGAGGGTGCGACTCACCTGCCTCCCGGCCAACATGCCGATGACGGCACCGGCGATCAAGAACGAGAGGAGGCGCAGATCCAGCGGAGCGAGACGGACATGCGCAGCGACTCCCGCCAACGCAATGAGCGTGACGATCAGCAGGGAAGTCCCCACCGCCACTCGCATCGGAAATCCGAGCCACAGCGTCAGGGCTGGCACAATCACAAACCCTCCTCCAACCCCGAAGAATCCGGTCAACAGGCCGACCACCAGTCCAATCCCGCTCACTTTCACCCAGCAGGCTCGCGGAAACAGATCCGCGCAGATGCTACGCTCCTGAGGATCCTCCCGCAAGGTCGTGCGCCACCACATCTGTCCGGCGGCCACAATCATCAGCAGGCCGAAGAGCAGGAGCGTGATTTCCTCCCGGACAAACCTGTGCCCTGCGACTCCCACCCACCCGCCGATCATACCGGTGCCGCTCAGTAGTAGCGCCGCCTTCATCTTGACGAGGCCCGACTGAAAAGATTCGATAGCGCCGATGCAAGCTGCAGCGGCGACAAGCGCGAGCGAGAGACTCGCGGCTTCCTGCGCTGTCGTCCCCAGGACATAGACCAGAAGTGGAATCGCCATCAGCGACCCCCCGCTTCCGGTTGTGCCCAGCGAAAAACCGACCAGCCCTCCCGCCGCAACGGCGAGGATCGGCAGTTCGCCGCCTGTCATGCCGCACGATCTTTCACTCTTTCACAATCACGCCGCAGGCGATGCGGGGTCCGCCCGGCGCATCTTTTGTCGGCGGGTCCGGCAGATACTTGTCGTCTAACTCATGGATGATGAAGGCGCTCCCGTCCTTATCGAACAAGCTGTTGAGCCCCTCAGACAGGGTCACCCGGCTCGTGATCGTATAGAGCGACCCTTTCCGGTCATCGTTCACGGAAAGGCTCTGGAGGTCGCCAAGATGGTAGGGATGGTTTCCTAAGCCGGGCGTGACGTTCGCCTCCGGATTGATTGCCGGATCGACATTTCCATCATAGTGCCCCTTGGCCGCCGAAAAAGGCTCGCAATTGCCGGTCTCGTGAATATGTATCGCATGACGTCCCGGCTTCAGCTTGCTGTCCGGCGTGCCCTCGAGCTTCAGCTTGATCCTGACGCGCCCTTCATACTCCTCGTAGAGATACGCCTCTCCCGTAATACCGGGACCCGAGATGAGCGCCCTTGCATGCAGCTTCGTGTCCAGCTTCCCCGTGTGGTAAGACGAGCAGCCGACTAGTGGCATAAACGCTGACAGCACGAGAGCAGTTCCCATATATATACGATTCATCGTTTCCTCCTTCGTGATCCGATCCTTGAACCTAACGACACCCTTATTGAACGCAGCGCGTGAAGATATCCTTGCAATGGTTCTTGGCCCCCAACCATGCGGCACATCTCGTGGACCTCTCGACTTCGCGCCAGGGACCGAGAGTTCGACAAGCTCGGCTTCTCCTCCTGGTACAGCATCGTTGTCAGCCCCTGGACGTGCGCTCGCTTTGCGGCATACCGGCACAGGCAGTGAACTGCAGTCCCGCCAGTATCAGTACTCCCAGCACTTTCAGCCTCACATTCTCGCCGTACGGCTTGCTGACAGGTGTCCTTATCCCTTTTTCGTGGGACAGGTATTGATTCCCAGCAGGGTCCAGACCGGGCAGAAACTGATCGCGCCCGTGACCAACATGATCGTCCCGAACAGCAACGCGATTCCGGTTCCTACCGGGGGCAATCCGGCAAAGGCTCCGATCCCGAGCAACGCAATCCCCACGACGATCCGGATCGGTCGTTCAACTCCACCTACATTGCATGCCATAACTGCACCTCCTTCTTTGAGCTATCAGCCGTCAGCGTACGGATTCAGAAACCATCGGCTAATCGTTATCTTGATGGGTTTGAGGCATCGCCTGGGAAATGGATTCGGCCTTATTCAGATTTGCTCTCTATCATTTCCCCGGATGAACTCTCATGCTGACAGCTGAATGCTGACCGATACCTGCTACTTATCCACTCCGAATCGATACATGTCATGGCACGTCGTGCAGCGGGCCGTCATGCTGGAGAGGCGCTGGAGAATCTGTTGCGGGGACTCTTTCTGGACGACCGCATCCGCGAGGGCATCCATATCTCTATGGATCGACATGCCCATTTGCTTGAAGGGAAGCGGCAGCTTCTCCATGAGGGCCGGATTCACATCCGCCGCCATGCCCATTCCCGCCGAACGTGCCGCCTGTTCCATCTGCGTCCGATCCACCGCCTGATCCTGTCCGGCCAAACCTGTGATCACACCATGGACCGCCTTCAGGAGCATTCGCATCTCGCCCAGGATCAAGTCACGCTCTACCGGTGCTAAGACGATTTGCGTTCGCCCATCCGTGCCAGGCACCGTCCATCCCCGCACAAAGAACCATCCACCAGCCACGATCGTCACGACCCACAGACCCAACATGATTCGGCAGAATATCGATCTCATCGGAGCCCGCTTCCCATGCCGCCGGCTGCGTCAGGAGCGAGCGTCCTGACATAGGCAAGCACGTCCCAAATTTCATCGTCCGTGAGTGCTTCTCTCCAGGCCCCCATTGCTGTATTTTTCTTGCCGTCATGCACGCTCTTAAATAACCTCGCATCCAGCTTCCCTTGAATGGCCGGGGATGTGAGGTCGGCGACCGGAGGCGTAAACTTCATCTGGCCCTCTCCCTTTCCATCGATTCCATGACAACGGAGACAAATCGTCGAAAAAATCACTCTGCCGCTGAGCACATCCCGCTCCGGCTGAGACTGGTTCAAGTCTTTCAGGCTTGCGCCCCCGGCAAAAGCCAAGACCACGGCTCCGATCAGTACAGCTTTCATTTCGTTGCCTCCCTGCCTTCCTATCCGTTGAATAGCATTGCGAGTGAGATGCCAGGCAAGCACGGCCAAGTGTGCTGGGTAAACATGCAAACAAACAATGAGTTAAGAGAGGAGAACGAAAGATGGCGAGGGCTGAGCGCCGCAAGTGTCGAGAAAGACCCCGTTGGAAATCTGAGCACTGTCGCAAGATGCTACAGCCAGGGAACCGTCACACGTCATTCGTCGTAACGACTCAGGTAGATAGGCTGAAGGCTTTTAGTCTTCAGTCTGAACACCGCGGTACTTACCGATTCGTCAATCGGCTCATCCTTCGACAATCGTGGGCTGGGACTGGCTCCACTTTCGAGCAGTCCATGCCCCCTCCAAGCTCGCTCGTCACCTCTCAGGGATGGGGGCTGATTGATCTTCCACTGCGCGCGTCCAACGAAAGCTGGCCTATCTGGTTTGTCTGGTTGGCCGGACTGGAAATTCAACCAGATGAACCTGAAAGACCAGATGAACGATCTGACTCATTGAAAGAGCAGCGAGACGGAGCCGTCCTTTGCGACCTTGGCGATGAACGGTTTTGTGTGGTTCTTCAAAAACCTGGTGATGCGGGGAAGTGCCTTGACGAAGATCTGAGCCATTTCTTCGCCTTGCAGATCGCCTGATGTGAGGATGAATGCCGCTACGCCTGCCTTCATGAGCGCCAGCCGTTCAACATGTCGATACCGGATGCGATGGTCTTTGGTCAGGACAATCCAGCCACGCTGTCCGGCCTCGGCAAGCCAGTCTTCATCCTTGGCATCGGGGGGAAAGTGATCGTCGTGGATGTGGAGCGTGGCGCCAGCCTGGCGGAGCGCTGTAGCCACGCGGTTCTTCCCCAGAGAACGGTCGAGGAAGAAGACGGGTTCAGGCCGCTTCGACGGAGAGTTCGCATCTGATGGCTTCTTCGATTTCAAGCCGCCGCCGTCCATAATCGTCTGCCAAGTCGTCCACAGATTCACCGGCCTTATAGCGCTCGGCAATCACGGCCGTTGGAATGCCGGTGCCTGCCAGCACAGGCCGGCCAAAGGATACTTGTGGATCAATCACGACGGCCCTAGGCTCTTCTTGGAGGTCGCGTTTCCGCGTGAACGGATACAGTCTGACCGGGATGCCCTTGAGATCTCGTTCGATTCGATGGAGGTGCGCCTGGAGGACTTCCTGGATGGCCAATTGTCCTTCTTGAGAGATATTGATCAATTGACTGAATTTCTTGATGAAGAGGTTCAATCCATCGGTGACGAATTCCTGATCGGCCAAGGGATGCCTCGACGGAAATTGCTTCGAGAGGTAGTTCATCGCAGTTCTGACTTTTTCTAATGGGATGTCATGCTGGCGGCGAATGGCATCCAGAACATGGATCTCCACGAGGTTCATGAAGGAGAGCAACTTCATGGCTGGATCGGGCACCTGGATGATCGGCCTGGAGAAGCGCATGCCGGTAGTGCTGTGGTAATGCCGGCCTGAAACCCAGTCCCGGATGGTCGTGCGTGGAATGCGCAGATAATGTGCGGCTTCCATGACGCCATAGGACGCCACTTCTCGCGCATCAAAATGTTTGTCGAACGCTGTAGCCTTCTGTTTCATACGATTGGTAGGCACTGTATCGCTCTCTTCATGACCGGTCAAGTAGCGAGAAGCTGAATGCAACGAATCGGGAGCCCTTTCTCGCCGGAGTGCCCAAGTTATCCTTCACCGCGCGCATCGAGCGACCACACTTTATAATGCTCCCTCCAAGCTCGCTCGTGTACGTTGCTCTAGGATGGCCCGGATGAGTCCCCCACTGCGCGCGTCCAACGAGGGGAGCCCGCGACCGCGCGTTGCGCGAGCACAGGGGACTCACCGGGCCATCCCTCCCTTCCCTGTTATCGGATGGTCGGCTCCAAGCTGACTTTGGCCTTCATCGAATTGGAAATCAGACAGTTCGCCTCGGCTTTCTCGATCAGCTCCTTCGCTTTAGTCGCATCGCCGTTGGCTGGGAGCATGATGGTTGGCTTTAACGTGATGGTCGTGAATTGAAACTTCCCCTCGACCAATTCCAACTTTCCTTCAGCCTGGCTCTCGTAGGAGGTAAAGACCAGACCTGCCCGCTCCGCCACCGATAGGAACGTCGTCATCAGACAGATATTGGCAGACGCGACGAAGAGATCCTCCGGCGACCAGATGCCCTCGTGTCCCTTGAACTCCGGCGGCGTCGCAACTTGAATATCAAGCTTGCCGGAACAGGAGATGATTCCCTTCCGCTGCTCTGTCCATTTCACCGCGGTGTGATAGGTATACGACTTCGGTCTTGTCTCCATGATTGCGTTCTCCCTCTCCAATTCATCCTATAACCCTTCACCGCATATCCCTCACTAGCAGGATGCTGAAAACATCCGCCAGTCTATCTGGTTCATCTGGTTTTTTGGTTGTACTAAACTAACCAGATAAACCAAATCAACCAGATGAACCAGACAGACGTGGCTTGTCTCAGCCGTACGCACCATCGAAGGGCAATAGCAGCGCAGGCCCTCGTCAATAAAGGACATGCCGGTAAAAGATCTTCTTGGCGAACTCGGCCGCTCCCACATAGGCGATCACGATGCAGAGCAAGGCGGCCAGGAACGATGCCGGTAACGGCACGAACCCCAGCGGCCCGCGTAGCGGCGTATAGGGCAACAGCAGCGTCAGTCCCACCACCGCGAGCGTTGCGGCCAACAAGCCCCGACTCGGCATGCTGCGCATAAAGGGCCGACGGCTCCGCACGACTAGCACGATGACCGAAGCGGAAATCACCGACTCCATAAACCACCCGGTTCTGAATTCCTCGACGCCGGCATGGAGGAACCAGAGCAGCACTCCGAACGTCAGATAGTCGAAGATGGAACTCACCAACCCGAACGTGAGCATGAATTTTCTGATGAACGCGATATTCCATCGCCTGGGCCGATCGATCAACTCCTCATCCACGCGATCACCGGCGATGGTCATTTCCGGAATGTCGGTCAGGAGATTGGTCAACAATATTTGCTTGGGCAGCAGGGGCAGAAAGGACAGAAAGAGCGAGGCCCCCGCCATGCTGAACATGTTGCCGAAATTTGCGCTGGTCGCCATAAAGACGTACTTCAACGTATTGGCGAAGGTCTTCCGCCCTTCCTGTACCCCCTCAACGAGGATGCTCAGATCTTTTTCCAGCAACACAATATCCGCCGCCTCTTTCGCCACATCCACCGCACTCTCGACGGATACGCCGACGTCCGCCGCATGTAATGCCGACGCATCGTTGATCCCATCGCCACCATAACCGACGACGTGACCTGCCTTCTTCAAGGCCAGGATGATCCGTTCTTTTTGATTCGGCTCGACCTCGGCAAACACATGGACGTCATTCACGCGCGACACCAACGCTTCGTCGCTCATCTGCCGCACATCCTCGCCGGTTAAGATTTGTCCATTCGACAAGCCGATCGCCTGCCCGACATGAGCCGCCACGAGGCGATTGTCGCCGGTCACGATCTTCAAGGTGACGCCCAGGCCCCTCAGACGACCGACTGTCTCCACCACCTCCGCTTTGATGGGATCTTCGAACACCAAGAATCCCATGAACGTCATGTCCCCCTCATCGTCCTTGGTGATACCCTCTCGTGCACCGACCTCGCGGGACGCAAGCCCGAGCACCCGCCAGCCCTGGCCGGCCCACTGCGCCATCTGCGATTGAATGATTTCCTGCACGGCAGCCAACTCGACCAAGCTGCCGTCCGCAGCCTCGGCGGTCGAACAGACCGCCAGCACATTCGCTAGCGCCCCCTTGGTCACCATGAGATGCGCGGTCGGCGTCGCAACCAACACAGACAACCGTTTGCGGACGAAGTCGTAGGGCTCTTCATCCAATTTCCGATAGGGGGAGAGGTCAAACGGTCGAGCGGTGCGAATGGCTTCGTCGATCGGGTTATGAAATCCGGTTTCGAAACTCGCATTCAGCGCGCCATGCAAGAACACCCGTTCGCTCGGATGGCCTGCGATATCGCAGGCGGCCTTCATCCGGACGAGCCCTTCGGTCAGGGTGCCGGTCTTGTCCGAACAGAAGACGGTCATGCTGCCGAAGTTTTCGATCGAGGCCAATCGCTTGACGATCACTTTCTTCTGCGCCATACGCTTGGCTCCATGGGCCAAATTGATGCTGATGATGGCCGGCAACAGCTGCGGGGTAAGGCCCACCGCAAGGGCCAGGGAGAAGAGAAAGGCTTCGAGCACGGGCCTGGCCAGGTAGACGTTGACCGCAAAGATGGCGACGACCAACACGACGGTCACTTCCAGGAGCAGATAGCCGAACTGCCTGATGCCTCGCTCGAACTCCGTCTCCGGAGGCCTGAGTTGCAACCGGCCCGAGACCTTTCCGAATACCGTGTCCAACCCGATGTGCACCACGACCGCCGTGCTGTTTCCGCTGACGACGTGGGTCCCGAGAAAGAGGCTGTTCGTCCGTTGGGCCAGGGGGAGGTCGTCCGCCAGGACCCCGCAGATTTTCTCGACCGGATAGGTCTCGCCCGTGAGCGTCGCCTCGTCTACGAACAGATCCTTCGATTCAAGCAGCAGACAATCGCCTGGAACCGTGTCGCCCGCTCTGAGCAGGACGACATCCCCCGGCACGACTTCGTCGACCGGCACCGCCATCGGTTTCCCATCACGCAACACGTCCGCTTTGACCTGTACGATCGCGAGCAGGCTGGTCACCGCTTGATTCGCGCTCCGTTCCTGCCAAAATCCGAGCAGCCCGCTGACAAGCACGATCATGAGAATGATCGCCGTGTCGCTCTGGTCCGCCAAAAAGAAGGCCAGCCCCGCGGCCACCAGGAGGATGAGGATGATCGGGCTGGTGAACTGCCGGAACAGCAGCTCGCAGGTGGACAACCGACTCTTCGGCTTCAAGAGCAGATGGGCATCGCGCAGATGACGCCGTCTCGCCTCATCGCCTGATAGTCCCTGGGGAACCGTTTCTAGCTGCTGGAGCACCTCGGCCGGTGAACGATTCCAAAAGGTAAAGGGCTGAGACATCGTTAGGGAATTCCTCTCGGGCAAGTGATGGCTCAGGCATTCAGCACCGTGTATACGCTCCCGAAAAATAAGGGGAACCTGATGGCGCGCTGAGCCCACCATTGGCGGTGCTGTATCAACACCGCAAAGGACAGGGCCAGGGATTCTCGCGACAGAATGAGCCCGATAACCGCGACACAAATGAAATTGGCCGTGAGGTAGTCAGAGCGCATCGCGTGATAGTCCCGCACCCCGTATGTCCAGTCTCTTAACGAACCTCGAATGTCTGGTGCAGTCTCCCCTTCTTCTTCCCCGTCGAACATTGCAGAGAAAGTGCCCACGGGCCTTTGGTGCTTTTGGGATCGACAGGCCAGGACCAGCTGGTCTTCCCTTCACGGTCCATATTCTTGAGGGCCAGCTTCCCGCGATCGTTCGAATTCGACTCACTGTGCCTGTTGCCGAGGCACATGGCTCCGACCTCCGTCTTGATGGCCAAGGCTCCCTGTTCCCCCGCCGCCACCGGATTCGTCAACATGACCACGGTGATCGCCAGATCCTCCACCGCGGCTACCGTATGCGAGGGTCCACCACCAGGCACAGACCTACTAGCATGCCGATGAATGTCCCTGTCCCGGCTTTCATAGGCTTCTCCTTTCTTTCCGTGAATGAGCACTCATCTCCGTCGCCCCTGCCACTTCCAATTCCGAATCTCCGGCATGTCTTCACCATATTTCGCGATGTATTGTTTGTGTTCGAAGCGTTTGTCCCGGAGCGCCTGTTTGGCATAGTCCGCACGGGAGCCGTGCAGCGGTATCCGATCAATGACGTCAGCGACCAGGTGAAACCGATCGAGGTCGTTCATCACCACCATATCGAACGGAGTCGAGGTCGTCCCTTCCTCCTTGTACCCGCGCACGTGCAGATTCTTGTGGTTGGTCCGCCGGTAGGTCAGCCGGTGGATCAACCAGGGATAGCCGTGGAAAGCGAAGATGATCGGCTTGTCTGTCGTGAATAGGGCATCGAAGTCCTTGTCGGACAATCCGTTCGGATGC
Organism: Nitrospirota bacterium; assembly: GCA_030684575.1. Lineage (NCBI taxonomy): Bacteria > Pseudomonadati > Nitrospirota > Nitrospirota bacterium. The sequence goes on along the minus strand of JAUXVD010000008.1, from coordinate 255,898 downwards.
TCACGGGGCGGTTGCAGCTTCATGAGATCGACAATGTTGACCACACGCACCTTGACGTCTGGCAGATAGGCCTGCAGCAACGACACGGCCGCCAGCGTTTCCAGCGTGGGCACGTCGCCGCAGCAGGCCATCACGACATCCGGCTCGCTGTTTCTATCGTTGCTTGCCCATTCCCAGATGCCGATGCCGGCCGCGCAATGTTTAATCGCCTCCTCCATATTGAGCCACTGAGGCGCCGGTTGTTTGCCTGCAACAATGACGTTCACCTTGTTACGGCTGCGCAGACAATGGTCGGTGACGGACAAGAGCGTATTGGCGTCGGGCGGAAGATAGACCCGGATCACTTCGGCCTTCTTATTCACCACATGGTCGATGAACCCCGGGTCCTGGTGGCTGAACCCGTTGTGATCCTGCCGCCAGACGTGGGAGGACAGGAGATAATTCAACGAGGCGATCGGTCTCCGCCACGGGATGTGGCCGCAGACCTTCAGCCACTTGGCATGCTGGTTGAACATGGAATCGATGATGTGAATGAACGCCTCGTAGCAGGAGAAGAATCCGTGCCGGCCGGTCAAGAGATACCCTTCCAGCCAGCCCTGGCACTGGTGCTCGCTGAGCATCTCCATGACCCGGCCGTCCGGGGCGAGGTGGTCGTCGTAGGGATAACGATCCGCCATCCATGTGCGGTTGGTCACCTCCAATGCATCCTGCCAGCGGTTTGAGTTGTTCTCGTCAGGACTGAAGAGGCGGAAGTTCCGGCTCTCCATATTCAACTGCATCGTGTCCCGCAGAAACTTCCCCATCACGCGAGTCGATTCGACTTCAAGGGCGCCCGGCTTCCTGACCTTGACGGCATAGTCGCGGAAATCCGGCAGACGTAGATCCCTGAGCAACAGGCCGCCGTTGGCATGAGTATTCGCACTCATGCGACGGGCGCCCTTGGGCGCCAGTTCGGCCAATGCAGGTTTGAATGCTCCTGTCTTCGTAAACAGCTCTTCAGGCTTGTAGCTTTTCATCCATTGTTCGAGGATCTTGATGTGCGCCGGTTTATCCATGTCGCCCATCGGCACTTGATGTGAACGCCAGTAGTCTTCGGTCCGCTTACCATCGACCTCCTTCGGACCGGTCCAGCCCTTGGGCGTCCGGAGCACAATCATGGGCCAGAGCGGACGCTTCTTGACCCCGTCCCGTCGCGCGACAGCTTTGATACGCTGGATGTCCAGTACAACGGCATCGAGCGTCGAGGCCATGAGTTGATGCATTTTCCGGGGATCATGGCCTTCAACGAAATACGGGATATAGCCGTAGCCGCGGAAGAGGTGATCCAGCTCGTCATGACTGATACGGGCCAGGACCGTGGGATTCGCGATCTTGTAGCCGTTCAAATGGAGAATGGGCAGAACCACACCGTCCGTGAGGGGATTGAGAAATTTATTGGAATGCCAGCTTGTCGCCAGCGGGCCGGTTTCGGCTTCCCCATCACCGACGACGCAGGCAGCAATCAGATCCGGATTGTCGAATACGGCCCCGTACGCATGCGAGAGGGAATACCCCAACTCGCCGCCTTCGTGGATCGAGCCGGGGGTCTCGGGAGCCACGTGGCTGGGAATGCCGCCCGGGAAGGAAAACTGTTTGAACAGCCGCTTCATGCCCCGTTCATCCTGGGAGACGTTGGGATAGACCTCGCTGTAGGTGCCTTCGAGATAGGTGTTCGCCACGATCCCGGGCCCGCCATGGCCGGGCCCGGCGATATAGATCATGTTGAGATCCTGCTCCTTGATGACACGGTTCAAATGGACATAGATGAAGTTCAGCCCCGGCGTCGTCCCCCAATGGCCGAGCAGACGCGGCTTGATATGCGCGCGGGTCAGCGGCTTCTTCAGTAATGGATTGTCGTAGAGGTAAATTTGTCCGACGGACAGGTAATTGGCTGCGCGCCAATAGGCATCCATTGTCCTAAGCAGGTCCGGTTTCAACCGCGTTTGTATTTTCAGCATAGTTTCCTTACCCCTCCCGAGTATCCGCTGTGATCATATGAACGACGGATTGCGCAATCTCACGCTCCTCGTCTGTGTGGATGACGCGAACAGTCACTCGGCTGCCTTCTGTGGAAATGACGGCTTCACCGGCCCCGTTCCGAGTATCGTCAATGGTCATGCCGAGGAATTCTAAACCCTCACAGATCCGCGACCGGATGATCGCCGAGTTCTCCCCGATACCGCCGCTGAAGACAAGCATTTCCAACCCGCCCAACGCTGCGGCAAATGAACCGATCCACTTCTTGGCCTGGTAGCAGAAGCACGCCACGGCTTCAGCCGCTCGTATATCACTGTCCTCACAGGCAAGAAGGTCGCGAATATCGGAACTTGTCTCCGACAGCCCGAGCAGGCCTGATTGCTGATTGACCATCGTATGAAATTGCTCCACCGTCATGCCTTCCGTTCTCGACAAATAGGCCACCAAGCCTGGGTCGAGATCGCCTGAACGGGTGCTCATCGGCAATCCTGCCGTGGGCGTGAACCCCATGCTGGTATCGATGCTCCTGCCCCCGCGCACCGCCGCCATGCTCGCTCCATTTCCCAGATGGGCCAGAATGATCCGGCCCTGCGCCTCATGAGGCGCAAGCCGCCTGAGTTCCTCCATCAGGTAGGCATAGGAAAGTCCGTGAAACCCGTAGCGCTGCACGCCGGCCGCCTCGTACCGTCTGGGGATCGGCAAGAGGCGTGCGACGCGCGGCATGTCGCGGTGAAAAGCCGTGTCGAAGCAGGCGACTTGCGGGAGCGTTGGATACCGCCTGCCGAACGTCTCGATCAGTTCGATCTCCGCCGGCAGATGTTCCGGATCATAGGGACTGAGCCGGCGCAACTCGCCCAGGACTTCAGATGTAATCACCTGCGGCTCGCGATACCGATGACCTCCATGCACCACGCGATGCCCGATGGCCACGAGGCCTGCGATCCTTACTTGTTGTTCCAGCCAGGCGATGAGAGGATCGATAGAGTCCTTGTGATGCGCGGCCCGGATCGTCTTACGCTCGCTGGTTCCGTCGGCCACGTTCGTGAGGGTCAGCGTGCCCTCCGGGAACCCGATTCGATCGACCGTGCAGGACAAGACACGAGTGAGGGGAGGACCCACCTGGAAGAGCGAACACTTGAGGCTCGAGGATCCGCCATTGATCGTCAGGATATATCCATGAGCCTGCCGTCGGGAGTCGCGCAGGCTCACAGGACTCCTCGAAGAAACGGCGAAGAAACTGTTTCGGCATAGCCGCGCGTCGAGAGTCTGCACGTCTGGGACAGAGGTGCAGGGCTTGCCCTTCGTGCCGGTAGACTGCCTGCAGATTTCCTGAACATGTTCTTAACTCCAGGTCGAATGAACCCAGACACCCACGTAATGTGTAATCGCAATCACGCTGACCCCAATGACGACATGCTCCGCGATGACTGTCCAGGCCGGAATCTGTTGCGCCCGCGCCAGGAAATAGCTCAGCGACGCGAGCAACATGAGGCCCCATCCCACGCTCACCAGCATGGCCTCTTCTAAGGGCAACAGGAGCACCGGCACGACAAAGGTCAGCGCGATCAGAAACTTGGCCACAAACGCGGCGATCGTCGATTCCCAGATCTCCGCCACGTTCCCGTGATTCTTCGATTCCTCGGCAATATGGATACCCAGCGCATCGGACAGGGCATCGGCCACCGCGATCGTCACAATTCCGCCGATGACCGCGAGCCGCGAATGGGTCCCGGCATGCAGCCCGACCATGAGACCGAGCGTCGTGATCACCCCCGAGGTCAACCCAAAGCTGAAACCGGTCTTGAGCGATTGCTTCATCGTGAGCAGCCGCTTTCCTGGCTGCCCGCCACACAACCGCTGAGCCAACCGGCCACCTTCCTCAGCAGCAGATCGGCTGCCCGGTTTGCGGCGACCGCCCCACCGTACGCATCGTCGGTTGACGTCCCTTCAACCGCATCGAACAGGCGGGTGCCGAGCACCAGATATTCCGGCAGCTTGATCACTTGTACGCGCAACACAAGGCGCACCTGACTCGGTGTCTGCAGAAAGGTCTGTACGAGTTCCAACTGATCGATCTCCACACGATGGTCTCCGCGCACGGATGTCGGCACTGAGACAACGGCTCGCCAATAACCCGTCTGTTCCAACGCCTGAATCAGGAGAGGAGTCAACATCCTGGCCGGGGAGTCCGCCCATTGATGGGTCGCGTAATAGCGCACTTCATAGGGCCGTTGTGTATAGGCCATCCGCGGCGTCTCAAACCCCGGCTGCGCCACCGGCACATTGACGACGAGAGTCCCGGTTCCTGGTTTCCTTACCGGGGCAGCGGCCACCTCTGCCGAACGGTCCGAGCCCAGGATGAACGTATGGATCGGTTGCGCATCATGCGAGAGAGACAGACAGCCGGTCAGCGCCAGCGCGGCGAACCCGATTCCCATCCATGTCAAGAGCTGTCCCTGTATCGTCCTCATCGGCTACTCTCCCGGCCCCCGCTGAAGAGGCTTCTTCCCAAGGACGAGCGAATTCGGCTCCTGTTCAAGTTGCCGTGCCACTCGTTGCAACGTTCCCGTGAGCTGGCGCAGCTCTGTCACCAGCGCACCGGTCTCACTCAATGTCTGTCGGGTGAACTGCGCTATATCGGGGCGGCTCTCTTGCACGGCCGACCGCACAGATCGTCCCGTATGAGCCAATTCTTCGGTCATGGTTTGAAGCGCCGCCGCACTCTTGTTGACCCGCTCCAACAACGCCGGTACCTGTTTGTTCATGGTCTCGGTCATCTGTGCGACGTGCTCCGCTGCGTTCGAGGCGCTGACCAGGCCGCTGCCCACTCGCTCACTCTGATCTGCGACGGTGCGCGTAATATCCGACAGGTCTTTGAGAATCTGCTTGATGGTGGCGCGATTTTCTTCATCTACCACCGCCGTCGCGTTCTGACTGAGCACATTCACATTGGCGAGCAGCTTCGTCAGCCCCTGATCGGCGAGCAGGCGCGAGAGCGCCATGTCGAGGCGGAAGAACAGCGAAGGTCCGGTCTTGATGACCGGATAGTCCTGTCCCTGTTCCGCCTCCAACGCCGGAGACTCTCGACTCCCCCCCGTCAAATTGATGGTGGCGAGTCCGGTCAGCCCTTGCGTTTCGAGCACGGCCACCGTATCCGTTTTGATCGGTGTAGCACGGAGAATGTCGAGGGTCAGCCGAACCTCTTCAGGATTCTCCGGATTCAACTGGATGTTCTTCACACGCCCGACCTCGACTCCCCGATATTTCACCGTGGAATTGACGCTCAGCCCGGCCACAGATTCCTGCATGTAGCTGTAGTACCGGTCATAGACCCCACGGTAATCGGACTTCCCCAACCAGAGGACGACCAGCAGAATCGCCGCCCCTAAGACCGCGACAAAGGCTCCGACGACGACGTAATTGACCTTATTGTCCATACTCGCTACCCATGTTGCGCTTCCGCCGCGCGTCCGCGCGGGCCATGGAAATATTCGCGAACCATCGGGTCGGCCGAGCCCGACAATTCCTGCATACTCCCGACCCCCAGGACTACGCCATTGCCCAGCAACGCGACACGGTCTGAAATCCGCCAGAGCGAATCGAGATCGTGGGTCACCATCACCACTGTGAGCCCTAGTAAGGCTTTGAGTTGCAGCACCAGTTCATCGAACCCGGCCGCGATGATCGGATCCAAGCCGGCAGTCGGCTCATCGAGAAACAACACCTCCGGGTCCATCACGATGGCCCGTGCCAGGGCCGCGCGCCGCCTCATGCCGCCACTGAGTTCGTTCGGAAATTTCGCAACGCTGTCCGCAGGCAATCCCACCGAGGCAATTTTCAATGCGACGATGTCCTGAATGAGTTCAGGTTTCAGCTTCGTGTGCTCCTTGAGTGGCGCTGCGACATTCTCCTCCAGCGTCAGAGAACTGAACAAGGCGCCCTGCTGAAACATCACACCGAACCGGCGATAGACGTTTTGCGGATGCCCGTCCCCCAACAACCGGCTGTCGATCCCAAACAGGCTGGTCGAGCCTGAAGAGGGCGCATGCAATCCGACGATCTCCCGCATGAGTGTGGACTTGCCGCACCCGTTCCCTCCGGCGATGGCAAAGATCTCGCCCCGATAAATCGTCAAACTCACATCCTTGTGCACGACGGCCTGTCCAAACCTGGTGGCGACATGGCTGACCTCAATGACCGGCACAGTCTTCTCGTTCGCCACGATAGCCATTACCTGCAGTTCCTCTGCCTGCTCCAAGGGATGTTCAACATCCCTTACAAATCCCACCAGTTGAGCACAATGCTGCACATGGCATCGAACACGATGACCAGGAAGATACTCTGCACCACGCTGGTGGTCGTGTACCGCCCCACATCATCCACGCCCCCCCTGATCTGAAACCCCTGATAACAACCCACCAATGCAATGATCATCGCGAAGACAGGCGCCTTCACGATTCCGATGAGAAAATGACGTACCGCCACGGCCTCTTCAAAGCGTGAGACAAACTCGGTGAAACTGACATTGAGCAAATTCGACGCGATCAACATGCCACCGAATACGCCCAACCCGTCCGCGTAGACCGTCAGTAACGGCAGCGCGATCATCAGCGCGAAGACCCTTGGCAGGACCAGCAACTGCATCGGCGAGAGGCCTAACGTTTGGACCGCGTCCAGTTCCTCAGTCACCTTCATCGTGCCGATCTGCGCGGCATAGGCCGAACCGGAGCGGCCGGCGATCAAAATGGCAACGATCAACGGAGAGATCTCGCGCAGCAACGAAATCCCGACCAGATCCACCACGAAAATATTGGTGCCGAACTTCCGTAACTGCTCCGCCCCCTGATAGGAGATCACCACTCCGATCAGGAAGGCGAGAAGGCCCGTGATGGGCAGCGCATTGAATCCGTCCAGTTCGAGACTTCTGAACAGCGCCCGCCAACGAATGAGCGACGGATTCTTGAGCGCCCGCCACACCGCGACCGTGCTCTCACCGATAAACCCAAGCGCCGTCACCACGTGCCGGACGCGATCCTCGATGAATCGACTCAGCCGCTCCAGCCAGCCAGCTGTTGGCGACGGAGCCGCATCGATGCGATCCCAATTGGCCGACACCAGTTGAAGCAGCTCGGCGAACTCAGCACGCAACCCCTGGACCGACACCTGCCGCCCTTGGCGGCGGAGATGCGCCACCGTTCGGTACAACAGCACGGCTCCGCCCGTATCCATCGCTGTGACATGCCCCGCTTCGCACACCAGCTCTCTCGACCGTGGCCACGACAGGCTCTCCAGCTCTCGTTCAAGATCCAGTAGGTAGTCGAGTGTCCAGGGGCCGACACAATGCACGATCTGGTCGTGACCGATCGTGATGCCCGCTTGTTCCAATCGAGCGGCCGCCGACATAGCCGTCACACTCCTATGTGTCCATAATCGCTTTGAGTTCCGCCCCGGTGATCACCTCGCGCTCGAGCAACTGCTTCGCGCCTTCGAGGAGCGAGGCCTTCTGCTCCGCCAACAGCCGCTTCACCGACTCGTACTGCTCGTCGATGATCCGGCGGACTTCGCAGTCGATCTCACGGGCGGTCTCTTCCGAGTAGTCGCCTTTGTCCTGAGGCGCCTGGATCTGCATCAAAAACGGCTGGCGCTCACGATCGAGCGTGACCGTCCCCAGCTTGTCGCTCATCCCGTAGGACTTGACCATACTCTTGGCAATGTCCGTGGCCTTGACCAGGTCGTTCTGCGCTCCCGTGGAGGCCTCGCCAAACATCAACTCTTCCGCAATCCGCCCTCCGAGTAACACGGCGACCTTGTTCTCCAGCTCCGTCTTCGTCATGAGAAAACGATCCTCGGTCGGGAGCTGAAGGGTGTAGCCCAACGCGGCAATCCCGCGAGGAATGATCGAGATTTTCTGAATCGGGTCTGCCCCCGGGAACGACAGGGCCACCAACGCATGGCCCACTTCATGGTAGGCAACCCGTTCCTTCTCCATCTTGTTGAGCACCCGGTTTCGCTTCTCCAGCCCGGCCACGACCCGCTCGACCGCTTCTTGTAATTCCGTGAAGCCCACCTGTTCCTTGCCATGGCGAACGGTCAACAACGTCGCCTCGTTGATGATATTGGCGAGATCGGCGCCCGAGAAACCGGGGGTCATCGCGGCGATCACCTCAAGGTCCGCATCGGGGCTCATGACCACCTGCTTCGCATGGATACGCAAGATGGCCAGACGGCCGATCTTGTCCGCACGATCGACCAAGACTTGTCTGTCGAAGCGACCGGCCCGCAACAACGCGGGATCCAGAATCTCCGGCCTGTTGGTCGCCGCCATCAGAATGACGCCGATGCGGGGATCGAACCCGTCCATTTCAACGAGCAGCTGGTTCAAGGTCTGTTCGCGCTCCTCATGCGCCATCGGTCCCATCCCGCGCGCTTTTCCGATCGCATCCAGTTCATCGATGAAGATGATGCAGGGCGCTTTGACCTTCGCCTGCTCGAACAGGTCCCGCACGCGGGCCGCACCCACCCCCACAAACATTTCCACGAACTCGGACCCGCTGATGCTGAAAAAGGTCACGCCGGCCTCTCCGGCCACGGCGCGGGCCAGGAGCGTCTTGCCGGTTCCCGGCGGGCCGACGAGGAGGATGCCTTTCGGAATCTTTCCTCCGATTCGTGTGAACTTTTCAGGCGTCTTGAGAAATTCGATCACCTCGAGCAGTTCGTCCTTCGCCTCGTCCACGCCGGCCACATCCGCAAACGTGACCTTCGTGTCTTTCTCCGCATAGATCTTCGCCTTCGACCGCCCCACCGTCATGAACCCGCCCTGCCCCTGCCCTAAGCGACGAAAAATGAAAAACCAGATGCCGACGAAGACGACTGTCGGCAGCAGCCACGACATGAGGTCCTTCACAAACGTACTCTGAATCACGCCGGCGAACTTCACCTGATGCTCATTCAGCGCCTTGACAAGATCCGGATCCTCCACGCGGATCGTCGTGAACAACTTCCCGTCCTTGGCTCCTACTTCCGATTTCAGTTTCCCGGTCAAGGTCTGAGGCGAGACCGTCACTTCGGCCACTTTCCCGTCGGCCACGAGGGTCCTGAACTCGCTATAGGGAAGCTCTTCAATCTTCTGCATCGCCTGAATAAAATCGTGCACGAGGATGACCGCCCAAATGGCAAGAAAGACATACCAGATCGAAAAGGAGATTTTTTTATTCACGGGCATAGCCAGCACCTATCCTGAGAGAGCAGAGGGTAGAGACGCCCGCATAGTGCCACCCTCGCAACACAAGGCTAGGCGACCGCGTCGCAAGCAGATCTTTGCAAACCAAAGGCCGTTTGCCGCTCAAAACATCGCACATATTTTCACTGAGTTATTCAGCAGTTGAACCATTCAAGCGAGGAGATCATCCGCCATGTGGGGAGTCTTGCGACAGCACAAAAAACTCGCGCTGTAGCGGAAGGCTACAGTCGGTCTCATTGGCATTCAGGCAACAGCAACGGTAGGAAGCAACATACCCGCCCGCCGTACACCGTGGCGAACACTGTCTCTGCGCGATCGACACCAGAACACATCAAGCTCTGCGCCTTGAGAAAAATAGCGCATCAGATCGAACTGGATAGGTTGTGAGTCACTGGCTCACGATCACCCGTCTTGCTCCGAATGACCAGCGCCTCAGATTTCCGCCTGGCCTAGAAGGCCAGATACACACCGAGCCCCACGCTCTCAACCTTCTGCCCATAAAACTGTCCATAGGGATTATTGCCGTGATAGTAGTTGACGAGGATCCGGAACCGGCGAAGCGCTCCAGCCCGCGCAAATTCCAGCCCGCCCACGACATTCACGTTGAGGGTCCAATTCAATTGTTCGAACGATTTGAAATCCGCCCCGAGGACCGGAGTCATGACGAGCGGCCCACTCACGAATCGTTCAATCGGACCGCTGCTCCACGTCGGCCCTCGCAGTTCGACCCCGGCCTGCGCTTTCAACCGGTCCAGGGTGGCCGGCTCACGATGCACTAAGTATCCGCCACCGGCATAGAGGCGCCCCCAGCCGCCAGGAGCATCCATGGACAGAATCGCTTCCGCTTCTTCATAACTGAAATTCACCCGGCCGACTCCGGGATTATTCAGCACAAACTCATCGCCCAAGTGCGTGCTCTGATGAGAGAGGCGCACACGCGTCGAGAAGAGGCCGCTCCGCCAGGATAGGGGAATACCGACCACGTAATCGGCATTGATGAGGTCTGTGGACGGCGCATTCATATCGAATTGCGAGAAGACACCGGCCAAAATCCCCACCTGCCACCCGTTACAGCCGTCCCGGCTCGAATAGAATCCGAAGTTCTCTCCGAACCCGACCGAGCCCACCGTGGTCGAGGTCTTTGAGACTCGGTTCCTCGCGGCCTGTAAGCTCGCGAACGTCTGCGGCTGCTTCGGGTCCGCAAAGAGCGGACGGAACACATCGCCATCGGGGAACGGGATACTCGCCGTCGAACCAGATCCTTCTGCCGCTGAAGCCTGAGTAGCAGTCTCATAACGACAATCGACAGGAGGAGTCACCTTCTCGCCACCGGCCTCACCCGCCAGGGCCACCGCCCCTCCGGTCACCCACAGCACAGTTCCCATCATCAGCATCCAACAGACCTTCACCTGGATGGCTCGAAACGTATACACAGTCCCCACCGTGATCTCCCCCTTCATTCGAGCAGCTTGCGCATACCCCGCGACAGTTGTTGGCACTATTTTATCCCTTACGAGGCCCTATACACGTCGACCCTGAATGACACGAACCAGAATCACCACGATCGCAATCACCAAGAGGGCATGAATGAATCCGCCCATGGTGTACGAGCTGACAAGGCCCAAAATCCAGAGGACAACCAAAATAACCGCAATAGTCTCGAGCATGTTCTGTCTCCTTTTACCTCACATGAGCCATCCGAAAATCTGCAGTCCAGCCCAACCAGGCAAGAGCCGCGCCATTCATTGAGACGACTTTTTAAACCGTCACCTCCGGGGCTTGGGCATCGACCAGTGAACACCGAACCTTTCGATAGGGGGCGCTCCCCGCGCACAGCCTTCTGGGGCAGGACCCCGATACCTCTCATCGCACGATTGTCCTGCTGCCAGCGCTCGCTGATGTCCCACTCGGGCGACCAGGATGCCGCAATATGCCCCATCGGCCGATGAGGAACTGCTCAAAACAGCTCATATCTGAATAATAATGGTACTTCGGGAGCAACGTCAGGCAGGTTCCTGGCGAACCAGCTGACGCTGATGATGAACAGCGTGGCGGAGGACGATTTTGAAAAGGGAATTCTGCAGAGTCCGTAAGCGGCACTGTCGATCGACGTATAGAGGGATCGGCTTCCTGCTAACAGGTTGTTGATACATTGCCAGGCCATTGCGGGAATGCCATGCTAGAACAGTTGCCGATGGGGTCAGAATTCGTTGCAGGCTGTTCAGAAAGGCCGTCCAGCAAGCGGAGAGGCGAGAACGATGCTGGAGGCCTGTATCAACAGCCTGCTAATTGAGCAAGACGGCATTGAGGCGGGCCTTGTGCACACGCAAGCCGTCGGTGTACTCAATGAAGCCGAGCTTCTTGAACCGATTCATAAAGAAACTCACCCGCGACCGCGTGGTCCCGACCATTTCGGCCAACGTTTCCTGACTGATTTTGGGAATGACCGATACCAATTCATCGGCTTTCTCGAACGCAGCCAGGAGCAGCAGCGTCCGCGCCAGCCGCTTTTCGGCAGAATTAAAGAGTTGATCGAGCAAGTCCTCTTGAATGCGAAGGCTGCGCGTCAAGAGATGGGCCATGAACAGTTCGGAGAACGCCGGCTCGTTGTGGAGCACGTCGACCATCGCCTGTTTGTCGATCCGCACGATACGGGAATGGCCCATGGCCGTCGCCGTGGCCATGTACAGGAGTTGCCCCGCGAGACACCCCTCCCCGAAAAAGTTACCCGGTTCCAGGATCGCGACTACGGCCTCTTTCCCTTCCCGAGATACGACCGAGAGTTTGACCTGGCCCGTCTGGACGTAGAACACGGCGGTGGCCATCTCCCCTTGCGCAAAGAGCCGCTGGTGATCCTGGCATTGCAGCGTCGTGCGGCTGTCGCCGGCCTGTGCCAGAAAGGTCCGGGGATTGAATGGCGCCGCAATGGCGCTTCGGAGGGGCACCGTTCGAAGACGTCTCACGGTTGCGGGACGGGGTCTTGCGGAAAGCGAAGAAGTGGTAGTCATGACGGGAACTCCTTTTGGGTCGAATACACTCGTGATCTGCGTAACAGGATCGATCGTGCCGGTACTGGCCTACGTCAGGGTTTCATCGGTCAGCGGCCTGTGCCCCTCACAACGCCTGTCGCAGGCTGCGGCACAACGGTATCGGCACAGGCGTTCGTGGTCTCGCGCGCTGGCGCGCGGGCAGGACCTGCGCCCCCCGGTGGGCCAGGATCTCGGGATCCACATAATCGCCACAGTTCACGCAACGCCACAGGGTCTCCGGTGCGCCGATATAGCCCCCTTCCAGGGATACCGTATAACTGGGAACGCATAACCCCCCACAACGCAGACAGGAGGTGTCGGACGGAGCCGACGCCTGCTTGCGCGGCTGTGCGGCCCTGGCCGTTGTCCGGCGAGACACATCGGACAGGGTGAACGGAACGGAATTGATGGGGGCACCGCCCATGCGCCGGTTCATGATGGCGTGCCGATAGTCCGTAAGAGCTGCCGCACTTCTTCCTGGACCTTCGCGAAACATTTCAGGCAATAGGTATGCGTAAGTGCGAGCTTGGTTGAGTCCACGCCATGGGTCTGTCGATAGGTTCTGGGCGATACCCAGCGCTCGCGGCGAAGGGTTGATTTGGTCTCGTCTCGAATGCGTCCACACACACAACAGATAGGAAGCATTTTTGCTGCACGAAGGGTTGCACTCTTCGGCGCGGAAGGAGTCGTTCGAGCAACCGACATGTGACTGGACATACACCACCTCTTTCATACACCAGGCCAACAAGCCCTTCCGGAGGATCGAGCCGGTACGCATGGGCCGCAAGGGCCCATCATCCTATGGACAGATCATCGGACGGACTCCATGCGCGCTGACGGAGGAACCTGTGAGGGCCTGCTGTTCACCAAGGCTGGGGCCAAAAGCGGGCTCCATCCCTCCATACCTGTCATCCCACAGGGAGTTAACGTGCCAAGACTGAGGAGCGTTTGCCCATCCAGGAGACCGCGTCGATAGCGAGAGAACTGGGATTGGTGTTCCCCTCGCATGAACGCGATCCGATCTCTCCCGTCCAAGGCATCCGCGAGGCCCGCTTCCTCGGCTCGCCACCCGGCGCGTTCATCCTTCGTGACCGAGTGGAGTTGTTGCTGGAGCCGGCACCATTCAATGCGTGACATGATCTGGGTGGATTCGTATTTCATGGGTCCCTCCTCTGCACGGCATTGCGTAGAGCGCCTGAATCTTTCGTACATTACTTATACTGTCGTCACGCGGAGGGCACCATCGGCGGCAGTTCGATTTTTCTGTCGTGGTTTGAACGACAGCAGAATGGAGGCATGTTCGGGGGGGTCTACGGACACGAGAGGGAAACCGGACCGGTCAGCTGACCAGTCCGCGTTGAAGCGCGTAGCGAGTGAGCTCCGCGTTGTTCTTGAGATTCATCTTCTCCAGGATGCGCGCCCGATAGGTGCTGATGGTCGTCACGCCGAGATGCAACGTCTCGGCGATTTCAGAGACCGTCTTGCCTGATGCAATGAGGCACATCACCTCATATTCACGGTCCGACAGTTGCGCATGAGGGTCGTCGCCGGCATTCGCCTTGAGCGTCATCGCCAACGTTTCTGCCAGCTCGGGGCTGACATACTTCCCTCCTCCAAGTATTTTCTTGATGGCTTTCACGAGTTCTTCCGGTGCGCTCGCCTTGGCCAGATATCCATCCGCACCGGCCTTGAACATACGGACGGCGTACTGATCCTCCGGATGCATGCTGAGCATCAGGACCGGCAGCTTCGGGTATTTGGCTTTCAGCTGCGTCAGCGCCTCCGTCCCGGTGGTTCCCGGCATGGTGATATCCAGGATCACCAGATCCCATTTCTTCAGCCGGACCAGCTCCAGCAGATCGTAGGCGTTGCCACATTCGCCAACCGTGACCTCCCCGAGGCCGTCGGCCAGCAATTCCTTCACCCCCCGCCGATACAGCGGGAAGTCCTCGGCAATCAAAATTTTCAGCACCGGCTCCTCCTACCTCTGCCCTGCGACTTACCCGCAAGGCACCCGCACCGTCACGGTCGTCCCCTGTCCCGGCAGGCCGACAATCCGGAACGTCCCCCCGACTGCCTCTGCCCGCTCGCGCATCCCCAACAGACCCAACGACGTCGCCTCGGTGATTCTCGCCGGCAGGATCCCCTGTCCATCATCGTGAATCTCCAGGCGCAGGAATCCCTCGAGGGTCTCCAGGCGCACGCGTACCTCCTTCGCCCCGGCATGCCGCACCACGTTGATGAGCGCCTCTTGACAGATACGAAAGGCGGCTGTGGCCTTGGCAGATGCCAGCGGGATATCCCCTTCCTCGGAGTCCACGAAACATCGGATGCCGCTCCGCCGTTCTACATCCCGGCACTGCCATTCGACGGCTGCCACCAATCCGAGATCATCCAGCACCCCGGGCCTCAGTTCTGAAACCAGTGCCTGCACGGCGACGATGGTGGTGTCCACGACCTCGGTCATCGACTGCAACTTCTCCTCCACTGCGGAACGAGACGCGCTGTTCATGAGAACCCGTAACCGCGCAAGGTCCATTTTCAGACAGGTCATGCGCATCCCCAATTCATCGTGTAATTCCCGAGCGATCCTGGTCCGCTCGTCTTCCCGCACCGCCTCCAACTTCCGCGTGAGGGCACGCAGGTCGCCCAATGCGCGTTGCAGCGCGTCCTTTGCCCGCTTGCGTTCAACAGCGTAACGGATGGAACGCATGACCAGCGAGCCGGTCACCTGTCCCTTGATCAAATAATCTTGGGCGCCGGCCTGGATGAGCTGGACCCCCAGCACGTCATCCTCGGTGCCGGTCAGGACAACGATCGGCACGCCCTTCGCGGCCTCATGCAATCGGTGCAGCGTGTCGATCCCTTGACTGTCGGGAAGCGTGAGATCCAGCAGCACCACATCAAAACAGGCTTCCGCCAGGCGCGCAAGCCCGACCGATAGCCGGTCCACCTGCGTGATCTGAAACCGGCAGGTGCCGCCCTCTTTCAGATATTCCTGCAGCAGCCGGATATCGCCAGGGTTGTCTTCAATCAGGAGAATATCCATCGGGATGACTCACATGCCCTTGTTGTTGTCATTCTTCGGCAGCACCACGATCCCGAGCCAGAAGTCTTCGATCGATTTCACCACCCTGATGAACTGGTCCAACTCCACCGGCTTGCTGATGTAGCAATTGGCATGGAGGTTGTAGCTCTTCAACACGTCTTCTTCGTCCCGAGAGGTCGTGAGGATGACCACGGGAATATGTTTCAGCCTGTCGTCATCCTTGATCTCCGCCAGGACCTCCCGCCCGTCTTTCTTGGGAAGGTTGAGATCGAGCAGGATGAGATCCGGAATCGTCACGTCTGCGTACGGCCCTTGCTGACGCAGGAACAACAAGGCTTCGACGCCATCCTTGACGACCATGAGCCTGTTGAGGATCTTGGCCTCTTTGAGGGCCTCAATCGTGAGACGGACATCACCGGAATTGTCTTCCACTAAAAGAATCTGCACGGGCCTGACATTCGTATAGCTGTTCATGCGGTCGTATCTCCTTCGCTCAACGTCATAGGTGACCGAGGGGCCCTCCGGCTCATGTCACGCCTCACGAGCCCTGGTGGCTCTGGCCGATTATCGGCAGGGTGAAATGAAAGGTCGCCCCCTGCCCTGTCTGCGATACCACCCAGATTTTTCCGCCATGGCGTTCCACAATCTTCTTGCAGATAGCCAGGCCGATGCCGGTGCCGGGATATTGTTCTCTGTCGTGCAGGCGTTGAAAAATGACAAAAATCCGCTCGGCATACTGGGGGTCCATCCCGATGCCATGGTCACGAACCGAGAAGAGCCACTCGCTGGACCGCTGCTCAGCCGACAGGTGAACGTTCGGAGGCTCCGCGCCATGGAACTTGATGGCATTGGCAATCAGGTTCTGAAAAAGCTGCCACAGCTGTCTCTCGTCGGCCATCACCGTGGGGAGAGGATCATGGGTCACGACCGCCCGGCTCTCCTCGACCGCGGCCCGCACATTGGTCAGCACCTCCGCCAGAACCCCGTTACAGTCCACCGGTTCAAAGACGTGGCCCTGCGAGGTTACACGTGAGTAGGCCAACAGGTCATTGATCAAATGTTGCATGCGCTTGGCCCCGTCCACGGCATAGGCGATGAACTCGTCGGCATCGGCATCCAGCTTGCCCCTGTAGCGCCTCGCCAAGAGCTGCACGTAACTGGCCACCATCCGCAGCGGCTCCTGCAAGTCATGGGAGGCGACATAGGCAAACTGTTGCAGATCGGAGTTGGAGCGGCTGAGTTCGGCGACGCTATCCTTCAGCGCCTGCTGCGACACCACAAGAATGCGCTGCTCGCGAATCAGCCTCCAGGACGCCCAGAGGCCGAAGCCGGCCAGCGGCACGACAAGCAGGAGCCCGACGGAGACGATGGCCCAGACGCGCTGGTTGATCGGAGCATAGGCACGGTCACGATCCAACCGAACTAACACGGTCCAGTCGAATCCGGGAAATTTACTATAGTTTGCTGCAGTCGCGTAGCCGGTCACCACAGGAATCTGCCGGCGCTGGTGCAGTTCCTCCACAAAGCCGGACTCGCCACGCGTCCCGGCTGCCCGTCTGACGGAAAGCAGGTCCATCATCGACAGGTTACTGTCCATACCCGTCGGTTGGCCCTTCTCGAGGATGATCGCTCCTTGACGGTTCAGCACCAACCAGTCGTGGGCTTCTTCTCCATGTTGGAGCTTCGCTTCCTGCGCAAGAATGGTTCGAAGACTTTCCAGCGGGACCTGGCTCGTCACCACTCCGCGAAACTCTCCCTGTGGCCCGGAGATCGGAGCCGAGAACCCCACCACCATGATCCCCTCTGACTCTGGTGAAGGCCGAGCCGAGTCCAGATGTACCTGCCCCGTCTGTCTCACCCGTTGAAACCATTCTGGCCGAGTTCCACCCTCTCCCGAGCCCTTTGCCGGCCCGCTTATCTTTGGCCTGACCTCCCCGTCGGTCGCCGCGACCACCCGACCAGTCTCATCGGTCACCCCAATCCAGGAATACTGCCAGTACATTTGTTTGTATTGCAGTAACCGCTGTCTCTTCGCAGCCTGATTGCTTTCTAAGAGCACTCGGTCATTCGCAAACACCTGGATATCGCCGAACCGATCGAACAAGACACGATCAAGCCTATCCGCGACCCTGGCGGCCGTTCGAGCGAGGTCTGCGCCCCGTTCTTCGACCAGCACGGCTCTCAACGACGCCGTCGTATAAAAGACCACTCCGACGGCGACGGCAAACGATAGGAGGAACGACAGGGGCAATAAGATTCCCGACCACCAGGGTTTGTCGAGGTCCAACCGTGCCTGAAGCGTCAACGCTCGCCCCCTCTTGCTCTCAGCAATCCAACTCTGCTTCCCATGATTGCCCCATCGGGACCGATCTATGGATACACCCCAATAACCTGCCGCTGCAAGGATGTGCCGCGGCGGGAGCGGTCGAGGCTGAACGATTCAGCTTTACGGCAAGCGCCGCCTGGTTCATTTCACTTGCCAGTTACAATGACAGGTGACGCATCGTCTGTTCCTCACCCCTATGACAGGCTCATCCATGTCAGCCGCACGTCCTGGTGTCGATTCAGCCGCCGCCGGCGACCCTAGCGCCATTCGACCGCGCCGAACCCGATGCTCCCGAGGTAGCTGTGACCAGGTCGGCCACGCACCGAAGAGAAACAGCGCCAAGAGAACCATCAGAATTGTACTGAGCAGGTTGCGACTCCCTCGACTCCGATACAACGGTCCGGCCCGGATGACCCGTGAGGGGCTATCCCAAAGACTACGCCTGTCGATGACGAGGCAGCTGTTCAGAATTGCTCAGGTTTGAACAATGATGGGGCAACGCAGCAACAGAAGGGGACACCGTCAAACGTAGCCGCAGGCTGTTCAGCAAGGCCTGCTAGTCGTGGAGCACGATACTGAGGAGGGAGCTATGCACGTGGACGCCACCGTTGTACTTCAAGAAGCCCAGCTTCCGGAACTTATTCATGAAGAAACTCACCCGTGACCTCGTGGTGCCGACCATTTCGGCCAGCACCTCCTGACTGATCTTGGGAATGATCGCCTCCGACTTGCCTTCTTTCCCAAAGTGGGCCATGAGCAGCAGCACTCGCGCCAGCCGCTTCTCGCTCGTGTGAAAGAGTTGATCCACCAAGTCTTCTTGGATGCGGATGTTGCGTGTCAGGAGATAGGCAAGGAACAGCTCGGAGAAGCCGGGGTCCTCGTGGAGCACACGAATCATGGCTTGTTTGTCAATGCGGACGAGCGTGGACTGTGCCGCGGCAGTCGCCGTGGCCATACAGACCAACTGCCCGGCGAGACAGCCTTCCCCGAAAAAACTGCCCGGCTCCAGCAATGCGATGATGGCTTCTTTGCCCTGCTGCGAGACCACGGTGAGCTTGATCTGGCCGGTCTGAACATAGAACACGGCATCTGCGGCATCCCCTTGCGAAAAGATCAGTTGACGCTTGGCGGATTGGAGCAAGCTTGTGCCTGGGCCGATTTTTGCGAGAAAGGTCTTTGGGGGAAAACGGCGGAGGTTGCTTCCGGGCCATCAGGAGGACTCCATTCACGTGAAGGGAGGGCATCGACAGCATGCCGGTGCCTGCTACGGGTGGCTATTATAAAACATGGCGTATTGTTGTCAATCGGGGAGGCCAGATGGCTGTTTTCTCTCGTACAGCCGCTACTTCTTCTGAGGGAGGGGGGCCTCTTTCTTGGTACTCCTGTCCCGTTCCATCTTGCATGTACCGGTTTCGCAGGTCTTCGCTTTGGCTTCCTGTCTCTCCAGGCAGGACTTCTTATCCTCTGCGCTAATCGCACTCTCGAGGCATTGCGTCAGCTGGTCTTGCGAGGCCTTGAGACAGTCTTCGCAGAGAGGTTGTGCCTGCGCTGGAGCGCCGAGCAACAGCAGTAACACGACGACACATGCGCGTAGGACGTTCATCACGGGACCTCCTGTGAGCAAAGGGGATAACCGATTGAGCGCACGTGCAGTCAGCCGCGATCAACCAACTCGAAGGCCGCTTGGATCTCGTCGAGGACGCTCAATTTCTGTGTCATGTCGAGGCCCTGAGATTCCGCCAGATCATGGGCGCAGAACCGGAGGAAGGGGATCAGCGCGCGGCACTCATCCCGCAGATGTCGATCGAAGGTGAAGCGCCGCAGGTTGGGTTCGACCATCTTACGGGCTTCGCGCTCATACAGGGGGTCGGCATGATCGAGCCCCTTCAGGGTCTCCACCTCCTGCTCCAACGAGCGTCCCAGCTTCTTCAGCATGGCCAGAAGAAAATCCAACCGTACCCGGCCTTCAGTCCATTGGGTCGCGATGTGCCCATCGAGAGAGACATCGGGCACGACCGCCCTGCGGATCGTGCCGGTGGTGGCGCCGCCCCATCGCCGCAGCCATTCACGAGCGATCCCGAATGTATAATAGATCGCGGCAACACCGGCAAACATGCCCAGCAGCATGAAGGACAAGGGCATGGCATCCAGATTCTCCATCATAGTGTGTCCGTGACCTTTACGGCTCGCGCATGAACATGTCCGGTCACATTCCTGCGTACAGCAGAATTTCGACGCGGCGATTCATTTGCCGCCCTTCTTCAGTCTCATTACTGGCGATCGGCCGGATGTCCCCGAACCATTCGACGATGACACTCTGTGAATTCGTCCCGGAGGCCTTCATCGCACGGACCGTGTGCGTCGCACGAGCTTTGGACAAGGCCAACTTCTCGAAATACCGGGTGGACGGATCGGAGATCGGAGCCTGGTCGGCATGCCCGGCCACTCGGATTTCTTTGAGCGATGCCGCGTTGAAAACTATTCCCATACGGGCCAGCACGTCGATGCCGCTCGGCGTGATCACCGGACTCCCGGCATCGAAGAGCAGCCGTTCGGCAATTACGATGGTGAGATGATCGCCGGTCCGTTGGATCCTGACGTCACCCTCGCGCAAGGCTGTTCGCAGCACCTGCGCCAACTCCTGCTGCACCTGCCTGAGCCGCTGCTCAGTCGGGTCTGCGCATCCGGCCGCCAGCACCAGACTCATCAGCACATGTGCGAGGACGGTCCCGGTCTTCACGGTTTCTCGCTCCCGCGGCTTCCGCCTGTCACCGGCACACCTCGTTGCGCTGCATCGCGAGACCTGTCGTCACGTCATGAGCCTCTCTTGGCTCCACCGATGAGCAAGATGATCCCGCCGACGAGCGCCAGCCCCCCGACGAGAGGCGTCAGCGGAATGGTTTCGTTCTTGTCGACCGTGGCTTGGAGTGGGCCGAGGTCAATCACTTTTTCACGGGTGGTGTAGGTAATGCCTTGGTAGGTGAACGCGACGATGCCGAGCATAATGAGCGCGATGCCGAGAATCGTTGTTGTTTTCATAGTCCTATCCTTTCGCCTGCGAACATGACGGGCGGCTTCTTCCCTGCGAGGCCAGCCCCCGTACATGAGACAGGGCGCCGTGCGCGCAATTGCTACAGATCTCTCAGCGCACCGTCCGGCCACGCCGACTGGTCAGGACCACGATGAGCAGGACCAGCAAAATTATGCCCACCCCGCCACTCGGGTAATAGCCCCACCCGGCGCTATGCGGCCAGGTGGGCAATGCGCCAACGAGCAACAGAATCAAGAGGACGGTCAGTATCATATTCATCGTGCATCTCCTTTTTCTCTGCGTTCAACCCATCGGCTCGCAGCTGCGTCTCGACATTCTGCCGTCACGCGTTCTTTTCGCCAGACAGCCGCTCACGCTCCCGTGACATCGCCGCACGCCCGACTGCCACCGCCTCGGTCAGGACCGACTTGTTCTCCTGAACGAACTCGCGTCCTCTGTCCACCGCCTGCGCCACAACCTGGGTGGCGGTATCGGCAAACTCATGGAGGTTCTCTTCCGCTCGCCGCGCATAGCCTCGCAACTGATCCCGTGACTCACGACCGGACTGCGGCGCCAGCAACAGCGCCATCGCAGCGCCCAGCAACCCTCCGCCCACAAATGCCAACCCCACGAATCCCAATGAGCAGCCTCTATCGTGTGCCATTGTACGTCCCTCCTTCTCCGTGAATGTGTGACGTGACGGCCCCTGCCGTCGCCTTCAACCCGGCCACCATGCTGGCCAGGTTGACGAGAAGTGCCCGGCTCGTACCCCCCGCCATCGCATGAACCCGCTGCACGGTATCGCCCAACGCACCAACCGCATGCAGCAAGCCCGCCGCATGCTCGACCCCTCCCTGCGCCTGCGCGATGAGCGCGTTCAGATGCTCTGTCGTCGCCCGCATCTCCCTGAGCAACAATGGCAGCTCGGCGTTCATATGGACCAGCAGATGCTCTGATTCCGCCATCGGCCTCCGGAGCTGTCTCAAGAGCGGGACCAGCGCGTAGACCAGCACGACGAACGCCCCCGTCCCCACACATACGGCGATCTCGACAATCATCGCGCGCCTCCTCCGCTCTGCGGCGCTGCGAGAGGGAAACCCTTCACATGCCAGATCATCGAAGGACACCGAATACCCAGAGGACGACGAGCAAGGTGAACGGCACTCCCAACAGCCAGAGAATAAATGCCTTTCCCATGGTGCACCTTCTTTCCCGCCCGATTAGCGACCCGGGCGATGAGGTTGAGCTTCAGAACCGAGGTCCTTCAAGAGACTGGACAGGTCCTCGGCATGTTCTTCTTCTTGAGCGAGGATCTGCTCCAACACCTTACGGGTCGTGGGATCATCCGTGCCGACATAGGTAACCAATTCCCGATAGCTGTCGATCGCAATCCGTTCGGCAATCAGGTCTTCCGTGATCATCTCTATCAAGGAGTCCCCTTCGACATATTCCGAGTGGCTCCGGCTCAGCAGCCGTTCAGGAGATAAGTCCGGCTCACCCCCGAGTTGCACGATGCGTTCGGCCAATAGATCGGCATGGGCCTGTTCCTCAATAACATGCTGGAGAAACTCGGCCTTCACGCTGAGAGAATTGATCCCGCTGGCCATGAAATAATGACGCTTGTAGCGAAGGACGCAGACAATTTCCGTGGCGAGAGCTTCGTTCAGCAACTTGATCACGGTCTCCGCTTTGGCCTTGTAGCCCGCGGTCATGGCCCCGTCCTCGATCCCCTGCCGTGCCCGAGCCCGAAGCGTCTTCACATCGGTCAGACCGATGGCTTCTTTCACGATTTCTTCCTTTCGGGACGCACGCGTCGCGGCATTGTCAGGTTGTACTGCTGTCGAGGTGGTAGTTTTCACGATGCTCTCCTTTCGGGGAATGCCCCATTTCTATTGTGTCGATCACCCGTCGCCGCGGTAGTCGCGTCATGCTCGGGTGGTTTTCACGGCGGCTCACAATGCGATAGCCGCCACATCAACGTGGCCGCCCTGTTCCGTTCGCCGGCATGCCCGGTGATCCGGGCAGCGGCTGGTCAATGTTTTTTCGACGGCCTGCCTGGACGAGAGCCAGGCACAGCGCTGGAGCAGCCGGACGCCATGAGGTGGCGGGTTGGTTCAGTGGCATCACTGTATTGCTTCCCATCGTTCAGCCCCTCTCTTTCATCGTGAGGTCGTTCGTTAATCTCTCGTGAATCGCATCCATTCAGTGGGGCTGCTCCCCCAGCGTTGTGGCCCAGGCTGTTGTTGCCATCGGTCCGCCCCTTTTATGAACGCATCATTGTTCTCGCCACACCGCTCCTGAACTGTACCGATGAGCGTGTCGACATTGCCTTCGATCTGGTCCACGTTGTCATCGGCAAACTTGCCATACTGCTGTGTCAGTTCGCCTTTGAACTGCATCCATTTCTCTTTGAGTTGCTCCGCGTTCATACGGTCTCCCTCCCCTTGAGCGGTTCTCTTAATCTGGTCCCGCCTTTCATGATCTTCTCCATGCAAAATGAGTATGGCGAGAAGACCGGCAGCGGTCTGGTCAATACTGCTCAGATCAGGTGCATAAATCCGATGGCAGCGTGGCGCGCAGATCGATTGTGCGACTCGAATGGGATTGGAGACGTCATTCTTTCAGCGATGTTGGCATATGAGGCATGGGGGCGCTTCCGCAAGTCGGCATGGCGCCGCCTCCTTCTCGCTGAGAGTGACGGCGAGGAAGCCTGTCATGAACTGCGGCCTATCCTTCTCCGTTCACTGCGCGGCCTGGATTGTGACCTCAACCGAATGGTCCTGCCGGTCGTCCACAAGAAGAATCGCCCGATCGAATTGCTTGACGCCATCGACCGTCACGCTCGTCATACCGGTCTCGGCTATGACGTGCGAGACGGTGATATGGTAATGCGTGTCCCGGTATCGGTAGTGCAACCTGAACTCCTTCCAACCCGAAGAGAGACAGGGAGTCACGTATAACTTGTCTACGTCCAGCCTCACCCCGAGAAGTGATTCGACGATGAGCCGGTACATCCAGCCGGCCGAACCCGTGTACCAGGTCCATCCTCCGCGGCCGGTATGTGGCGAGACCGCATAGACGTCGGCGGCGACCACGTAGGGCTCGACTTTGTAGATCGCGGTCTCCTCCGAAGATCTCGCATGGTTGATCGGGTTGATCATGGACAACAGTTCCCACGCGCGTCGTCCGTCTCCCAGCGCGGCGAACGCCATCGCCGCCCAGATCGCCGCATGGGTATATTGCCCGCCATTTTCTCTCACCCCCGGGACGTACCCTTTGATGTAGCCGGGATTCAACGTCGACTTGTCGAACGGCGGATCCAACAGTTGGATCAGCGCAGAGTCACGGCGAACGAGGCGCCGATCCATCGACTCCATCGCCATGTGCGAGCGCGTCGCATCCCCCGCCCCGGAGAGAACCGACCAGCTTTGCGCAATCGAATCGATCTGGCATTCAGGGTTGCTCGCCGACCCGAGAGGCGAGCCATCGTCAAAGTAGGCACGGCGATACCATGCTCCGTCCCAGCCATGCTGTTCGAGATGCTGGCGCAGGTCATGCGCCTCCTCCTGGCAACGTTGCGCAAAGGAGAGGTCGCCACGCAGACGTGCCACCTTGGTGAACTGCATGAGCACGTCGTACAGGAAGAATCCCAACCAAATACTCTCGCCTTTGCCCTGTTTGCCGACCATGTCCATGCCGTCGTTCCAGTCACCGGATCCGATGAGCGGGAGGCCATGCGCCCCCCGTGTGAGGCCGTTGAGAATGGCTCGCACGCAATGCTCGTACAAACTGGCCGTCTGTTCAGATCGGCCAGGCAGATCGTAATACGAATCCTCCTCCTGATTGACCGGACGGCCTTCGACGAAGTGGATGGGCTCATCCAAGACCCCGCTATCCCCTGTGCTCAGCACGTATCGGCATGCTGCCAGCGGTAGCCAGAGGTAATCGTCCGAACAGCGTGTACGCACGCCTCGGCCAGTAGGGGGATGCCACCAATGCTGGACATCGCCTTCCTGAAATTGCCTGGCGGCGCACAGCAGAAGATGCTCGCGCACAAGATGCGGCTCGGTGTGGATGAGCGCCATGGAATCTTGCAATTGATCGCGGAACCCGAAGGCGCCCCCCGATTGATAGTATCCGCTCCGTGCCCATAGACGGCAGGCGAGCGTTTGGTACATCAGCCAGCCGTTGGTCAGCACGTTCAGTGATTGGTCTGGGGTCTCCACCTGCACAGCACCGAGCGCGTGCGTCCAATATTGCCACACCGCTTCGAGGGCGCCCCGCGCAGCCGCAGATCCCCGGAAGCGATGGATCAGATTTCCTGCGTCCTCCGCGTCTTGCCCGACGCCACACATAAAGATGATCTCACGCTCTTGTCCGTCGGCCAGTTCGAAGGGAACGTGGATCGCGGCGCAGGGATCGAGGCCGGCCCCCACGTTGCCCGAGAGCCCGGACGACGCCATCGCCGCCGGATTGCGCAGCGAACCGTTGCGCCCGATAAACTCAGTCCGGTCTCCACTGATGGTTCGAGCCGTCTCCTGCACGTCAAAGAACGCCATCTTCCCGCCGAACTCAGGGTGATAGGGATTCCTCGCGAAGATCGCGCCGCTCTTCGCGTCCAACTCAGTCACGACGTGCATCGCCGATTTTGGCCGCAAATCTCCCAGCACCCATTCCATATAACCCGTCGCGGAGAGTTTGCGCGCCCGGCCTGACTCGTTCCTTACTTTTAAGACCGTGAACTTGATCGGTGCATCCAGGGCCACGTATACCCATAACTCCGAACGGATTCCGCGCTCCGTATGCTCGAAGACGCTATACCCGAAACCATGCCGGCTGACGTACGGGGTCGCCCCGCGGCTGGGCAGCGGCGTGGGGGACCAGAAGTGACCCCGCTCTTCGTCACGGAGGTAGAACGCTTCTCCGCTCGCATCGCTCACCGGGTCGTTGTGCCAGGGAGTGAGGCGGAATTCGTGGGCGTTCTCATACCACGTATAGGCCTGGCCGCTTTCCGAGATGACGGTGCCGAAATGCGGATTCGCCAGCACGTTCACCCATGGCGCCGGGGTCACATGTCCGTGCGCGGTCGTGACGACATACTCGCGGCCATCGGGCGTGAACCCTCCCAGCCCGTTGAAGAACAAGAGATCGTGGCGTGGCAGCGCAGCGGATGGCACGGGCTCGGTTCGGCGGGTTCTGGTTGGTATCAGGCGCGGCACCGTGACGTCCGGATGGACGCGACGGGCGATCTGGTCCGCGAGCGATCCCCGATTGTCGGTGAGAATGACGCGGGCGACCGATTGCAGCAGAATGCGGTCCTCGTTCGAGATCTGGTCGATCGGACGGACGAAGATGCCGCCGGGTCGATCCATCACCTGTGCTTCGAGACCCGAGGCGATCAGCCCAAGAATCTGTTCATGCAAGACTTGCCGGTACCCAGTGCGGTCTTCATTCCAGATCACCAGGTCCACGGCTACCCCCTTCGAGCGCCAATAGGCATGGGCCTGTACAAGCTGTCGCACCAGATCGATATTTGTCGGATTGCCGATCTGCAACAGCACGATCGGCAAATCGCCTGAAATCGCGTAGCCCCAGAGCCCGGATTGCCCGCGGCGGTTTTTAATCAGATCATTCGAGTCGGCCCGCAGAGAGGAATTGGCGTAGAGGATCGAGTTGGCCAGGCAACCATAGAGTTGCGCATCGGCCTCGGTGGCATTCAGCTGCCGCATGACCACCTGATTATGGGTCCAGGCCAGATCGAAAACACGGTCGGCCAGCCGCCGATCGTGGTATTTCTCGGCCAAGCCCAGACAGATGTCG
Source organism: Nitrospirota bacterium (assembly GCA_030684575.1). Classification (NCBI taxonomy): domain Bacteria; kingdom Pseudomonadati; phylum Nitrospirota; species Nitrospirota bacterium. The sequence continues at coordinate 229,387 of JAUXVD010000008.1, read as the reverse complement.
CGGGTGTCGCCGATGCCGGTCACGAGATCGATCGTGGCCGACTCTTCAGGATCGAGCGTCACCCGGCACCGGATGGCGACAATCGGATCGAGCACGGAGCCCTCGCTGCCGGAGAGCGCCGCCGCCTCTGCTCGCGCGCCGAGTCCGCCCAGGGCTTGTGGATCGGCGGTGGTGTGGCCGCGGCCGATGAACTGGAGGCGGTCCGTCTCGTAGGACATCGTGCCGACGTCTGCGCCATGCACGGCCATAAGGTGACACATCCATGGCGAATGTTCGTCGACGGAGCGGGGCCTGCGCGTACAGAGAATCGCTTGCTGTTCGCGAACGATCTCGGTCTGCACAAAGAGATTGCTGAACGCCGGATGCAGGGCGTCTGCCGCAGGTGAGGCGAGCACGACTTCTGCGTAACTCGTAATCTCAATCGTCCGGCGGACCCTTGAGCCGTTGGTGATGCGGGTGCGACGTAATTCGATGTCGTCTTCCGGAGACACCACGATTTCGGTATACGTCTCGACATCGTGGTCACGCCGGCGAAACTCAGCCCGTCCCTCGGAAAAGATGACTTCGTAGGACTTCGGTGGCGTCAATGTCGGCTGATAGGCCGTGGACCAGAACTCCCCGCTCGTCACGTCGCGGATGTAACAGAACGTCCCCCAGTTGTCGCAGGTACTATCTTCTCGCCAGCGTGTCACGGCGAGGTCCCTCCAACGGCTATAGCCGCCACCCGCATTCGTGATCATCACGTGATAACGACCATTCGACAATAAGTGGACTTCCGGAATCGGCGTATGTGGACTGCTGAATCGGCGCACCGGCGTCTCCCATCCACTGGCCGCCGTCTGGACGTCGGACAGCTCGACCGTCGGCGCATACCAGGCCGTGACCTTTGGGATCCGCTCGTGCAGCAACAGCGTGGTCGCCTGGAACAACGGATCCGACTCGAATCGCTTCTGCATCGGACGGTCCAGGAGCAGGTAGGCCAAGGATAACAAGCTCATGCCTTCGTGATGGGCCATGTACGATCGAACCAGGGCACTCGCTTGCCCGCGCGGGAGCCGGGATGGCGTATAGTCGATCGCTTCATACATCCCGAATGGTCCTTCAACGCCTTCCATCGCGAGCCGCTGCAAATTCAGGCAGGCCTCTTCGGGCGCCACCATCAGCGCAAGCGCCGAGGCATAGGGTGCAATCACGACATCGTCGGCCAACCCACGTTTGAGTCCCAGCCCGGGCACGCCGAACGCGCGGTATTGGTAGTTGAGATGCACATCGGTCATGTTGTAACCGGATTCCGAAATGCCCCAGGGGACGTTGCGCTGCTTGCCATACTCGATCTGTCTCTCCACCGCCGCCTTGCAGGTCTGGTCGAGCAGGGTGTTCTCGTAGGTCGGCATCACCAACAGCGGCATGAGGTACTCGAACATCGACCCGCTCCACGAGATCAATACCGGCCCTCCGCCGGTGGTCGTGAGGAGACGCCCGAGCGCAAACCAGCTTTCTTGCGGCAGTTGTCCCTGTGCAATCGCCACGAAACAGCACAGTCTCGCTTCCGACGCCAGCAGATCGTAATAACTCGAATCCCGCCTGCGCTCGCCGACGTTGTAGCCGATCGCGAGCAACTGACAACCCTCGTCGAACAGGAAATCGTACTCCACATTCGCGAAGAGACCGGCTTGCCGTGCCAGGGATTCGATCGCCGCGATTCGTTCTCGCGCGCGCTGGCTCGCCTTCGCCATGAACGCCTGCAGCCGCTCGACCCATGCATTCCCCTCAGGCGTCGGCTCCAGGCCCATCCGCTGTTCGATGGCCGGTAGACAGTCCTCGTCAAGGCGTGCCAATTCTCGCAATGTGGGGATTTCGTCGAGGTCGCCATATTCGCTGATCCTGTTCGGTGAGGCCGGCAGCAAGGCCCATGGAGCGAGGAACGTGAGATCCGCGAGAGCGGCTTGGCATTGCCGAGCGAGTGCGTGCGCCCACCAGGCCACCTGACTCTCGGGGGTCGCCTTCACGTTCGAGCGTATCTCCTCGGCGGTCGTCGCCAGCCGGTCGAGGCAGAACCGTGCCGCCGTAAGCGTGGTTGGCCTGGACTCGGAGGCAACCGCCAGCTGCTGCTGGAATTGAGCAAGTGGACCGGACGAGGCTTCCCCTACAGCATCCTCGAGAATCCTGAATGTGTCGGTGAGCCCGTCAAAGAATCGCGACCCTAGAATTTTCTGATCGGGGAGTGCGAGCAGACCCGGCCGAAGTGTCAGCAGATGGCCTGCAAGGTTTCCGCTGTCCACCGTCGACACATAGGTCGGCAGCAACGGTTTCAGCGATTGCGTGTCGTACCAGTTGTAAAAGTGTCCCCGATGCCGCTCCAACGCTTTCATCGTGTGGAGCGCATTCGATGTGCGTTCGATGAGTTGTCCGCCCGACAGGTAGCCGAAGTCGTATGCGGACAAATTCGCGAGCAGCGCGAGACCCATGTTGGTCGGCGACGTGCGATGCGCGACGACGGCCACGGGATGTTCTTGAAAATTGTCAGGCGGCAGCCAATGATCGCCTGCTCCGACGAACTTCTCGAAGAAGGCCCAGGTCTTACGGGAGAGCGTCCGGAGAAAGATCGTCTGGTCGGCCGTCAGATTTGCATCGCGCCGAACGATCGGTTGGCTGATGAACCACGCGATCGCAGGGGAGGTGAACCAGAGAATCAAGATGGGCATCGCGACACCGAAGACGCCCGGCTCCGACAGCGCCAGGTACAGCACTGCGGCCATGGCAAGAACGGGTCCGAACCACATCGTCCGACAGTAGGCGACGAGGTCTGTGCGGCGATCGAGATCCGGGTGACTTGACGGGCTCCATTCCAGCAGTCGTGTCTGCGTGACCGCCATTCGCAAGACCGTGCGCACAATCGCATCCACACTGACGAACGCCTCGTAGGGAAGGAACGCGATCGTCAAGACCGTCTGAAGGACGTGGCGGCCGGCCGTGCGGAGCGCGGTGGCGGCATGCTGCTCCGGCAACAGATCCTCCGGCTTCTGAAACAGATCGAGAATCGTGGCGAGTAGAGGAGGAATCAGGACGATGCCGATCACCGACAGGGTCCACAACCAGAACGGAGATACGACCGTCCAGCCGAGCAGCAACAGGAGGGTCAATGCCGACGGGACGAGACTTCGCCGGAGGTTATCGAAGAGCTTCCATCGAGACAGTCCGGAGAGCGGATTCTTCTGACGCCGCCCTCCGGGGCCGGGAACGCGCGGCAGGAGCCACCCCGCAAGTTGCCAATCTCCACGGATCCAGCGGTGCCGGCGGCTCATATCCACGCGGTAGCAAGGGGGATTCTCCTCGTATAAATGCACATCGCTCAACAGCCCAGATCGCGCGTAGCACCCTTCCAGCAGATCGTGGCTGAGGATCCGGTTCTCGGGATAGCGGTCTGCGAGGGCGCGTTCGAACGCGTCGACCTCATAGATCCCCTTGCCGATGAACGAGCCTTCGCCGAACAGGTCCTGGTAGACATCGGAGACGGCGCGTGTATAGGGATCGATACCCGGCTCACTCCCGTGGAGTTGTGCATAGTACGACCGGCTCGTGCCCGGGAGGCTCACGGCGACGCGTGGCTGCAGAATCCCGTACCCTTCGCAGACCCGCTGCTGCTGTTCGTCGTATCGCGCACGATTCAGCGGATGCGCCATCGCGCCCACAAACTGCCGCGCCGCATCGCGCGGTAGTTGTGTATCCGTATCGAGGGTGATGACGTATTGCACGTTCGACAGCACGGCCGTCTCACCGACGATCAGTGAGAAGCGATCCCGTGAGCCACCGCGAAGCAGTTGGTTTAAGTCGGCAAGCTTACCTCGCTTCCGCTCATATCCCATCCAGATCCGCTCCCCGGGATTCCACCGGCGGGGGCGATGAAACAGAAAAAACGCATCGCGCGTCACCTCCCGGTACTTTTCATTCAGCGCGTCGACTCTCTTCCGGGCCAGCCGCAACAGGGGCTCATCTTCCGGACATGTTTCCTCATACGCGTCTCGAAAATCGGTCAACAGACCGAAATAGAGGTGTTCGTCTCGATTGGCCAGAAACCGGACTTCGAGCGCTTCGGCCAGCGCATCGATATGTTCAAGACTGCTCAGCATCGTCGGAACCACGACCAGCGTGCGCAACTCCTGGGGGATGCCGCCGGTGAGATCCAGTCGCGGCAGCGCATGTGGTGTCACTAGCCTTGTCGTCAGCCAGTTCGCCAGCGCCACCGCCAATTGACTGGTACCGAGCAGGGACAGGAGACCGACCAACGCGAGTAACCACCACGCCATCTCCTCGGCATCCGCCAGCGCCAGCAAGCCGCCGGTGAAGCCCCCCGTCATCAACGCAATCGTGCCGACATACAGGAGCAACGGACACCGGCTGCTCGCATGCTGAAGCGCCTCACAGGTGGAGAGGCGCACCTCTGCCATTCGTTCGAGCTCTGGCACCCCCTTGTCGATCAGGTAGAATCCAACATGGGTTTCTCGACTGTCGCCGCCCTGCCCGCTCGCGCGCTGTTGCGCAAGAAGGATCGCGTGGCGCGCCACTTCAGGTTCAGAGAGCCGGCTGCTCCTCGCCATTTTCTCGACCACATGGCGGTACCGATCGCGGGTCGCAAAATCCATCTTGCCGTAGGCGGCGGCGGGATCCTCTCGCAGCGTCTGCTCGACCACGCTCATCGTCTCGACGAACCTGCGCCAGTCCATCGCGCCCAGAAACCGGAGACTGCCGATGCTGTTGCTGATGGAGACCTGATCGACGGCCTGCTGTTGGTTTTCCGATTGCACCGACTGTTCAATCGTCAGACCGGACTCGGAGAGCTGCTGCTCGATCCAGGTGAGGGGCAATGCCAATGCGGGGCTCTGTCCCTGCAACCGCCGCGCGAACTCCGCGACAAACGCACTCGCCATTGGCGGGCTCGACCGCGCCATGTCCGCCGTCACCAGAATCAGATTTTTGGGATCCTGTTCGGCGATCTCCATCATTTGATCCGCCCAGTAGTCGGCGCGATTGCGGTCGATCCTATGCGCGGCGATACGCGTGGCCGCGCGCCGGAGATTCTCGATCAGGGCCAGGCGGAGCATGATCGGGATGGCCCATAATTCGCCTAAGGTGAGGCTGGTCATCGTCTGGTAGGCGGCCACGAAACGACTGAGGCTACCCGGATCGACTCGTCCGTCGCCATGCGAGATCGTTTCAAGCGCGATGGCATACACGCGTGGAAGTCCGACCGATGAGCCATCCAGTAAGCGCGGCAGCTCACGGCTGTATCCCCTGGGCAAGTGTCTCTTCGCCGTGCGAATCTGCTCTTCGATGAGATAGAAATTATCGAGCAGCCATTCCCCCGCCGGCGTAATCCGGCGGTTCGCCTTGACCGCTTCGGCCAACAGATCGCGCACGCCGATCAGCACGTCTTCATTCTCAGCCAGCCTGCCCAGCAACTGGTCCGGAGCCTGTCCCGGACTTACCTGGTGCTGACCAGCCAGAATCTTGCCGTGCTGCTCCATTTGATCGGCGCTGAAGAGCTCCGAACGCAGCGGAGGCTCGCCGCCGGCGTATTTTTCTGCCAAATCGTTTTCAGGAAAGCTCGCTCTCAGATGGAGCAAGCTACTGAGATTGATCTTGCCGCGTACCTTCATCGGTGAGGCCTCTTTCGTCCAGGTGAGGTCTTGCGAACCAATTCGCAATCAGGGTGGAGGAGGCGGATGCCTCGCTTCGGGGCTTCCGACGTAAGGCCGCGGTCGGTTGGAGTCGACGGTCTCAAGGCCAATATGTCTGTCGACGTTCAATGCGAATCAGAAGATCGAGCGCTGGCGAGAAACTGGAGTATGCAGTGGCTGCATCGCTCCCCGGCTCCCCTTGGACCGTTGATCCTGGGAATACCGGCGCAGCTCGCCCGCCGAGCCTGGCATGAGAGAGAGCTGTATGCCAGGAACCTGACCGATCGAAGACGCAACACAAGACGGCACGGCCAGGGACCCGGCCACCCTGCCGGCCAGGTTGATCAGCAGGACAGGCTCGGGATGAGCACCGGCAGTGCTCATCCCGAGCCTGCTCCGACGGACGGCTACTTCGCGCAGGTAATCTTCATCGATTCAATGTCGTTCGACATATCCAGATTGGACAGGTCCGGAATGCGCTGCCCCGGCGCGAAGGCGATCTCTGCACCCCTGAAATCCTTATCTTTATAGGCAAGCACCGAGGCGCTCGATCCCACAATGACACTCTGAATATCGTTTGCCCAATCCCTGCCGCTCAGATTTTTCAAAGAGGCGTACTCTTTGGGACCCTGCAATTTGACATGCGGGTCATCGGCATCGTACTTCGTGTCATCGAACACCTCGATCCAACAGTTCTTATCGACGAGCTGCAGCTCCATGTCCGCAGCCTCCGCAGACAATGCGCCTATGACGATCAATCCACCCACGATGAACATTTTGAATAACAACATAGCGGCCTCCTTGAGCTTAGAAATAAAGATGAACGTACGGGCAGGGACACGTAGCCCTTTTATGGTCGGTCTGTTCGACCGTCCTCTCTTTGGCGAGTCAGCATAGCCAATAGGCTTTCCGCTGTCCGCCCATCGGACGCGAAGAGGCGGGGATATGCGCTCTGAGCGCGCGTTCGAAACTCCTCCTGATCTGCGGCTGAAATATTCAGCAACACGCCCAACGATGCGAGATATTCTCCATTCCCGCGTGCAATGTCCTGTTCGAGGTTCTCGAACGCGACCGCGGTAAACAGACGCGCCTTTTGGCTTTGCTTGACGTAACCATCGGCATCGAACATCTCCCCAGGACTCGTGCTCGAGGTAAACTTGGCGAACGTATCCACCGTGGCTTTGGACGTGTTACAGGCAGTCGTCACGAGCCCGACGCCTGCCAGAACCAATGCCCCCACAAGCCCCTTCAACGTCATGGTGCGCATAAGACAATCCTCCCGCTGTTGGCCCCCTCTCATGACGAGCAGGCCAACCCTTCTTGAGTCCAGTGGGCCAGTCCTACAGACCGGCCCACTCTCTACGCTTAAATTTCTACCTTCGACCTACTTTTTAGGCTGTACATGTCGAATAGACACGGCGTGGTTCTTTTCCGTGGCCTGGACCTCGATTTTTTCGCCGACATTGATGGAGCCATCCGTGGTCGTAGTCTTGTCGACATGCAGGCGGATTTCCTTGCCGGACATTTCCTTCACCACGTAAAATTCCCCGTCGATTTTCAGCAGATCCCCGCTGATTGTCTGGCTGCTGTGCACCGCCATGTCATCAGCTGCGAATGAAAGGGATGCCGCGCCGACACCGATGGCCATTACACATACAAACAACCCGATGAGCTTGTTCATGACGAAACCTCCTTGCACGAAATGGTGATGTATCCGATAGCACTGATTCGGTCGTTTCGAACGACACAGGTCGGGCATTTCACAATGCCTTAGGCCTTCTCTTTCACTGTGAGATCATTCTTCACGGACTTCACGCCCGACACGAACCACGCAGTCCAGGATGCATTGGCACTGGTCATGAGGTCCTTGACTTCGCCGGTCAACGAGACCACGCCTGCATTCGTCTGCACCGCAATCTCGGCTTTCTTCAGATGGGCGTCCTTCGCGAAGTGTTCCTTCACCCGTGCGGTGACAGCCTCGTCCTTCTCCTCGACTGCTGCCTGCTTGGACGGGGCCACCACCTCGAGGTCGTTCTTCACCGTCTTGACGCCATCGAGCATTTTGGTGACGTCCCCCGCCGCCTGCTTGGCCGATTCCGAATCGACTTTACCGCGGAGCATCACGACGCCTTGCGTGGTCTCGACATCGATCTGCCGCCCCTTGACCCGGCCATCGGCCGCCAGTGCGATCTTCGTCTTCGCCGTAATCCACGTATCATTGATCGGAGTCTTCTCCGTGGACTTGTCCGCAGCGGTGACCGCTCCGGTGATGAATACCCCACCGACAACCAGGACCGTGCAAAGTGTCAATACATAGCGTGTGTTCATCATCTTCTCCCTAAATGAAATGTGAAATTGCCCAGTGATCTGGGGCTCTTGTCTTGATGACTTCCCCTTAATGCGTCTTGATCTTCGTGGCGTCCGGCGTCGGCTTCTGGTGCCATTGGTCCGCCCACTTCATGAGTTCGTCCTTCTTGTCGCCATACCGCTCCTGCACTTTACCGACGAACGTATCGTAGTTGCCTTCGATCTGCGTCAGGTCGTCATCGGTGAACTTGCCGTACTGCTGTTTCAGTTCGCCTTTGAACTGCATCCATTTTCCTTTGAGTTGATCGGCGTTCATGCTGCATCCTCCTTGATTGGGTCATATGAATTCACGACTTCCACAGGCCGGCGGAGCAGTGGACAGACACTAGTCCAGGGTTTCCGGACTGCTTGCCGATCCAGCTTTCCGCCTGCCACCTCTCCGCGTACAGCCGCCTAGGAGACCTTATTGGCGCTTTCGACGATGCGCACGTCGGCCGCATGCGAGAGCTTCTCGCGAGCATCTTTCGCAGACTCCATCGCATCCTGCGTGTTATTTTTCTGGCCTTCTTCCACCGATTTCCTGAGCGACATGACGGCCTCATCCAGAGGCGTATTGCTGCCCGTCCGCTGGGCCTCGTGCGCCTGTCCCAAGGCGATTTGTGCATGGTGCACGAGCAGGCCGTTATTGCCCTGCCCCCCTGCGACCTCGGCGGCGCGCGCATGGTTATAGGCTGCGTTGACGTTCCGGTCATAAAACGCATTCTCTTTTTGTAAATGCTTCACGCTCGCGTCGATCTTCGGTGCGCTCGTCGCCGACGAGCAGGCCACCAATGCCAGCACCACCATGCACCCACCCGCGAATGCGCCAATCTTCTTGATCTGTCTCATGGGAACACCTCCTTGAATCGGTTAGAACCTGTAAACAACGAATCAGAACCTTTCACCGCACCAGCGCAGCCAGTACCGCTTGCTGTAATTACTTCAACTCTGATTAGAGTCTGACCTGTAGATCAATTCCAGGCTGGTCAATACTGATCAGGTCTGAAAAATATTATTCAAGGCATTCACAATTGCGCCTGCACTGAACGAAGCCACCGATAATCACAGGGAGCGTAGTCGTGAAGGACGATGTTGAGGAGGGCAATGTAGAACGTATGCATGAAGCAACTGACGCGGGCTCCCGCTACATCGTCAGGGCAATGATACGATAGGACCTCGCCTCACTCGCCGTTTTCGGCAACGCGCGGAGCGAGCAGCGGATGTTGTTTTGATTCGGGGAAGACGATCTGCGCGGGCAGGCACCTTCAATTCAGGAATAATGCGGCAGCAGCTCAAACTGGCTTGATTGTGCGTAGAACAACTCGTGCCAGTCCTCGTTCATCTCCGAGGTAAGGCCATTCAGCATGACAGCGAGCACCCAGTCGTTCTCGGAAAGACTAGCCCGGCGATGCGCCCCGAAGAATGCTGACGTGAGTAGTCGGAACTGAACGCTGACGAACGCTACGGCTGAACGGTGATGTTATTCACCACCGATTGCACCCCCTCCACTTGACGCGCGATCTCCTCCGCTCGATTCTTATCGTGCGGAGTTGCCGCTACGCCGGTGAGATAGACGATGTTCTCGACGGTCTTGACGCTGATCTGTGTCATCGTCTTGAGCGGGCCGTCTGTGGCCAGATGCGCCTTCACCGCCGTCGTGATGCCCGCATCATCGATGTAGTGCCCTGTGGTCTGGGGATTCGATTGACAACCGATGGTGACCAAACTGAAGACAGCCAACACCATCAGCATGTGTGGAATTCGGATCATACGAGTTCTCCCTCTGCTCTCGTGAGCTCCCTTCACGCCCTATTACAATGGCACTGTAGCCGTTACAGCCGACCCGTCAGCAACAGGATGAGCAGCACCACGAGGACCAAGCTGAGTCCACCGCTGGGTCCGTATCCCCAATTCGCGCTGTGAGGCCAGGTCGGCAAGACGCCGATAAGGAGCAGGATCAGAATGACGAGTAGTATGGTGCTCACGTGTGACCTCCCATTCAGAATGTGATGAACCTAGTCTCATTAGGCGCTGTAATCAGCCCTGCTCTAAATTATCAATCACCTCCCATATTGTCTGTTCACTACTGCTCATAATATGGAGTCCTCTTCCTTCTCACATCGGCATGCCGGTACGCGTCTCTCAGGTACTACTGAGGGGGCCGCCCTGCGGCCCTGTCTATTCGTCCAAGCTGAGCAGTTTTGACCAGACCAGGTTCTGTCTTGCTGGCAGACTCTCACTAGCTGTCAGACGTTATCCTGAAACTCACAAACACACGACTGTCCGGTCCAACCTGGATCTTCGCGACTTGGAGGAAATCGACATGTTTATTCATCCTGACCAGAAAGCGCCGACCGCCCGTCTTCTCCAATTCCTTCGAGATGGAGAATATCTCGCCAGCGACTGTGCCAAGGCGCAGGCTCAGCTCGTGCCGGACCCTGGCATGCGCCGATTCCTCCTCAATCAGTCCCGGCAAGAGTCCTATCATGCGTTCGTCTTTCAAGGGGCTATCGCCTGGCTGGCCCCACGCCACTTGGGCACCGGCCCCTTGCTGCCGCCGATGGAGCGGTATCGGACGTTGATTGAAGAGGCCATCGGACGGGGAGACCTTGCCGAAACCCTGATGGCGGAACAAATCATTCTTGAAGGGCTGGGTCAGGCAATCCTCGAACGCATCGAAGAGGGACTGGCGAAACGCAACGCGCCCTTCGAGCGCCTACGACGCATGCTGTTGCAACAGGAAGAAGCGCACCACGGCTTCGGATGCCGCACCCTGGAACGGATGTTCGCGACCGGGGTGAGTTCGCCGGAAGCCCTCCGGGATCGCGGACAGGAATATCTCGCACTGACGCACGACATGGTCGCCACGCTGGGCGATCTGTTTACCTCCATCGAGGAAGACGCGACGGCCTGGGCTTCTGATGTCGAGCGGTATGTGCCGGAGTGGCTGCATCCCACCGTACAACGGAAAGAAGGCGCGTTCCTGACCGATTCACCCTCTTCCGTCGCAGCGGGCTAACCACGACATGCCCTGCACGGGTGAAATCGTGCGGGCGATGTCAGCGTCCTGTCTGTACGTTCCACTGATGAAGCGAGGCTGGCCATCACACAATCTGTGCCGTCTTCACCGCTGATCCTCCCCTTGGAGTCATGCACCGATCCGGCGCTCGTCGGCGGAAAAGCCGCGGGGCTCGCCCGGCTGATCGCACAGGGATTCCGGGTTCCTCCCGGCCTCTGCGTGACGACGCAGGCCTATCGTGACACGTTGCAAGCGGGGGGGCTGAACTCATTGGAGCGCTGGAATCGCATCGGACTCGTGCCGGGGGTGCAACGCGAGCCATTGCTGAAGCATTGCCGAAGAACGATCTCGGCACTGGTCCTGCCTCGGTCCATGCTCGACACGATTGAGGCACAACTTTCCAGGCTGGAGCACGAGTTCGCGAGAGAAGACAGATCGACAGGCGGCATACTCTGGGCGGTGCGATCCTCCGCCTCCGATGAAGACGCGACGGACGCAACTTGTGCGGGTATCTATCGTACGGTCTTGGGAGTGCCACGCCACTCGATCGCCGCGGCGATCCTCAGCTGTTGGGCTTCGCAATGGACAGCCTTTGCTTTTACCTATCGGGAACGTCTGCCGAAACCGCGTCCCGCTCCCGCCATGGCAGTCATCCTGCAGCCGCTCCTCTCTCCTCGCACGGCCGGAGTCGCCTACTCCAGACATCCCCTCTCCGGCCGGACCGACCAGATCATGATCAATGCCGTGTTCGGGCTGGCCGAACCACTGGTGAGCGGCCTGACTAGGCCGGATCAGTACGTCGTGGAGATCGGGAAAGATCCGGCTTCCCTGATACTAACCCAGCAAGACATTGCCGAAAAGACGAAGGTCAGGCTCGCCATGCCGTGGGGTCTGACGGATCAGCCTGTACCCGAACGGGATCAGAGAAGATCCGTACTAGAGGAGCGTGAAGTTCTCGCATTGGCGAGGCTGGTGAAAAAAGTGGAGGGAGCGGTCGGGACACCCGTGGATATCGAATGGGCGGACGATACGCAAGGGCTCTGGCTCTTGCAGGCCAGGCCGATCCCGGCACGAAGCGAGTGGCAGGACTCCACGCCGATCGTCTGGTCCCGAGCAAACTTCAAGGAAACCCTGCCGGAATTACCGAGTCCCCTCGGCCTCTCGCTCCTGCATGGGTTTATGGAGACCCACATCGTGCGCTGCTACCGCGAGTTGGGATGCTGCATCCCGCAGGGATGTTCGTCAGTCCGGGTGATCAGGGGCCGTCCGTTCATCAACGTAACCCTGTTCCAGTCTGTCATGGCGCAACTGGGGGGCGACCCCGCCCTGCTTGCCGAACAGATGGGTGGTGGAACATCTCCAGCCCCGCGCGCGGTGACACGGCTTCCTTGGTGGAGAGTCGCCATCCTCATGGAATGGAAGATCCGGCGTGCAGCCAGGCGAGCGCCCAAGTGGTTCCAGGAAATGCGACAGCTAGGAGCACGGTGCAAGGACGAACCACTACGAGAGCTCACGGAGGTCGAGCTATCGGCATGGGAAGAAGAGTTGGGTCGGCACCTTCGCACGAATGGAGATCTGACCTTCGCGATCTTCAGCGGAGTGTCTCAGGGGTTCTATGTGATGAAACTGCTCCTCGAACGGCGGCTGGGGGCGACATGGCGGTCGCTCCTGAACCAGACGTTGCAAGGAGTTGGGACCATCATCAGCGCCAAACAAATTCTCCTCTTAACGGAGCTGGCCGAGGCAGCCGGACGCGAGCCGGTGGTTCGGGACTTTCTACTTGCAGAACCGTGGACACCCGAGCCGTTCCGCGCCGCACTGGCCGGCACGCAATTTCTTCGATCCTTCGAGGCCTACCTATCGGAATACGGACATCGGGCAGTCGGCGAATCCGACATCATGTCGCCGCGCTTTGCGGAGATCCCTGAATACGTCCTTGGAGTCATCAGGGGACATCTGCTGACCCCGCCGGCCAGACCTGCCTGCGAGATTCGCCGTGAGCAAGAGTCCGCCAGACAGGAGGCGCTGCGTCGACTCCGTAGCGGATTCGGCTGGCGCTGGCATGAATGGGCGGTGTGGCGCTGGTGGCACCGACGGCTCTGTCGTTATCTGGAATTACGAGAAGCCAATCGGCATGCCCTCATGCAGTTCATTGCCACCGCTCGACTGGTTGCAACGAGCGTCGGCGGGACATTGGCGGCACGCGACCGCTTACACTCACGCAACGATATTTTCTTCCTGAGGCTCGATGAAATCACGGAGGCCACATCCGGCTCAATGAACGACTGGAAGGGCCTGGTGGACAGGCGCCGCAAGGAGCGGGAGGGTCATGCCGCGCAACAGGTGTTGGACACAGTCATCGGAGACGATGAACGAGTGCTCGACGACATCGTCAGCGCGGTAGGTTCGCTCCGAGGTCTCCCTATCAGCGCCGGCTACGTCGAAGGACCCGTCTGTCTGGTGCGGACGCCCGACGATCTCAAGAACGTGAAACGGGGAGATATCCTGGTGGCATCGGTGATTGATCCCGGCATCGCGCCGCTCATGGGGCTTGCAGCCGGGCTCATCGTGGAGATGGGCGGTACATTGTCCCATGGAGCGATCATCGCCCGCGAATACGGCCTCCCCGCCATCGCCAATGTCCTCGGCGTTACGCACCTCCTGAAAGACGGCGAACGCATCGCCGTGAATGCAACGACGGGAATGATCACGCGTCTCACGCAGTAACTGCGACTCACGACTTCATGGGAGGCTTCACCTGGAACTGATATACCTCAAGTTGCTGATCTTAATCATCGTGGCGAATCTGGCGCCCATCATCGGGCAACGGCTGTTGAGAAACCGCTTTGCCTCTCCATTGGATTGCGGGTTGCGGTTTCTAGATGGACGCCCCCTCTTGGGGCCCTCAAAAACCTGGCGCGGCTTCCTCTTTTCGATCCCGATCACGATCGCCTGCGCATGGATCGAAGGTCTCGATTCGACAACGGGGCTCGTGTTTTCTCTGGGGGCGTTGCTGGGTGATAGTCTGACGAGCTTCATCAAGCGACGGCTTGGACTGGCCTCGGGGGGCCATGCTCCTGGTCTCGACCAGGTCCTGGAAAGCCTGCTCCCGCTCCTGATGGTGCAGCCGTGGTTGAATCTTACCCTATCCGGCATCCTCAGCGTTGTCTTAGCCTTCATCATCCTCGACCTCATCTTTTGGCACTATTACGCACATCCGCATTCTGCATAATTCCTGCTGGCACAACGACACAACATGCTCACCAGCCCTCCACCGGCATATCGGGATTCGGTCCTACGTGGCTTCGGTATCGATTTTCAAAACTGTGCAATTGTGACCAGACCTCTCTCGGCCTTCCAGGCATACTGCTGTTCACACTCCCCATCTATCTGAGAACAGAAGGAGGCGAGACCATGACCTGTCGAGTAGCCCGTTTTCCACAAGACTCTCCCTGCATTGACCTGGTCTGCTGCAGTGAATGTGGTTCATCGGATGTAGAGGTGTGCCACACGCGGCACATACTAGGACCGCATTTGTGCGAGGCCTGCGCCCGATCCCTGGTCGAATATGGAGCGTGGGAGCAGCCCATGGCGCGGTCTCCCATGTGGGAGCAACCTGTTGCCTGAGATAGCACCGGACAGCTCTCTTGCTGGCTCCTCGCTACAGAGCCAGGATGACGTAGTACATGGATGTCGTTCAGGACATCGCCGCGTCACTAGTCATCAATGAGGCGGGGCGAACCAGGATCGTGAGGGGCATTTTATCCTAAGCCACAAAGACAGTAGAAGGAGGACTTATGCGCTGCCAACGCTGCAGCGGACTGCTTGTCCGTGAAACATTCGACGACCTGAGATTGGAAACCGGCCACATATACATGGCCACGCGATGCATTAATTGCGGGGATATCGGGGACGCCGTCACGCGTGAAAATCGCCTTCACCCTCTGACGCCAAAACGGGCGGTGCCTCACAGAGGGACCAGGAAGGCAAGCGGCGTATTCGCACGATCTCACGCGGAGCGCTATGGCTCCGTTGAGCCATCAACCCATAGATGACAACAGCATGAAGGCATCGTGACCTGCGATCGCCTCGAACGCTAACCCTGACTCGAGGGGACACTCAATGACGACCTGCAGGTCGACGATACGAGAATGTACTGAATCCTGTATACGTCAAATACTACAAGAGTTGTACTCCTCCTGGCCTGGCGCAACTGCGACCACTGTGCGCTCGGAACCGGGCATTCTGATCTTCTCGCGCAGGCAGCAGTTACGCTATATCAATCGCCGGGCCTTGGAGCTGATGGGCCCCCTTGCTTCGACGGAGACCAGCCCCGCTCACGATATCCTTTGGGCATGGATTCAGGAAACCAGGACTCGGATCGAAACGACATTGGACCAACGCAGCGCGGCCCAGATCTGGGAATCCTTCGAGTTAGAAGAACCTGTATTCAATGTGCCACGCACGATCAATATTCGAGGATTCGGAGTCGCGGACCGGAATTCATACGAGGACTCGTGCATTTTGATCATTCTAGATCGCGTCGACCATCGGCAGGCACTGGCAAGCCCTGCACAAACTGTTGCACCGTCTCTAGGAAGCAGGACGACAGCGACCGCAAGTCAGGCATCTACAACTCGCAAGGAGCGCACGCAAGCATCAACCCGCGCGGAGTCGGATACGAAGACATATTGAGCGATTGTGACCAGACAGCCTGAACCTCCTATGCATACTATAATTGTGCGTGATGACCTGTTTTCTCACCGGGAGGGTTCGATATGGG
This sequence comes from Nitrospirota bacterium, assembly GCA_030684575.1. Classification (NCBI taxonomy): domain Bacteria; kingdom Pseudomonadati; phylum Nitrospirota; species Nitrospirota bacterium. The sequence continues at coordinate 213,561 of JAUXVD010000008.1, read as the reverse complement.
TACTCACATCCATGTCAGCGGGCTGTCCTACTTTTGTACCAATGCTAAGCTTCGCCAGGCCTTCATCCCGTTTGGAACAGTCCTGTTAGCCCAAGTCCTGAGGGATGAATGCGGACATGCTCTCGGCCTCGGGATCGTGCACATGGCCCGCTGCGAAGACGTCGAGCGGGTCTTCAATGCGCTCCAGCACTTTGAAATATCCGGCTCGCGGGTGGACCTCTGGGAGCCTGCAGAGCCGAAAACCCATCAAGACGAACGGAAAGCGGCCCATGACCTACAGATGGTACGAGGCGCTCACGCAGGTCACGCCACAGGACAGAAGCCGAACCGGAGCGAATTTCAGCGCTTAGCGGTTCTGAGGCAGCGGCTCTTCCAGACCCTGACACCCTCTTCCAGGATCGTCGAACACTAACAGTCCATCAAGCAAGCGCGCGAAAGAAAATGGATCGGACGGGCCCGGCGGCGCTCACATCCCCCGCCGCTCTCGACAGGTCGTTCGAATAAGATAGAACGGCATCGGATCCACCTCTTCTCGCCGCCCATCGCGTAGCGGCCGCACACCGCGCCGGCCTCAGCAAATTTTCCTTATCTGAGCAGTTTTGACCGGACCTCCTTCGATCCTCCAGGCATGATGTCGCGAGATCTTTGTGCGCGCCCGCGCGCCGTCAGTCTAAACCCAGAAGGCTGCATGGTAAGGGTCAATCGCAATGAACGCTCTCGACGTGAATGCTGCAACAGACGTGACGCCTGAACCGCAACCCCTGCCGGACCCTGCTCACCTCACCACCCGCGTGTCGCTGAACGTGCGAGGCCTGGCATTGACCATTGTGACGGCCGTCGTCGTGGTATTTGCGTTGCAGTGGGCAGAAAAGTTTTTCGTACCGCTCCTGCTCGGCATCTTCATTGCGTACACCCTCAATCCCCTCGTGGTGTGGCTGGAGCGGATCAAGATCCCTCGGATGCTGGGGACGAGCCTCGTGATGCTGACAATCCTCTGTGGGAGCGCGTTCGTGGCATTCTCACTACGGGACCAGGCACAGACTATCCTTGATCAGTTACCTGTGGCGGCGAGCAAATTGTCTGCTGCGCTTCTCCCAAAACGGGGGGGCCAGCCCAACACCATGCAGAACGTGCAAGCTGCCGCGCGAGAATTCGATAACGCCACCAGCCAGGCGGGGGATATCCACTCGTCACCCAAGCAGGCCGCGACACATCTCGTTATTGACCAGCCCGTATTCAAGCTTGGCGACTTTCTAAAAGCAGGCTCCATGAAACTGGTCACCTTCATCGGCCAATCAACCATGGTGCTTATTTTAGTCTTCTTTCTGTTACTGGCCGACGACACCTTCAAACACAAGCTGGTGCATCTGGTTGGGCCATCGTTATCGGACAAGAAAATCACGGTGCACCTCCTCGACGATATCAACTCGTCCATTCAGCGGTACATGTTCACGCTGCTGGTCTCCAACGTGCTCCTGGCACTCCTGACCTGGACCGCATTCCGGTGGATCGGCTTGGAGAATGCCGGCGGATGGGCGATTGCTGCTGGCGGACTGCACGTCATTCCCTACCTGGGACCGGCCTTGATCGCAGTCATGACGGGAATGGCGGCCTTCCTGCAATTTGATTCGTTCTGGATGGTGCTATTGGTGTCGGCTAGTTCGCTGGCGATCGCCACCTTCGTCGGCATATTTGTCGTCACCTGGATGACGGGAAAATTCGCGAGCATGAATGCCGTGTCGGTCTTTATCGCGCTGCTCTTCTGGGGATGGCTCTGGGGGGCATGGGGCCTGCTGCTCGCTATTCCCATCATGTGCATCGTGAAAGTCGTCTCCGAACACATAGAAGAGCTCCAGCCCTTGGCTGAGTTGCTGAGAAAATGAAGGCGCCACTCCTCACTCCGTCGTGCAGGCTGATCACCATGATGGGTCATCGTGAGACTCGAACCTGGTTGGCGGTCATCATGGCGATCACCGCGCTCCTATCCAGTCCGGCAGATGCCGCGCCGGTCTCGGTGCGATTTTCAGAAGGCGTGACACATGGATTCCTTCTCGTGCGGTCGCTTGCTGGTGAGACCATCGGCCAGGGCGAGATGACTCAAGTCGTCAAAGAAGGTGACCTGGTTGAGAGCCGGCTGGTGCTCCGGTTCAAAGACGGCTCTCTGCACGATGAGCACGTCGCCTTCTCGCAACAGCATGTGTTTACCATGATCCGTTACCACCTGGTCCAGCAGGGCCCGTCCTTTCCAGAGCAGCTCGACGTCTCAGCAGACCGGAGCACGGGCACCTACAAGGTTCGATCCAAAGCGAGAAAAGATGCACAAGAACAGGTGCTGACCGGGAAGTTTGCGCTGCCGAACGATACCTACAACGGCATGCTCGTCACGATGCTGCTGAATCTGCCGAAAGGCGCCAGCGACACGGTGCATCTTCTTGCCTTTACGCCAGGGCCAGAGGCCATCAAACTGGATCTTCTTCTCATGGGGGAGCGTACCGTGCAGGTGGGCGAAGTATCGCGAAAAGCACTGCACTACGCCTTCAAGCCCGATATGGGAATGATCCGGAAGTTCATCGGCAAGGCCGTCGGTAAGCTCCCGGCCCATTTCCACTATGACTGCTGGATCCTGGCCGATGAGGTGCCGAGCTTCGTGCAATTCGAAGGGCCCTTGCAACTCATGGGGCCGATCATGCGCATAGAGCTTGTGAGCCCCCGTCTGTCGACAAAATCAGAGGAGGAGGCAATTCCTTCGCCCTAAGCGTTAGCTAGCATGAATAGGCGCCTCGCGTTCGCGCGGCTGCATCTTTACGAGCAGATTCTGGAAGGCGACCTCATGGATTACCATCCCAGCACGCACATGCGGCTTTCCATAGCCGTGGCGCGGAGCAGAGCCAAGCAGGCTGACTCTGTTCTACCAATCTGAGCTATTTTGACCAGATCATCACCCCTCCGGAGTCGTAGGCTTGAGAACGGCGGCAAACACGCAGATTGTACCCACCCAACACAGAGGTCTGCCATGTATTCACAATTCTCGGCTTGGTTCGTTGTTCTTGGAATGGTGACCGCAGTCACAGGTTGCGCCTCGATGGAATCTCCCAATGGGTCAACGATCGTCGGGAAATCGAACCATCATCGGCTGAGCCGACAACCGGCGATGGCCGCCATCGTGAATGGGCCCACACGGGTGACGCCGACCGAATACTCCCCTACCGAGTCGGTGAAACACTCCATCATCGATGTGCTCGCGATCCTTGGGGATGAAACATTGAAGCAGCCCGGCCGCTCCGAGGAACGCCGCCAACAAATCGAGCAGGTCATCAGACACCGCGTAAACTATACCCTCATGGCCCAACGCTCTCTAGGGGCTCCTTGGGCGAAACTCAGCGCCCTGGAGCGAGAGGAGTTCGTCCGTCTGTTCGTTGAATTGATACGAGACGCGGTTGCCAACAAGATTGACCAATATTACGACGAACAAGTCTTCTATCTCTTCGAACGCCGCGAGGGAAACTTTGCCGAGGTCAGGACCAACTTGATTGGGCCAAAAGTAAACACCTCGTTAGATTTCCGGTTAGATAACCACACCGGGGAATGGATCGTGTACGATGTGGCTATTGACAACGCCAGCATCGTGAGGAACTACCGAACACAGTTCAGCCGTATTATCCGAGATCACTCGTACACCGGTCTGGTGGAGAGGATGAAGGAGAGGGTGCACACCGTGAAACTATTTGAAAAAATCGCCTCTGATGTCGCGCTATTGCCTGCGCCTGCACTCGACGCGCCCTAACGAATGTGCCATTCGTCCGTAGAAGGGGTCGATCACCATTCTTCAGGTCGTAACGAGAGGGTACACGTGACATATCAACCAAACCGGCAATGGGTGCTCGTGGGCATGTTCGCGACCGTCCTTCTCGCTGCCGGCGCTCCATCCGCTCAAGAGTTACCCCCGAGAGGGACGAGTTATGCTCCCGTCGATCTCAAGGAGGACGTAGCGGTCGTCATTGCGCGCATGAACGCCGCGAAGCCTGAGATCATGAAGCGGCAGATAAATCTGCTCAACGAGCGCTACGACCTCTCGAATCGCCCGGCCAAAGACGCCGCGATGCCACGCGGCAAGCCGGTCCAGGAAGGGATACGAGTCAAACTTCAGCAGGGGACGACCTGGGAAACGCTTCAGGCCATGAGCCCCGAAGAGATCCGTGAAAAGGATTCGTTTCCGGCTGGATTCTTTCCTCTTCCTCATCCTAACCATCCTGAAGGAGGGATGGTATTTCCCACGTTCCATATCCAGGAGGTTCAGAAGCAAGAGGGCCGTGATCTCACTCGCTTCGACCTGGGATTTGATCTGCCGGACCATTTCCTGCCTGAGTTCCCTGCTCCCATCTATCTCACGACCAGGGCGGATCTTGGTGACCTGTCTCACGGTAAATTGATCACCCTCGACAACTATTATGAAACCTTCAACGGGATCCTGAATCCGAAACAGCTCGAAGGCCTTCGCCTGCTCGTCACCGCATTCCCGCAGCAACAGTTCAACCAGACTGAAGATCGCCGTACCCTGCGTCCAAGCCGTGGTGTGGCCTGCTTCGACTGTCATGCGAACGGTCATACGAATGCCAGCACCCATTTGGCAGGAGATGTCCGCCCGCAGGAGTTCCGCCATCGACTCGATACCCCGACGTTGCGCGGCCTGCACATTCAGCGGCTGTTCGGCTCGCAACGGGCGCTGAAAAGCGTGGAAGACTTCACGGAATTTGAGCAACGCGCTGCCTACTTCGACGGCGACCCCGTCATCGCCACCAAAAAAGGCGTCAACATTCTCGAGCGGGGCAGCCAGGTGCACTTCATGGCGGAATTTCAGGAGCTCCTGGACTTTCCCCCAGCGCCTAAGCTGGGCATTGACGGGAAGTTAAACCTCAAAAAATCCACCGCGTCTGAGACGCGAGGGCAGAACCTATTCTTCGGTAAAGCGGCATGTGCTGGTTGCCATCAGGCGCCCTATTACACGGACAACTCCATGCACAATTTAAGGGTAGAGCGTTTTTACAAGCCGCGGATGATTAATGGACGCATGGCGAGCGCCGATGGCCCCATCAAAACCTTTCCCTTGCGCGGCATCAAGGATTCGCCCCCCTACTTGCACGATGGGCGGTTGCTTACCCTGGAGGATACCGTCGAGTTCTTCAGCCTGGTGCTGGGGACTCAATTGACGGCGGCAGAGAAGCAGGACCTGGTGGCATTTCTACGCGTGCTTTGATGTCATGACCGATCATTCCCCTCGAATGGGAACTGCGGAAGAAGAACATTGTTCAGAAGGAAGAAGATGATGACAAAGTTGTGGGTCGCGTTCGCCGCAGTGGCTCTCTGTACCACCTTCACCCTCAATCCCTCGATCGCCGCGCGCGACAAGAGCGGCGTGCTGAAGGCCAGTAATCTGATCGGGGCCAAGGTCCAAGATACCGAAGGCAAGAAACTCGGGGATATCAAAGACCTCGTCATTGACCCGCTGGAAGGGGACATTGAATATGTCGTGCTGGACTTTGGCGGGTTTTTGGGAATCGGAGACAAATATTTTGCCATACCGTGGGAAGCGATGCACTTAAGCGATAACCAAAATTACCTCGTCCTCGACGTGAGCAAGAAGGACCTCAAACATGCCCCTGGTTTCTCCAAAGATCAGTGGCCCGACATGTCGAATCGGGAATGGATCGTCACGGTCTACGAGTATTATAATCTGCCGCGCCCCGAAGAGGGGGAAAGCGCGACAGACAAGTCAACAGGGACCCACAAGAAATAACGAGCGGATACGACCATCGAGCCTGATCGGTTGAAATACCATGACGTGGCATGCCGCGGCCGCCTCTCTCTTCATATTTGCCTTCACGGCCTGTGGGACACCGCCCACTCAGCTGGACCCCAAGCTGAGGCCACACTCTGCCGTCATCGTGGTGGCTGGCTATTATGGGACCAAGCTCGCGCGCGTCGATAATGGGAACCTCCTCTGGGTCACCGCATCGCAAGCCCTCGGAGGGGACGAATCGCTGACGCTTCCATTGCCCGAGCTGGAGCTCGACGGGATGGCCCTCCGTCCGAACGGGATCCTCGATGAAGTCACGGTGATCCCCTGGCTCTACTCGTTCAAGTTGTATCGCCCTCTCCTCGATGAGCTGGGCCAGCTGCACAACGGGCAACTGTCGGTCTCTTCCTTGAATTACGACTGGCGGCTGGATCTCATGGATGCCGTTCGGCTCTTGCGCACAGAGATCGGGCGTCTCCAGTCCGAAGGCACGACGCATATCGCTCTCGTCGCCCATAGCATGGGCGGCTTAATCGTCAGTTACTATCTTCGATACGGCGATCAAGAGCCTGACAAGGCCGTTGAAACCTGGGAAGGCGCGAGGCACGTCGAGAAGGTCGTCATGGCAGGTGTGCCGTATCTGGGGTCGATGTGGGCCTTTCGTAACATGCAGTATGGAAGGCTGATCGGTCTCAATCGCTCGATCTTGCATCAACAGGCGATGGCATCGTTTCCTACCTCCTACTATATGCTCCCGCTGTCGGAGGCGGATGTCTTGCTGACGCTTGCGCAACAACCCGTCGCGGGACAAATTCGCACAGCGGCCAATTGGCGCGAGCAGAGATGGGGATTGCTGAAAGGTACAACGCCCTCGCCGGCCCAGACCGTCAAGCGTCGGGAGACCTATACTTCCTACTGGTTGGATCGATCGCAACGATTCCTGGATCGGCTCCATGCTCCCCTCGCCACGCCGAACGATCGACCGATCCCTGTCCTCTATCTCGCTGCAGAGGGACAGCGCACGCTGGCGCGAGGAGTCTGGATACCGGAGGAGGCCGGACAGGACCAGGACAATGTCCTGTTCGATACCGATCAGTTCAAGACGCGTCTGCCCGATCTCGACACGGACATCGTGAATGAGGATGGAGATGGGTCGGTCACCCTAAAGTCTGCCACCCTGCCTGCGGCCTACGAGAATGCCCTCCATCTCACCACTCAACACTTGCGGGTGGGACATATGGAGTTAGTGACCGGCCCAGAGGGTCGACGTCGGATCGCAGAATTTCTCCAAGCACCGCCGCAATAGTTGGGGCTCCACGCCTGTTCACGTTTCCATCCAGACAGAGACTTCCCCCGTCCTCTCAGGCTGAGTCAATCCCTCACATCTGAGCACTATTGATCAGACGCCTCCCGATCGAGACGCGTAACATCGAAATCGGAATCTGTGTTCAGCCGCGGAACGCCGATTCAGAGAGATCAGGGGGACAGCATGCTCGGCGCATTGGTGATTCCCCCCAATAGTGCAAGGGACCGAAGAGCATTCACGTTCACGCAATCATGCGGAATCTAAAGGAGCACTCATGACACAACTTACTATCTGGCGGCTAGCAGTCCTCACCCTGTGGCTCATCGCAACGGCCCCCGCTGCGAATGCTGCATCTGAAGTACCGGGAACTGATCCTCAGCTGCTTTCCGAGAACCGTGTTCTTCTCGGCACGGTAGAGGAAATCAGAAGCGACCAGGCCAAAATCAATATCGGTGAAGGACAGCCTCGATATATCCCCATGAACGTGCGGAAGGATAAGGGATTGCCGGAACTGAAAGTAGGAGATCTGATCGAGATCACGATCAACGATCAGAATCTGCTGGTGGACGTTCACAAAGCCGGTGAGGCCAGTCACCATCGTGTGGTTCACGGGCGGCTCGCCGAACCGATGCCGACCGGACACGATAAGGCGGTGATTCGTACGACAGATGGGAAAGAAGAGTCTCACCTCATCCGACCGGTCGCGAAAAGTAAGGTGGCCTCTATTCCCGTCGGAGCAGACGTTATTTTTCTCATCGACGAATTGGATAAGATCGTCGACGTGACGATGGGAAGCGTGGAGTCAGTACATCGGGCGGCGGATCTCGGGCAGCAGAAGTCTCCTCTCAAGGGTAACCTCAAACAGGTCACAGGCAAGATCCTGAAGCCATTGAAGAACAATATCATTGTCATTCGGACCGAGGACGGCAAAGAGCACTCGTACAAGGTACGTTCGCTCGTTCAGCCGAGGTTGACGGCGCTGTCCAAAGGCGATGCCGCCATACTCTTAGTGGACCAGGAAAACAAGGTCACGGACGTCGCGTTTCAGCCGAGCGCGCCAAAGTAAATGGACGTCGAATTCACCGAAGCGTCGTTCATTATGAGCAAGCAACCTCGAAGCCGTTCCCTGCATGAAATATTCGAATGTGAGCAATTGTGAACAGATTGCCGGCTACTCACTAGATAGACTCGATCAGAACTTACATATGCGTAGGCATATGTCCATCCACAGGAGGAAACTATGAGATATTCCGCTATGGCGATGCTCGTGTTAGTCATGGGAGTTGGCGCCGGTTGCTCCATTACCGATACCGCAAGTGATTTACGCGGTATTAAAGGAGTTGACGGCGACAAGCTGACGCACATCAACACGAGGAACTATGCAATCAACCTGTTCATGAGCAAACCGATCGTGGGAGACGCCACACTCAACGCGACCGTCCAGGCATTCGCCGATGAAGCGAAAAAAGCCGGTGCCACGAAGGTGCGAATCGTACAATCTGACACGTCGGTCATGTGGTATCTCATCCCGGGCTTGGGGTTCATTTTCACCCCGGTGTACACGAACGTCGCGGGAGATGCGCTGCTTCCGTAGCATAGCGTCATACCGAACGAGCCCTGGCTTCACGGATGCCTCCCCAATGGGGTCCTCGCCCCTCGAGGGAGGCGTCCTGTCGCGAAGGGATCTAGCTATTCGCTCGTGAAACCGACGAATCAGAGGCATTCACCCTGAGAGGTGACCGAGGTCACGCGTGACTCGGTGATTTCAACGGTCGCCTTGCAGACGTCGACTACAAGTGGAGATCGGGTTGTGAACCGAACCAAGTCAAACCAATGTGTGGCGGAACGAGTCGTTGAGTGGCCACCGGTCACGTCCGCTCCATCTGCTCTAGTATCCACGGCTCGTGCGTTTTGCGTGGAATATGTGGAGATTGCTCGGCTCGAATCACGTCTGAAGACCTCGCTCTCTCACGTCCTGGGTATCGTCCGTCATGACCGGAATCACGGGGAGCCCTGTGGCGCCGGTGCCTGCCCGATTGTCTACCTCGATCTGCCGAAATTGAACGGGCCTCCGATGGCCGAGATATGGACGAGCCCCCAGCCGGTCACCTATCATCAGGCGGAGGACATCCACTGCGCCATGAGCGATGAGGTGCTCTTTGGGGCGTTGCACATAGAAGAACATGCCGGTACGCAGTTGAATACCGTGACCTACAGCGCCTATCGACGCCTACTCGCCCAAGCCCGTGCCCTGGGCTACCCCCATCTGTTGCGGATGTGGAATTACTTCCCCCACATCAACCGTGAATCCAACGGGCTGGAACGGTACCAACAATTTTGCGCCGGCCGCTATCAAGCCTTGGCCGAAGGCCTTTCGGGCTTCCCTCGCACCCTGCCTGCGGGGACAGCCGTCGGGACCCTGTCCGGCCCGCTGAACATCCACTTTCTGGCAGCCAAACTTCCAGGAACGCATATCGAGAATCCACGCCAGGTGCGCGCATACGAGTACCCTCCTTTGTACGGCCCATGTAGCCCGTCGTTCGCGAGAGCCACCCTTCGCCCCTCCCTCTCCGGGGCCAATCTGCTCATCGCCGGGACGGCAAGCGTGGTCGGGCATATCAGTGCTCACATCGGAGAGCCTCACAAGCAGACCCTTGAAATACTCTACAACCTGAATGCACTACTCACACAGACGGAACGGCTTCATGGAATCGCTCGCGGACAATGGTCAGGACAGGCCCTCTTCAAGATATATGTCAGGCACCCGGAGCATGTCTCGGCGATCCACAACGTCCTCAAAAACCGGCTGCCGTCCCATGCTCAGATTCTCTATCTTCAAGGAGAGATGTGCCGACGCGAGTTATTGCTGGAGATCGAGGGCGTTCTGGCCCAAGGATCGTCCATTGACATGAATCGAACGCTGTCGCAATCTTCCGACCGTCTCCACGAACCTATGGTGTCCCACTATGAGCCAGATCGCTTCAAGAGAGCCTAGACAGAGTCGACAGGGTAGCGCGGAGACCGCGGGCTCGGCCAATGGCGGCTCCACGCAGATCAGCCCGGTACAGGAGGCGACGCGCCCGACCGTTGCGACCGTCAACCAGAACTTCTACGACGGACTCTGGTCAGGAAGCCATGTCGTTCTGCCGCACCGCTTCAACACCTGGCCGCGGCTCGCCTCGCTCGCCGCCTCGGCACCGGCGAGACTCGAAATCGGCCCAGGCCTGCGCCCGAGACTCCCGATCCTGGGCACGTCCTTTGTCGACATCAGCCGTCCGGCGCTCTCCGGTCTGAAGGCCTGCGGCGGTCACGCGATGCACGGGGAAATTACCGCCCTGCCCTTTCCAGATTGCAGCTTTGACCTCGTCTGCGCCTTCGACATCGTCGAACACATCGAGGATGACCGGCAGGCCTTCCGCGAGCTCAGCCGGGTAGCGAAAGACGATGCGACGGTCATCTTCTCGGTGCCCCTGCATCCAGACCGCTGGACAAGCTTCGACACCCTCGTCGGTCATGCTCGACGTTATGACCCTCGCCACCTCCTCGCCATCCTCGAAGAACATGCCTTGGCGCTCGAACAAAGCGCCCTGTTCGGCATGCAACCCCGGAACGGCTGGCTCCTGGACTTCGCCGTGTGGGGCATGACACACAAACGGGCTCAGGCCATGCGTTGGTACAACGGAATCTTTCTCCCCATCGGGCTATTCTTACAGCCCCGCCTTGCCTGGGCCTCTGGTCTGATCGACGCCGCGAACGTGGATGAAATCCTCCTCGTCTGTCGGCGTAACCGGCGACAGACGTGCCTGATGTCCGCCGAGGACGTCGGGAGGGAATCCCTGCAGGCGGCAGAGAAGGTCAAGGAAGACCGGACGAAGAAGCAGACGCGCATCTGAACGGAGGCACACTGAGGTGGATACGATGCGAGCCACGATGAGTGCAGTGAATACGAAGGCGAAGAACACGTCAGAGAAACCGGAAACCGAGATGCACAAAAATATTCAAGTACTGGAAAAACAACCTGTCCAACGGGCTCCGGCGCGATTTTCCTCTGAGCCTTCGGATGGATCGCTACGTCTTCACCCCCTGCGCGCACAATTCTGCCAGCAATGGCACTTTACCATCGATGTAGACTGGGTCCCCGGGTCCGAGGTCGGACTGGAGGGGTTATTGGATTTCTGCGATCGATGGAAACTAAAGGCCACAATTTTTGTAGCCGGGCGGTTTGCAGAAACCTATCCAGACCTGGTCAGAGAATGCCGGCGGCGAGGGCACGAACTCGGCACGCATGGGTGGGAGCACGGTGGCCTCGAGCAAGATGAAGATTTCAGATCGGCCAGTTACGACCAGCAGCGAGCCTGGATCCGATTAGCCACGGACGCCGTGGAGAAGGCCGCAGGGATTCGCCCCATCGTGTTCCGCGCCCCGAGCTTGTGGATCGGCGAAACGACCTTGCGTGCGCTCGAAGACGAGGGATACCGCTACGATTCATCTGTGCCGGCCAGGCGATTCGATTGCGGGTTCGGCCGGGTGCATTATCTGAAATACTTTCGTGCTCCGAGTGAGCCCTATCGTCTTTCGTCAAGCCATCTTCGCCTGCCTGGAGACAGTTCGATCATTGAGATAGCCCCCTCAGCATTCCTGTTCCCTATCAATATGGCCACGCTCCGGGTGCTCGGCCTGCCGGTGATGAAGTGGATGGTCCGCCGGATTACCCGACAGGCTTCACGGCTGGTGTTCTATTGCCACCCCTACGAATTCGTGCAGGCACATCGGCAGTCCTTCCCGCGCAACATGTCCAAATGGAACATGAAAGGCATGACGCCGGAGAACATCCCACGTCTTGACGGATTCGTCGAACACATGATGCTGCAAGGCTACGCCCCGACTCTCTTTGCAGACTCGTTTGGCGCGTCGCAGGGCACAAAGCCTCTCACGCGCGGGACGACACGATTTCAGTCCAAGTCGATCGATGGCCGCAGTGAACGTGCGGCCTCACCCCCGGCAGGGGCTGGCAAAGAGACCACTGCCGTTGCACAGGCCCTCGGGCACCGGTACTAGGAATATTCGATGATGCGTTGCGAGCCTCCAATCCACTTCGGGACCTCGCCATGTTCGTACATGGAGGACCAGATGAAAACCGTCCCTGCCAAGTTGATCCAGATGATTAAAGGCAAGGTGTCCGCGAGACTGCCCCGAACGCCCCTGGCCGAGTTTTCGATGGAGACACCGCTAGAAGACCTGGGGCTCGACTCTCTCGATAAACTGACTTTGCTCTTCGAGATTGAAGATCTTTTCAAGGTGGCGATCCCCGATGCCACAGCCTCCCAGATGAAGTGTGGTGCGGACATTCTGGCCTATGTTTCGACCAGCCAGCATACGCGGTGCTGAGGTTGGCATCGGAAGTACAGATGGCTGCATCGGACTTCCGCTTGATCGGTTGCCCTGATTCTGAGATTTAGGCCCCTTCCCGAGTTCGACGTCGGACATCTTGCTCGAGCAAGATGTGAGAACTTCTGCCAGCGCCACTGACCAGGACCGTCATCCGCCAGATTCTGCCCCTGCTTACCACCTGACAAGCGCGACCGCGGCAAACAGGATAGCCAGAGCAAGAACGAGAGAGAATCGCGCGAGCCAGGGAGCCCACAACACCAGAGCCTGCTCGAACGTACTTCGGCTCTCGGCGGGAAGTCGGAGGATTCTCCCGACGCGAGGCCCGACCATGAGATCGTGGGTCAGCGTCAACACAAGAAGGATCGCCACGAGCCCCAGCTTGGCAGCCAGGACCATCGGCCATCCTGATGGGTCTGCAATCGAAATCCCCCGCTGATGCAGCAATAGAGGTCCCGTGAGAAGGAGAACGGCAATCGCGCTCCACACTACCGAGCGAAATCGACGAGCCGTGGTCCGAAAGAACAGCGATCTCTGTGAGACAAAAATCTCACCTCGAAGCACCGGCACGAGCACGACCGACAAGAAAATCGTTCCGCCGATCCAGGTGACCGCCGCCAGCACGTGAAGCCAGACCAGGAGAACGATCATCGCCGCAACCACTCCACCAATCACCTGCCCGTCGTTCTGGGTTCAATGGTGAGAAGTGGACGTCCGGCCTGATTGCTTGGCTCCGATAGGCTAAGGTTCGGGCACCAGGCGATTTCCGCCAGCTCCGTCGCGACCGCAAAGCGGTCTTCTCCATCGACAGGGGACTGGTCCTGATTCATGCGCATACAGGGTGTGCAAATAAACTGGCACGGGACAGGACACCGATGCCCTTCACACCCCACCAGGGTATTGAAGAAGGCGGTTTTCTGCTGACAATACCGCTCGCGATCCCGCGCAATCAGACTGTCGCGATAACAGTTCAGTCGCTGCCAGAGCTTGGTTACACTGGACATTCGCTCGGAGTTGATGCTCGCCCAGGCCCCGGACAGTCTGACCATTTCGCCCACGAGCTGAACCGCCAGGTCGATGCCGGACGGCAGCGACGGGAACGTCCCCATCGCCACCTTCTGGGCATCGACCCATTGCATCGTAAAGCTCGGAGCCTGTTGGGCCAAGCTCAACGCTCTTACGCTATCCTCGTCGACCCGATACGGAATATGGATGACGAGATGCAACATGACTCTGAATTCCTCTAAGGCTCATCGGGTGAGCTGATCACGTGAAAGTCCAAACCGACAGGAATGATCCAGGGCCGGAATTTGTTCCCCTCCATGAACTTGAGCTTCGGAGCGATATTCATTGTCAGCATGGTCATTTAAACTTTATTGATCCCTGCTGCCTCGCCAACCACAGTCGGTACAGCTTGCGTGACGGTGTTGGAATTCCATCTCTTGAACTCCACCCCGAGTTCTCCCAGCAACGACAAGCCTTTGATCCCCAAGAAATCCCAGTGCATCAGGAGATCCAAGCCTCCTCCGATATAGTAGCCAGCCGTACTGTCGTTGCTTCGACCATCATTACGATACACATCTGTGAACACCTCGCCGCTCCGAGACATCAGCCTGGTGATTAAGCCCTTTACCATCCGTCTTTCCCATCACGGTCGTATCTGTCAGCCGCCAACTTTCAAGATTTCTCATGCTGACCGCTGATCGCTGAAAGCTGTTGTCTTTCACCGACAGACTTGGCGCAGCGAAATCCCATCCAATTGATCTTCGTATTAGGATCGGTCCCGTTCCGCATCGCGACCCGCATCGTCGTCGTGCTGTCCATCCATCCGCCGCCACGGAAGGCTTTCTGCGTACCGACCTCAGGGCCTTTGGGGTTTCGATCCGGCGCCGTGGCGTAGTAGTCCTGGTCGTACCAATCGGACACCCATTCAGACACGTTCCCGATCGTCTGATAGAGGCCGAAGGGACTCACGGCATTTTCATATTTATCGACAGAAATGATCGGGGGATAGAGCAAGAGCCGCTCCGGACGATCCCGCACCGGACCGGACAGGCCGGTTCTTCCGAAATTCGCCCGGCTCGGCCCCGCATATTCTTTGCCCCAAGGGAAGAGACGCCCGTCCACTCCCCGCGCCGCTTTCTCCCATTCCGCTTCGGTCGGCAACCGCTTCCCATTCCACTTGCAGTAGGCATCGGCGTCATACCAGGACACATGCATAATGGGATGGTGCGCCATCGCCTCTTGGAAATTTCCGCCCTCATACCGCCAGTCCACTTGTGGCGGGCGATTCGTCGCAAGCACGAACTTGAGATATTCCAGCGCCGTCACTTCGTACTTGCCGATCTCGAAGGCATCCAGATAAACGCGCCGCTGCGGAATCTCGCCGCGATAGGCGAGCCGGTCCGTCTTCTTGTCGCTGCCCATCACAAACTCACCGGCCGGCACTAGGACCATCTCATCCTTGGGTTTCCATGTGGCCACCCGTTCTGCCGCAAGCTTCTTACCCGCCTCGGTCCACTCCATCGTCACATCCTGCGTATCGAGCCCCCAGGCGACGGTTGCGATCACCAGGGCCACTACCAAGGCGATGATCGCATTCACCACCCGATTGACTGTCACCAATCGTTCCATTCCCGCCACATTCATCATCCGGTCTCCTCTGTTACAGGCTAGCGGCGCGAGGCCAGCGGCAAGAGGGGATCGGACTCCCCCCTCTCGCCTTTCGCCTCAAGCCCCTTGCCTACTGCTGATTTCGCACATCGCAATCCCGTCAAATAACTTCTGCGGTCCGGCGTGCCGCCATTACGGCCTGCGGATCGCGCGACCTCCGGATCTTCGTTCCAGGAACCGCCACGGAACACTTTGAGTTCGCCGGTCGCCGGTCCCGTCGGATTGTCCGGCAGGCTGCTCCGGTAGTACTCGGGGTCGAACCAATCCGACACCCACTCACTGACGTTACCGGCCATTTGATGGACACCGTAGGGGCTGACACCCTTGTCATACCGGTTTACATTGGCCAGCGGCGGATACTTAAAGCCTCGTTTCGATCCCGAATGGGCGATATTACTTTTCAGCCACCCGGCCGGTTCGTTCCCCCAGGGGAACATGCGACCATCCTCACCACGCGCGGCCTTTTCCCATTCGGCTTCGGTCGGCAGACGTTTTCCCACCCACCGGCAATAGGCCGTGGCTTCTTCCCAACTCACGCCAATGACCGGATGTGACGCCATCTTTTCGAGAAAGGGATCCTGCATCCAAAACTCCGGCCAGGCCGCTCCAGTCGCCAACACGAATCGAAGATAATGCACGTTGGTGACTTCATACCGGTCGATCTCGAAGGCATTGAGGGAGACGGGCCGCTGCGGCTGCTCCTGAGGTCCAGCCGCGCGATCCACCTTGGGATCGCTACCCATCAAGAACGGTCCTCCCGGCACAGGAACCATCCCCTCGGGAATCTCCAGCAGCGCCAACCGTTCCAGCTCCCAGGGTTGCGCCCAGGGGTCGTGTTTGGGAGACAAATGATCGGCGTACGAGATATCGGGCCAAGAGGCGAGTGGCGCAAGGCACGCGGCGAATAAGAACAGCATGACCAGCCGCCACGTCTGACAGATTTCACTCCATCGTCTCATGCCTATCGCCTCATACCTCATCAGCAAGCCGGCCTCTCTCACCGTTACGTAGGCGGTGTAACCGCTCCCACTCCAGGGATACAGGATCGGAGCTGCTCGAAGGCTTCACGCGCCCTCGTGACGTCAACCCCCACCCATGCAGAGGCCACATCCAGCGAGTTGAAGAGGATGACCCGCAGGCCATGGTCTCTTGATTGCTTCTCATATATTCGCGCGCGATCGTAGGTCGCTTCATTCACCAGAAGCGCCGCTTTCCCCACTCTCAATTTCTCTATCGATCGTCGATAGAGATCGGTGACCTCATGCACCGATTCCGTGGTTGTCTCGAACGATGCGCCTGTGGCATCGACGAGAACGAATACGCCGCGCGCGATGGAGGCATCGCTCACATGCTGGCGCTCATGGGTGAGGACTTCCTCATGGGCGACCACTCCCGTCCACAACTCCAGCACCAGCGATCCCTGATTCAGCACGACATACGTGACCGGCACCTGGGTCCTTCCCCATCGTCCCTGCGGACGACCGCTCTGCAACCATGCCGCGCAATGCGCCGACGCAATCGTTCTAAGAAAACGGGGGAGCCACACGGTACGCGCAGCTCCCCCGTCTCGACCGAGACTATTCCGCTCGCGACTACTTCATCGCCGTCGGAATAGCACGAGGCTCTGGCTCCACATCCGCACGCTTGGCGCCCATTCCTTGAGCGCTCAGCGGTTGGATCCGTGAGTCGCCGGCCGGCAACACACGGAGGTAGCCCCATTGTCCGGACTGCGTATAGGGCAGCCGCGCATTGGACCACACGAAGTCACCCACCTGACGATACGGGCCGCCCGCACCGCCGCGGATAAAGACATCGAGGATCTCAGACCCGGCGTACTCCACCACGCTGATCATGTCGGCACCGGGCATGTAGGGCTCGATCGGCCACTCGTGGCCTTCGACTCCGAACATCCCGTTCTGTTCGCTGTTCGCGCCGATCACATGGATGCGAATCGCGTCACCGGCATGCGCCTCGATCAGAGGCGTGACCGGATCTTCGGGCTTGTCCACCACGCAGGGCTGGAAAATCTTGCCCAGCGAGCAGCCTTGCTCCTCACGGAACTTATAGGGTTCCGCGCGATAGTTGACCGACGTCAACCCGGCGACGTTTTGCACATAGGGCATGAACGCGGTGCCGATGATGTTGTCCTCGTCCTGGAAGAAGAGGGCCACGTCACGGTAGTTCCGCTTGCCGACGTTCTCCGGCAGGCTGGCGTCCACGATGACGTCAGCTCTCCATGAATTCTTCTGCGAGATATCGGCTCCGGTGACAGGGTCCCGATACTGGGAGCCCTTCGGCCCGATGACCACCGCTCCGTACAATCCATTCCTCGGATTGACGACGATGTTGCCACCGTCCCACACCAGCGACGTCGTTTCCTTGTTGGAAGGATGCGCGTAGTAGGTGTAGGTGCGGCTCTCGCCCGGGGCAATCGTCTGATCGCCAGGATTGTTCCCGACGTTCAGGCCCTGGCTGTCTCTTGGATCGAACGCCAGGCCCGGCGCAAAGAATGACGCCCGGCTCGCCTTCATCTTGTTCTTCAGATGGACCTTGATGCAGTCGCCAAGATTGGCGCGCAACGTGAGCGGACTGGGCATCACATTGCCTGCCACCGTGGTCGCTTCTTCTTCCAGCGCGAAGATCTTGCCTTCCGGCACGGTCATTTCGATCTTGCGCTCGAAATCGACCTCGATCGTATCCGGCGCCTTCGGGTGGAGCTTCAACGGACGGTCCAAGGACACGACGTTGAAATTCTTCACCGGGGCATCGGACGGACAGACGGAACTCGGCGTGGCCGGAATCCCGAGAGGATTGGTTCCTCTGGGCAATGGCTTCAGGTCCGCCACTTCTTTATCGAGCACGCGCAGGATGCCCCATCCACCTTCGGCGAAGTGTGACGTTCTGCCGTTGAAGTGAATGTAGTCGCCCGGCATGCCCTGGAATCCGCCCGCTTTGCTCACGAGGTCATACCGTTCGGCGATCCCGACGTGAATCGAGTTCTTCCGATTGGCATCCGCCGCATACCGTTCCGTGAGGAAGGTATGGCCGGAAATGGTCCAGACATGGGATTCGTTCATGAGCTGGTGCAACAGACGGAACACCATGGTGTCCCCTGTGTACGCCCGCAAAAGCGGCGTACCAGGATCGCCATGGATCGCGCTGTTGAACAGCTTGGACGTATCCGGATTGTTGGACAGACGTTGCGCAAACGGAGCTGCGCGGAAGTTGAACCCGCTACCGGTCGTATGCGTCCCGCCGTTGATGTACTTGTTCGGAGAGGCCAGAATCTTATCCGGCATCTGGAACGAAATGGTCTTACCGGCTTCCAACGCCACTTCAATGGGCTGTCCCGGAGGATTACCCGCTTCAATGGTGTTCACCGTGTGCGGAACGGTGTCATGGATCGACACCATTAACTCACGGAAGCTGCCGCTGACTCCGGCACCAATCGGCTCGTTGCTGTGAATATCGGCAATCGGACCGCTATACACCAACTTGCCGTTCTTCGGATCGTGATAGGTGGACCCGAACGGCTCCACGATCGTCACGCCGAACCCGCCATGCGGCCAGGTCGTCGCGCCGAACGCATGATCATGCCAGAACACGGTCCCCATATCGACGTCCACCCACCACCGGTACCGCACGAACTCCGGCGACACGAGATCGCCCGCCGGATGGTTCTGCTTCAATCCGGTGAAGAATGTCAGTTCATCACCCTTGATGCTCTTGATGCGGACCACTTCCTGACAGCTCTTGTCCCGCGGCAGTGACGCCGTGGCATCGTGGCCCTTCTCCAGACAATCCATGCCCACCATGACTTCGGTGTTCAGGTGGAAGGGCGTGGCGCCCGGCGCCATCTGAATCTTGATGGACTTGGCACCTGCCTTCGCGGCACCCGTCAACTTCCCGACCATCGGCGCCGGCAACCCATGCTTGGTCTTCTTGCCCCACATGGTGAACGGACGAACCGACATTTCATACTCGAACCCGGAGATGACCCCATCCGAATTCCCCGTGTCGAACTGGAAGAAGTGGGGATGGATGTTGATCTTGGACGACTGGAAATTCGTGTAATCGTCGTCGTCCCACTCGCTCGTCAACAACAAGTCCACACAGTCATACACGTTAGCGCGAATGACCGCCGGAAGCTTGAGGTCGTCGTTCGCTCTGGTCAGGTTCTCCTCTTCATGGAGCACGTAGATCAGACCGTCCTTGTCGACCATCGCCGGCTCTTTCCCCTGCGCCTTCGCCAGGGTAATCGGCATACGGACGAAATGGATGTTGTAATGCTTGCGATTGGCATTATCGGGGCAGAGGCTCCAACGGCCCTGCTCGCCCGGCTTGGCCGGCTCTGAGGTCCGCTCACCATTTTCATCCTGGTGAATCGGCTCCAGCCATGGCGCACCACTATGGTTCGAAGAGAACGGCACCCGCTTGCCGAAGTGCGGTTTGAACAGCGGCCAGGACATCTTGGCCGTGGTCGGGTCAAACAGGATGGCCGGTCTGGTGCTGTCATCCCACTTGGCTGCCGCCGGGTACTTCGGATTCTTGGCGGTGCTTTCGCGCTCGCCCCTGGCGATGTTGCCGTCCCACTTCCAATCCCACACGGTGGAATCGTAAGACAGGATCTGGGCCTTCTCATCGTTCGTGTGGCCTGGCTGACCAGCGGCCGGCACAAACATCTCGACCCAATCCTTGACGTTCACAATGACGGGATCGGACTTCCAGTTGGTCTTCTGGCTCTTGTCGACGATCTTGAACACCTTCCCGAACCAATCGACGGTCGTCCCGATCAGCTTATCGGACGACACGCCCTGCTTCATCCGGCCCTTCCGGTCCGGCAATTCCGCCAAGTCAGGCATCGTGTCCGTGTGGGCCGCGCCGACTTGCAACGTATTGTAGAAACGTCCGTACCCCCACATGCCCGCCACATAATGGTGCGCGACATGGCAGTGATACAGGAACTCTCCGGCCAGATGCTGGCAGCCACCGCCCCCGCATTCCGGTTCGAGGTCCAAGGCTTCTGACGGCCCGATGACTTCCACGTCCACGCGATCGGACTTGGTCCGCACGACCGGATACTTCACCGGACCATCCTGCCCCTTGTACCAATGTTCTTCCTGATCGGCACGCGGGCTGCGCTGCCAGCGGATCGTTCCACTGTGAGGATGGTGGGAATGGAACACTTCCGATCCACCATGCACCAACCGCCACTTGACCGGATCGCCCAGATAGCCGCGGGCAATCGTGGTCGGCGTATCGCCGAACGTATAGGCGCTGTAGGCCATCGACTCATCTTCGAAGCCGAAATACTCGTGCTGCAGATGCATTTCATCGATACCGAAGGGCTCGCTGCGATAGTTGATCGCACGGCCACCCGGACGATAGGCATCGGTCAGCGGATCGCGCTGCGGGAGGAAGTCGCCCTTCTTGTTCAACGGACGGAAGGCTTCATCGCCGATCTCGTGATAGAACAACACGAACTCGCGGAAGTCCGGTCCGGACCCGTTGTCGATGTTCACTTGCCAGCCGCTCGTGACCGGCTTATCGGGACCAGTCCCCAACGCATCGACGTAGCTCGACCCCTTCGGCTCCACAATGAGGGCGCCGAACAGACCCAGCACGGTCAACTCACGGTCATGGCTGTAGGAGTGAAACTGCCGCACCCCCTCCTGCATCTGGGGATGGATGTACCACTCGAACTCCTGCGACTTGCCAGGAGCCACGATGGACTCAGGATTCGTCGTCGTGGCCGGCTTGCCGGTCGCGCTGACGATCATGCTGGAGGCACTGATGAACAGACTGCCGTCCTCACCTTCCATCTGGTTGCGGAGAGTCATTTTCATGCAGTCGCCCTGGTTGACGCGAAGCACCAGGGGCTGAATCATGTCGCCCTGTAACCCGGTGGTCACCGCGCCTGGATCGAAGCCATCCTTGTCACGCGCGGCTTTGTTCTTGGCTTCTTCGGCCCGCACTTTGTCGACATCCTGGGCCAGCACATACATGTAGCCTGGATAGAAATCGAGCCAACGGTTCAACGTGATCTCGATGTTGACCATCGCCACGTCATACTTCTTCACCGGCGCACCGGCCGGGCACTTCCCGCCCGAGGTCATCACCGGCTCGCCCTTAGTCCCATCCGACATGAGCAAGAAGCTGCTGCCGTCCTGCCCCATGTACTGGTGCATCATCGACATCTCGTTGAAGGCACCGGACGTCTGCTGCGCCTTGGCATCTTTCTGCGCCTGCTGCTCGAGCTTCTCCATCAGGCGGTGGTGCTGCATCTCCATCTTTTCTGCATTACCGGCACGGCCCTCCATGGCGTTCTCCACCACGGTCTGGCCCTTCAACTGCTGAGTCCATCCCGGCATGGCGACCGGAGTGGCATGCCCCTGATGGGGTTCCTCTCCTGCTCCCGCCGCAAACAGCCCCGGTGTTGCCACCAGACTGCCGGCCAGCAAGACGCTTTGCAGCATCAGTGCTAACCCCGTACGGCGCCGCTTGCGCGTTGGTTGAAACACATCACCCCTCATAGTACGGCCTCCCCTCTTAATGCCCGCCTCACCAGGCGGATGGTTGAATCCAACACTCGTCGTTTGTGAAACAATTCCGGAATCGGTCGATCTACGATCTGTTGAATGTTGGAAATTCACCGGATCGACAGATGTCTTCCACTTCACGTCTCTTGGCCTTCGTTAGGTGCTGGTGAAGGGTCCTCCTTACGGAGGAAAGGGTCATTCGGAGGCCGGTCCTAATCACCCAGACCTCCACCAGCAACGCTACGTATACGCAGCTTGCATGCCTCAACAGAGCAATCAGGAAGGATGAGCAGCTAATCCGCTCCAGGCTTGACGATTCACACATGACGGCTCTGTGCCGCACATCCCGTCGCCCAAATAATCTTCTATGAAACTAGACAGTCTCATCGTGCAGTAATTGCAAATGCTGCAAATTCAAATAGATGGACTGTCCAATCTATTGGACAGCTGAGATGGAAATGTGGGGCGGAAACGGGCAGACGCGAGAGCCTCGGCGAAGAGAAATGGGAGACGCAAGATGGATTGGCGGCACAAGAAAGAAGGCGTACTGAGTCAGCAGTGGCAGGGTCGAGGAACACCAACAGGCGGGGAATAGCATGTGGTCGTATGGACCACTTTGCTCACGTCAGATTTCACCCACTCCATAACTACGGAGCTTGTTATAGAGGCTCGCCCGGCTGATCTTGAGGAGCTTGGCAGCCTGCGCACGATTATTCCCTGTTTGCTGGAGCGCTTGAAGAATCCGCGTATGCTCAGCCTGGCGGGTCGCCTCGCGGGCAACGGTACGGAGATCGTGCGCTGCCGGGTCCGATCCCATTGCCACAATGTCCGTACACTTCAACGTGGGACCCGTGGTCGTGACGACGGCCCGCTCTATATAATGTTGAAGTTCCCGCACGTTGCCGGGCCATGTGGCCTGAATCAGCGCCTGCATCACATCCGGCGAGACCTGCCGGACCGGCTGCCGGTGGCGTCTGCAGGACGCCGCCACGAAGTGCTGCACCAGGAGCGGGATATCTTCCTGCCGGAGACGGAGTGGAGGAAGAGACAGGGGCAGCACGGCAAGCCGATAGTAGAGGTCTTGCCGAAAGGTCTTGGCTTTGACGAGTTCGACCAAATCCTTGTTCGTCGCCGACACGACTCGCACATCGATTTTGATCGGTTGATTGCCGCCGACCCGCTTGATCTCCCCCTCCTGAAGCACCCGCAGCAGCTTGGCTTGAAACGTGGCAGTGGTATCGGCGATTTCATCCAGGAAGATCGTCCCGCCATCCGCCTCTTCGAAGAGTCCACGTTTGGCCGCATGTGCGCCGGTGAAGGAGCCCCTCACATGGCCGAACAGCTCACTCTCCAACAGCGTTTCCGGCAACGAACCGCAATCGACCACGACGAACGGCTTGTCCCGTCGATAGCTGGTCAGGTGAATCGTTTTCGCCACCAGTTCCTTGCCGGTACCGCTCTCCCCCTGAATCAACACGGTGGCGCAACTGTCCGCCACGAGCCGGATCATCTCGAGTACTTCTCGCATCGGCGCGCTCGAGCCGATCAACTCGCCCAGCTTCGTCCCCTGCTTCGCGGCTGCATGTGCACCGTTCGTCTGCACCTCGGCTTTCGGCAAGGCCTTAAACAGCACCAGTACCGACTCGACCGCTCCGCTGCTTGACACAAGCGGAAATGCCTGATGCATCCCGCAGGCCGTGCCGTCCCCGCCGGAGGCACAGGCCACGGACCGGACCTCAGGCGATTCGTACATCTTGGTCGCCGGGCAGGTGCCACAGGGATCGCTCCGGTGAGCAAAAGCCTGATAACACTTGGCTGAACGGCCCGATGACGTCGATACGTCTTCAGACCATGCCGATTCGTTCGCGTAAATCACGTTGAAATCACGATCCAACACCGCCACTCGATCGGAAAACCCACCGGCTAACTGCTTGATGGCTTCCAGTCGAGCGGCAAGGATGGGATCGGTCAGGATGGGTACAGATGAAGGGGCTCGTTGAGATCCGGCCATCTCACACCTCTCACAAACTAAAGAGTCGCTAGGATACAAGGTCTCAATCTATTTCCCCATGCAATGCCGGGCCTAAGAGACGCCGGACGGTTCCCTTGAGTTCGCTGAGGCGAACCGGCTTGTCAAAATAGGCCTCGACGCCGATGGCCAAGGCATCGGCTTTCGTCTTGGGATCGCCAAACGACGTGAGCAGCACAATCGGGACCCCGGGAGCAAAGGTCCTGAGCCTGGCAATATAATCTAACCCCCCTGCCGGCATACGGAGATCCGTGAGAATCAATGTCGGACGAGCATCCAGCACCGACCGAAGCGCCTCATCTCCATCGGCCGCTTCCCGGATAGAGACCCCCAGATCCCACAACTCATCGCACAACAGACTTCGCATGTCCTGATCGTCTTCGGCAATGAGTAGGACGACTGGCGCCCGTTCCTGCAACATCACGTACCCCCTCTGCCACTCACCCCATTGGCTTGCGTGAAAGACAAGAATTCACAACCTATGCCAGCTCGCCTCCGAGCGGTCGTCCGGCCATGGAATCCGTAAGTGCGCTAATCCGTTTGAAATTATTATGGGGATGCGCGACTCGTGGTGGGGAAAGCAGTTGGAGCTGGCGAGAATTGGGACAGGCACCATCCCGCTCCTGTCGCAGATCGCGACAGAGAGGGATCACCGGCAATCGCCTTTCTATGAGGGGCCTATTGTATTGATGGAGGCGTACCAGCAGACTGAGCCTGGTCAATAGGGAGTCGGATGGTAAAGGTTGTCCCCTTTTCGACGGCACTCTCCAGGGTAATGGTCCCGCCATGTTCCTCGATGATGCCTTTCACCACCGTGAGACCCAAGCCGGTCCCCTTTCCAAAATCTTTGGTGGTGAAGAAAGGATCGAAGATTTTTGCGCGGATCTCCTCCGGCATGCCATGTCCGGTATCGGCAACCTCAAGGCGCACGAACTCGCCTTCATGCGCGAGACCCAGCCTGAGACGCCCTCCCTCCGGCATGGCATGGAGACTGTTCATCACGAGATTGATGAGCACCTGGATGAGCTGGTCTTGATCGGCATGGACAAAGGGCAACGACGATTCAATCGTCGTGTCGACCGCGATGTGACTGTGGGCGATCCGTTCCTGGAACATTTCCAGGCTATCGTCCACGATCTTGGCAAGATCGACGGCCCGCCGTTCCGGCGTCCTCCTCCGGGCAAAGGCCAGGAGTTGGTTCATCACCTTGGTGATGCGCTCGACCTGCGTGATGATGGTGGTCAGGCCCTTCTTCATCCCGTCATCGGCTGCGCGTTGGAGCAGGTATTCCGCACGTCCGAGGATCACGTTCATCGGCGTCCCGATTTCATGCGCCATACCGGACGCCAATGTGCCCAATTCCGCCAACCGCTCAGCCCGCCGGAGTTGCACCTCCAGACGTTTGCGCTCTGAAATATCCACGACCGACGCCACCACCCCCATCCCCTTGGCCGTCTGAATAGGCGTAAGCCCGATTTCCACCGCAAACTCGCTCCCGTCCTTCCGCAAACCGAACAACTCGCGCTGCCCCCCCATCGATCGAGCCTGGGGGGCCTTCATGAACCCGGCATGGTGCTGCCGATGATCGGTTCGAAACGGTCCTGGAATGAGTATCTCGACCGACTGGCCGAGTAACTCGCCTCTCTCATAGCCGAATTGGTGAAGCGCAGAGGCATTCACCATCATGATCGCTCCACGCTCATCAACGAGCAACATCCCATTGGGAGCGGCCTCCACAATAAGACGAAACTGCTGCTCGTTATCGAACGACTCTGGACTCACGCCGGCGTCTTCCCTTCGATCTCGCCCAACTTCCGATAGAGCGTCTTGCGATCGATCCCGAGTACTTGCGCGGCCTGGTATTTATTGCCGCCGGTCTTCTCGAGGATCTTGAGAATGTATTCTTTCTCCACTTGGTCCAGCGGGAGGGTCCGTTCAGCCGCATCATCGAGGAGTCTCCGGTCGCCACGGGCGCCCTGAAGCGTCACCGGCAGGTCGTCCGGGACAATCTGTTCGCTCCGGCTGAGCGTGACGGCCCGTTCGATCACATTTTCCAATTCACGCACATTGCCCGGCCAGGCATAATCCACCAGCATGGCCAGCGCAGACTCGCTCACGCCCTGTATCTGTTTCCCGCGGGACGCGGCACACTTCTTCATGAACGCATCCACGAGCAACGGGATATCTTCGCGACGCTCACGCAAGGGGGGAAGGCGTAGTTCGATCACATTCAGCCGGTAATACAAATCCTCCCGGAAATGTTTCGCCTTGACCTCTTCCGTCAGGTTGAGATTCGTCGCCGCAATGATGCGGACATCCACCGCGATCGGCTTGTTCGCCCCCACACGACGGATTTCTTTCTCCTGGATCGCGCGCAAAATCTTGGCCTGCAGCATCAATGGCAGTTCGCTGATCTCGTCGAGGAACAGCGTCCCCTTTTGCGCCTCTTCAAAGAGGCCCCGCTTATCCACCTTGGCATCCGTGAATGAGCCACGCATATGGCCGAACAGCTCGCTTTCGAGCAGCTGTTCCGGGATGGCGGCGCAGTTGACGGGAATGAACGGCGCATCCTTGCGGTCGCTATTATAATGGATGGCCTTGGCCACTAATTCTTTGCCGGTTCCGCTCTCGCCGGTGATCAATAAATTCGTGGGACTGTCGGCCACGCGCCGGATCAGGTCAAACACCTCCTGCATCGGCTTGCTCTTGCCGATAATCTGATGGAAGCTATACTCCTTGTGCACTTCCCGCCGGAGCCGATTCACTTCCCGTCGTAACGCCGCTTCGCGAATCGCGCGCTCGACCACACGAACCAACTCCTCGTTTTTCACCGGCTTGGTCAAGTAGTCGCTGGCGCCCCGCTTCATGGCCTCCACCGCGGTGTCCACCGACCCGAACGCGGTCATGAGTATGACCCCGATGTCCGGGTAGAGGCGCCTGATCTCCGTGAGCAACTCCGTCCCCAGCATCCCTTTCATCCGCAAATCCGTCAGCACGACCGCGTGGTCTTTTTCCTCCAACAGCTTGAGAGCCTCCGGTCCGCTCCCCGCCATCGTGATCTGATGCCCACGGTCCTTGAGAACATCATGGACAAGTTCTCGCATTTCCGCATCGTCATCGACGACGAGAATCGCACCCCACTCTTCGGTCATGCTGCACTCCTTCTCTGCTGACAGGAAATCAGACGCTAGCCCTTTGACCAAGTATGGTCAAGCCTCCCGTCGCGAAATGCGACAGGCACAGCCCAACCTTTGGGGACAAACGCCCCAATGTTCCAACGATTGCACCGGCTTTGCCAACGTACAGGAATGAAAATGCAAGGGTGGGACCAACGGCTGACTGAACGGGGATGGAAGAACAGGCCCCTGACAGCGGTATAGACTCGCTGTCAGGGGCAGGATTGAAAAGGCTGCGCTACTTTACCTTGGAGAAATCAGCGGCGATTCTCGCCTCTTTTCCATCCTGAAGATTCACGACGAACAGGGACGCTGCCTGGGGATCAAACTTTTCATACGCGAACGATGCCGTAAAGCGCGAGCGGTAGGCCGGTCCACTGCCTTCATTCTTTCGGCCACGTTCGGCTTTGGTGATATCGATGGGCTTGATCTTCTTGGAGCCCTGTTGCAACTCGATCAAGGCACCTTCTGCAAAATACTCGTCATCGCCACAGAGCTGCACTTCGATTTCCATATTGGGCATGTCCACGACTTTCTTGATGAATTCGTCGGGCATACGCACATCCATCTTTCGCTTCTTAGACTCGGCCGCTTCCTGCCGGCCAAAGGCTTCCAGGCGATACCGCTTGGTCCTGAGGATGGCACTGGCTCCACAGGAATCTTTCTCTGGATCGGCACCCACTCGCGTCACCAGGGAAGCTTGCTGAAGAACTTTCTTGACGTCCTCCGGGCTATTGGCCTTCTCCATCGGCGCCCGCCCGGCTTCCAAGGCCTTCTGCGCCTCTTCCGCGGATAATTTCACATCGATCGCCAGGGCCGTCTGGGGACCGACGACCGTCAGCAGACCCACGACAACACAGGTGACAACGACTCCAACCTGCGCCACTGATGTCAGGCATCGCACGCTCATAACGTCCTCCGTAAACAAGACAACAAATGATGGGGCGGTATTGTACGGAAACCCCTACTCCTTTGCAATCAGACCGAGAAGCGAGCCCAGTTGGCGTAGGGCTTGGCAGCATACAGTTCCTCAAGATCGACCGGCAGGCTGACGCCGGCTTGCGCCAGCAACTGGGCAACCAGACGAAGCGGCAGGCCAACCACGGTGGGAAAATCGCCAGCAATGGAATCGATCAGGTCTCCGCCTGCTCCCTGAATCGAATAGGCGCCGGCCTTCCCCAAACTTTCTCTGGTCCCCAGATAGTGCTCATGCAGTCGTTCATCGAAGGGCTTCATCCGGACGACCGCTGCGGAGAGTGCGACCACGTCCATCGCAGGAGCTGAACAGACCAGCGCAACCGCCGTGAGGACTCGATGGTCACGGCCGGCCAGGCGCCTGAGCATCGCTCGGGCCTCCACAAGGTCAGCCGGCTTCCCGAGCACGTGATGATCCAGCTCGATGACCGTATCGCTCCCCAACACGATCTCTTCTGGCGCGAGCCTCGCGACCGACTGCGCTTTACCCTGCGCGAAAGACTGCACCTGCTCGATCGCGGTGAGACCGGACACCAGCAACTCCTCGAACGATGGGCTCGCGACGTGGAAGGGGACGCCCAGCAATGCGAGCAACTCGCGACGGCGCGGTGAGGTTGAAGCCAGGATGAGTGACATTTACAACGCCGAAGAGGACTCAATGGAGGCTAGGGGTTCGAGCGAGATCTGCTCAGGGCCTTCCTCAAGACTCATACAGGTCATGCGAAAATCAGCGAGCACTTGCTCCACATCGACGACCGACGAGACTCGGACCATGTTGGCCCGGAGTGAGGCGGCATGAGGGAACCCTTTGCAGTACCACCCCAGGTGTTTACGCATCCGCCGAAACTGCCCCGTCCCGCTCACCGCTTCGAACCGTCTGGCATGATCGAGCAACATCTCGAACCGCACGTCGAGTGGCGGCACCACCGGCTCAGGCCCCCGGCCAGGCAGCTGCTGCTGAAGCAACATTCGCGCGTCCTCTTTCTGCCGAAAAAACCAGGGGGCCCCGAGCACGGCGCGCCCAACCAACACCCCATCGACCCCGGTATCCCGGACACGACGGACCACGTCCTGGAGACTATGCACGTCGCCGTTTCCAAACAGCAGGGTCCCGCTGCCCCGCGCAATCTCTGCCGCCCGCGCAATGGCAGCCCAATCTGCTTCCCCTCGATACATTTGCTCCAGGGTACGTCCATGCAGGGAGATCACGGCTGGCTGCTCCATGAGGAGATGTTCGATCCAACGATCGACGACGACGACATCGTAGCCGAGGCGTGTCTTGACGGATAACGGAATCGTCCGGCGGACAAGCGGGCGAGCGTTCTGCCGCTGCTCGTTCATCCGCTCGAAGGCCGCCACTCGACTCTGCTTGAGTCCCGCACCCTCCAGGGTCTGTCCGGCCGCCCAATCGGCAATCCCTCGTCGAGCGGCCTGCATGATCGCATGGGCCACGTCCGGCGTTCGAATCAGCCCCGCGCCTGAGCCGGATGAGGCGACACTGCGCGAGGGACAGCCCATGTTGATATCCAATCCGTCGAACCCCAACTCACAGACTGCATGGGCAG
Source organism: Nitrospirota bacterium (assembly GCA_030684575.1). Taxonomy (NCBI): domain Bacteria; kingdom Pseudomonadati; phylum Nitrospirota; species Nitrospirota bacterium. The sequence continues at coordinate 184,116 of JAUXVD010000008.1, read as the reverse complement.
CCTGATAAAAGAGGTCCGGGTCTTTCCCATAGAGCTGCGCGACGATCGGTCGCTCCGCCTCGTTATAGATGAGGGAATCCAGCAAAAACTCCGGCCCACGGCAGACGTCATGCACATGCGTGAACTCCGTGAAGGAGACGTCTGCATGGCCATGTATCGCCACGGTATGGCGAAACGTGGCATCGGTGACCCCGTCCATGGGCGCCATCCCGATCACCGGTCCCGTGAGCGATTGCCAAAAACTCATACGGATGGCTCCATCTCCAGCACCCGTTCTCCGACTTCATTCGCCTGCGCATAGGCCAGTCGTAACTGATCGCCTTCCTGTTGAGCAGCGATCCCTACGTCCGGCGCAGACTCCGTCACAAATTCGAGGAACCGGTCGATCTTCAGGAGAAAGAAATCGTAGGACTGCGTGATCGGGCGTGGCGCGCGAAACCAGAAGGACACAAACTCGGTGAGGCAGACACCCCGCTCCGCGAGGAGCTTACAGGTCTGGGGAAACATCTCGACGAGGTCTCCTCCCCAATGGAGGATCTCGTGGGGTAGATAGGACATCCGATAGGATGTGAGCCCTGCCTGATCCGCGGCCACCGCCTGCCATTCCTGACCCGTAGCGGGAATTTTCCCTGAGATGATTTGCGCATAACGCGCATAGTCGTCACGCAACTGTTGTCGGTCAGACTCGTGCATCGGCTTCGGAACTGAACATGAAGGACGCATCCCGTCCATCGGCCATGCCGCTGCCATTCCTCGGGCCATCGCCTGCTGAACGACGGGTGAGAAACGCCGAACGGCCTCCGCATATTCCTCCACGATCATCTCGATCGGCTTCGTATCCACTTCAAGCGCCACCGCCCTGAGGCTCACGAGGTTCGGATGGGCCAGAACCTGGTCGAGCATGGTGAAGAGGACTGAGGGAATCGGCGCAGCATGGGCGTCGATCCATTCAGGAAGCCCCTCCCCCCGCTCAGCCCCATCACTTGACTCATGGCAGGCCAGCCCGGCCACGTGGATCTCGACCACCCGCTCCAGAGGAAATTCGTCGAGGAACTCCTTCACGAATTGAGCGAGGGACGTTCGTCGACGGGCAGCCGTATAGCGATAGACCGTCCAGAGGTGCCCGATATCCAACACGAGACCGCAGGGCACTCGCGCGGTGACGAGCCGGAAAAAATGAGGGATAGGGACCGTGCCAGGGGAAAAATATGTGAGCGGCGGCATTTCCAACAGAAACAGTGGCGCGGTCCCGTCTGCCCGGCGCCCCTGTCGATCCATCGCCGCCTGAATCGTCGCAATATTGTCGGCCACCACTTCGGCGCTCAGCGGCGTATAGAGTGGCGGCACATAGGTGCCAAAGGAGTAGCCTGCCATTTGCTTCATGGCACATTCATGATTCAGCCAGAGACTCTGAATGCTATTGAGCTGCGTGACCATCTCGCCGACATCCTGCTGAAAAAATGGAGAGGCCTGAACATCCGGCTGCGTGATCCAGAGGCCTTCCCCATGGTAGGCCAGCGACATCTCCGGCAGCGCCTGTCGAACCGTTGCCAGGGCAGTCGTGGTCGCTTTAAAAACTTCGAGATAGCCAGGCCGGAGGCCTCGCTCCTTGAGCTGTGTCGCCAGCTCGAACACATCGGGGGAGTAGACGTCGACCGACAGCCCCATCCCCAGCGGAGAGATCGGCCTGAGTCGGCAGTGAAAGTCCTGAAAAACCAAATCGTGATCGACCATCAATCCACCCTTGTGCTGCCTGAACAATTCTCCTAGTCTATTCGCTCAACCCCTTGTTTGACAAGGAAAGCCCTTGCCACAAACGAAGGCGCGCCGTCTGCTATACTTTGACGTACGTCGCCGGGGGCGAAACCCTCACGAATCGTGCAAGGACGAATCGAGGATGGTCTCGAACCCATGTCGGACACCAATGATACATCTGCCAAGACAACCAATCCTTTATCAACTGTGATTGCCCATATGATGACGCCAGGAGTCGTGCAAATTCCCGGGGATATTTCCGTCAGCGAGGCGGCGCTGCTACTTGAACGAGAACAGGCCCCCTGCCTGCTGGTGAAGGATACCGACGCGCAGTTCGGGCTGATGACGCCGACCGATATCGTCAAGAAAGTTGTCGCGCAAGGGCTCGAACCGCACGATATCGAAGTCCGGGCGATCATGACACGCCCGGTGCAATTCATCGAATACGACCAGGCCTTAGCAGACGCCTCGGTCCTCATGATGGCGACAGGGACATCGCTCTTGATCGTCACCAAACAGAACCAACCGGTTGGGGTCCTTACGGCACAAGACCTCATGCTCACGCCGGCCCGGCGCCGCACGAAAATTCACTCAGTGGTGAGTGTGGTCGGACGCGCATCGGCTCAGGGGCTCAACTATAATGCCATGATCATCCAACTGAACCATGTCGGCGCATTAGTCGAATCGGCGACGAAGCTCATACCAAAAACGAACGTCGTACTGGCGTTTTCCATTTCCGGTCAAAACACGCCCCTGACGATTCGAGGAAAAGTGCTGGCCAGCGAGAGTCTCGAAGCAGAACCAGCTGAGACCGCGAGCGGCTCCCGTACCTGGCATGTCGATATTCAATTCACGGATCTCTCGTCGTCCGACCTCTCACGCATCAGGGCCTGGGCGCTTCAGACCATGCCGCCCTCCCTCGATCGTTCCTGACCTCACAAATATCCTCCATTCTTTTGACCAACCAAGAATCTCCTGGTAGTATTTTTTCTCGACCGAGGATGGAGCCAGTACCACACATGGATAACCCAATGAAGACCTCCCAGACCCGTTCCCGAGCCCTCCCTTCGAACGAGGAGTTGCTCGGTCAGATTCGCCTCCTGCTCGACAGCCCGGAAGACGATCTGCAAGCCGCAATTATGAAGGAACTCCTGGCCGGGACGCTTCGGCTTCACGATGCCCATCTGGATGCCTTGGACCTCAAGATCGTGAACCGCGCCGTCAAAGAGCTACGCCACGCCTTCCGTGTCTTTCATGACTACCGTGATCGACGCAAAATCAGCATCTTCGGATCGGCCCGCACGGCCTCGGATGACCCCAACTATCAGATGGCCTTCCAATTTTCCCGTCAGATCGTCGAAGAAGGGTTCATGGTCATTACCGGAGGGGCTGACGGGATTATGCGGGCATGTCAGGAAGGCGCCGGCCGCGAGAACAGCTTCGGGGTGAACATCATGCTGCCCTTCGAGCAGGGCCCGAATGCCACGATTGCCGATGACCCCAAGCTCGTCACCTTCAAATACTTCTTCACGCGCAAACTGATCTTTCAGAAAGAGGCCAATGCAATTGCCTTGTTCCCTGGCGGCTTTGGCACGCATGACGAAGGCTTTGAGATTCTGACCCTCGCCCAAACCGGCAAGAGCGACCCTCAGCCGATCGTCTGCCTCCAGGCTCCCGGGTGCGACTATTGGGACGACTGGTACGGCTTCGTCACACGCCAACTGCTGGCTCGTAAACTGATCAACCCTGAAGATCTCAGCCTCTTCAAAATCACCACATCCGTGGACGAGGCCATCGATGAGATCAAACACTTCTATCGCCGATTCCATTCCATCCGGTATGTAGGACGCTTGTTGACCATGCGGTTACAAACCGCCATCTCCCCCGAACAGGTGGCCGCCCTTCATGATACATTCGGCGATCTTTTGTCCGAGGGCACCTTTGAGCTGCGCGGTCCACTTCCCGAAGAACTCGACGAACCGGACTTGAGGGACTTATCTCGTTTAACCTTCATCTCCAACCGCCGAAGCGCCAGTCGGCTGCGTCAGCTCATCGACCATCTCAACAATCTCTGATCGCACGGCATAAAGAGGCTTTTGTCTCGACAAAGCCTCATGCTATGCTCGCCACGATGATCGCATCCCGTATACAACACCCGTTCAGTGAGCCACCCACGGTCGTGCTGTATCACGCCGAATGCGCCGATGGATTCGGCGCCGCTTGGGCAATCTGGAATCAATTCCCCAGGGCTCGGTTCATTCCCGTTAAACACGGCAACCCGCCGCCTGGAGGGCTAGAAGACCAACGGGTCGTCATCGTGGATTTCAGTTATGCCCGCGAGACGTTGGTAATCATGGCCGCACAGACGCAGGCGCTCCTCGTGCTCGATCATCACATCACCGCAGAGAAGGCCCTGACCGGCCTTCCCTATGCCTATTTCGACATGAAAAAATCGGGGGCGGTCCTGGCCTGGGAATGGGCTCACGACCGACCGGCGCCTTGGCTCCTCAACTATATTCAAGACAAAGACCTCTGGACCTGGGCGCTCCCTTCCAGTCGAGAAATCAGCGCCGCTGTGGCGTCGTACCCGTTCGACTACCAGCTCTGGAGTAACTTTAAGCAGAAGGAGTTGGAACAGGAGGGTCGAGCCATCCTCCGTTATGAAAACGAACTCGTGAGCAAACTCGCGGCGCAGGCGATGTTGATCGACTTTCACGGAGCCGTCGTCCCGTCAGTCCAAAGCGCAGTCCTGACCAGTCAGATCGGTGAACGCCTGTCTGCGGAACATCCGTTCTGCGTCATGTGGCACGATCGCGACGGACGCCGCTATTACAGCATGCGCTCGAGAGAAGACGGGGCGGATGTGGGAGCCATTGCCGCGTCCTTCGGCGGTGGCGGCCATACCCATGCAGCCGGGTTCTCAGTCCTGCTGGGCCCCGATGGCACCTTGCCGGATAATCCAGCACTGCCCCGATCGGTCATCGACCGTCGCCGCCCTCCCTCGCAATAAGGGCACCGTGATCCCTCTGCACGACGATAACCCGACCGAGCTGACGCCGGTGGTCACAGTTACTTCTATCGCGGCCTGCGTCTTCGTCTTTCTCTATCAGATCAGCCTTCCTGTCGGCCCTGACAATACCTTCGTCTTCCAGTACGGAGCGATCCCGGCGCTTGTGTTCGGACAGGCAGGCCTCTCCGAAACGAGTGTGGCCATCCCCCCCTATGCCACGTTGATCACGAGCATGTTTCTCCACGGCGGCTGGATGCACCTCATCGGCAATATGCTCTACCTCTGGGTCTTCGGGAACAACATCGAAGACGTCATGGGGCATACGAAATACGCGCTGTTCTACCTGACATGCGGAATCCTCGCCGCCTTGAGTCACGCCGTAACCGATCCGTCTTCAACTGTTCCTATGGTCGGAGCCAGCGGCGCCATTTCCGGTGTCTTAGGCGCCTATGTGTTGTTGTTCCCGCGAGCCCGCGTGCTGGTGTTGATACCGGGCCTGGGTCTCACGAAGGTGGCGGCTGGTTTCGTCCTCGGCATGTGGTTTGTGATGCAACTCTTCAGTGGCGGAATGAGCATCGGCAGCACAGGTGGAGGTGTGGCCTTCTTCGCCCATATCGGCGGATTTCTCGCTGGAATGGCGCTGATCGGTCTGTTCAAGCGCCCGAACGTACCCTTCTTTGGCGCAAGCGACAGAAGCGGGTGAGAGAACTAGCCTGGTTTATTTGGTTGAACGGAACCAACCAGAAAAACCGGATGAGCCAAACAGAGCCAAGAAACCACCCATCACTCATGCATCGAGCAGTTCACGCACCTTTTCCACCAACCCAGTTTGTCGATAGGGGCGCCGCAAGAGGTATTTCGGGTTGAGTCGATGCGATACCATCGCCTGATCATCATAACCAGAGACGAAGAGCGGTTTCATCATCGGATGTTGCGCCAGCAACCGTGTGGCTAAGTCACGCCCACCAATCTCCGGCATGATGAGATCGCTCACGGTCACATGGACGGATCCAGGATGTTGCTGCGTGAGCAGCAACGCTTCAACGGACGAGCTCGCCTCCAAAACCTGATAGCGATGCCGCAATAGCGTGGAGAGTGCGAGCTTGCGGTCAATTTCATTTGCATCCACCAAGAGCACCGTCTCCTGGCCTTTGGCGGAAACCTGAGGCTGAAGCGATGGCGCGAGCGGCCGACCCTGTGGGGCACGGGGCAACACCACCCGCACCACGGTGCCTTGGCCTGGCTGACTCACCACCTCGACCTGGCCTGCACTTTGTTTCACGATGCCATAGACTGCGGTGAGTCCAAGTCCCACATTCATTTCTTTTGTGGAGAAGAAGGGCTCAAACATGTGCGACTGGGTCTCGAGACTCATCCCGCTTCCCGTATCGCTCACTTGAATCAGCACCTTGGACTGATGCCTCCCCTCACCACTCACCGATACAGTCTCATGCCCACTGGACAGAGGCTTCGCTTCAATCCGAAGCCGGCCTCCCTGTGACATGGCTTCCCGCGCATTGACCGCAAGATGCAGCAGAACCTGTTCGAGTCCTTCACGGTCAACCTCGACATCCATCGGTGCATGGTCGATGACTAGATCCAGCTCAATCGACGCAGGCAGCAACCCTCTGATCACCCCACGAATCTCCTCCAGCACGGCCTTGACCGACAGCACCTGCCGAAAGTGGCCGTCATGGAGGCCCAGTCCGGACAATTGCGCCGTCAGGGCTGCTGCCCGGCCTCCACTCCGAAAGATGTCATCGACCGGCCGATACAGCGGGTCGCCCGCCTTGAGAGAGGAGAGGACAACGCCCGTCTGCCGCCCGATCACGGACACCAGATGATTGAGTTCGCTGGCAATCCCACCGGCAACTCGACCGATCGCCTCCATCTTCTGCGCTTCAAGTAATTGCGTCTCCAGACCTTGCCGCTCTTGCTGCTCCTGCCGGACTTGCTCATTCGCTCGTGAGAGATCCCCCTTGAGCGCCTTGATACGGGCCTCCAACTGGTCACGCGAACCCTGCAAGGCCTGCTCAGTTTCTTTCAAGGTCTCGATACTCTCCATCAAGAATGACTTCTGTTGCCGTTCAGTCCCAATTGTTTGCAACGCGAGTCCGTAGAATGTTGCCATCACCAATAATACCGGCACCCCCATCAGATGCCCGACCGTCAATGAACCAGTTTGGACGACCCCTTGATAGAGGGTGAATCCATATCCGGCACAGAGCAGCAGGGAAAAGGCGATCACGTGGGAGAGCCGCCGCACCGAAGCGGCAATGAGCATGAGCAGGAAATACGACAGATAGAGATCCGAGCGAGCATTACCGGACAGGTAGATTGTCGCAGTGACGAACAGCGTATCGATCCCGATCAGCGCTCCGCTGAACCATGAAGCCTGTAGAATTGAGAGCGGCACCAACAACAGACACAGCACCATCGCCGCCAACCCGCCGACCATCACTTCGCTCGTCACATGGCTTGCGAAAAGCTCTCCTCCTGATAATAGCTGGTAGGCCAACATGACCCCAACCAGCGACTGAAGCACGACATATCGTGGACGTGAAATTGCACTCTCGTACCGCGAGTCATCCAACAGCGGCTCAGCACGATTTTCAGAAGGAACCGCGCAACTGCTCATCTGCATCATCTCCTGTTGGGATACCAAAGACTCACAGGATGCTGAGCGAGTCCACCGGTCGTGGCCTCTCGTGCCAACATCGTTTTCCTGCAACCAGTTCAGAGTGGAGCAAGTCCCGTACCGATACCCCAACAGAGGAGAACCCCGCCATTCCCAGTAACGACGCACTGAGAAGGTGGACCATTTTATCCATCCCCCTACAGCAAGTCACAAAATAGAACGGTACCTGATGGCCAGAAAGCGGCTCTCAGATTGGCGTTGCCTGATTACCGAGGCCGATAATGTTGGCTCACCCGACAGCATCCTCTCGGTTGATGCCGGATAGGAACCAGACTGATCCATGAAGGTGTTTATGCTGAGGGGAGGAAACCGTTCGCCAGGCCGTCACGAAATGGTTTCGCACGATCGAGCGCAAGACCGACGGTCTCGCCGAGAAACGTGACATGTCCCATTTTGCGACGGGAACGAATCTCACGTTTACCATAGAGGTGGAGCACCGCACCTGGGATACCCAGCAAGGCTCGACAGCCTGATCCATGTGTAATCGCCGCGACATCATTCCCGATGAGATTCACCATAACGGCAGGGCTCAGCAAACGCACTTCACCAAGCGGCATCCCACTCGCCGTACGAACCTGTTGCTCAAACTGAGACACACTGCAGGCATCAAGCGTATAGTGGCCGGAGTTATGGGGCCGAGGCGCGATTTCGTTGATGAGCAGTTCTCCGCTAGGCAGCTGAAATAATTCGAGGCAGAAGACCCCGACCCCTTCCAGACGATCCACGACCTGACGTGCAAGAGCGGCCGCTCGTTCGGCCAGAATGAGAGAGGTCAACGCCGGCACCATGGTGGTCCGAAGTATCCCCTCTTCATGTGCATTCTCAGCCAACGGATAGGTACAACTCTGCCCATCCGATCCACGGACCACCAGGATCGAGAGTTCACGTTCAAACGGCACATACGACTCCACGATCCACCGCATGCCGGGGCGGACGGATTCCAATAATGCCCGCTCCACCTCCTGCACATCGGACTCCTGACCAATGCGCCACTGGCCTTTGCCGTCATAACCGGCCGTCGCCGTCTTACAGAATGCGGGATAGCCAACCTGTCGGACGGTTGCCGCTAATTGATCGGGTGCTGTCAGGGTGGCAAACGAAGGAACGGGGAATCCGTTGGAGGCCAAGAACCCCTTTTGTTCGAGGCGATCCTGAATCACGTTTAGGACGGCACTCGACGGACGAACCGGTTTCCGCTGCTCCAACGCACGACAGAGTTCCGCAGGAATATTTTCCCATTCATAGGTCACGGCGCTGACCAGGTCGGCAAACCGCACAAGACTGGGCTGATCGTGAAAGGGTACTGAAAAGTTGTGTGTGGCAAAACGATGGGCAGGCGCCTCTGGATCGGGGTCCCACACGGCGACCTGATAACCAAGACGGCGAGCGGCCATGGTGAACATGGCGCCCAATTGTCCGCCGCCCAGAACACCGAGAACGGAGCCTGGCTCGACGACCTCTGCCTTCACGGCCGGCGACTCGGGCGGCCTGAGCCTTTCGTGTTGACCACCAGGCCCTTCGCCTCAGGAGACTGGAGTACGCTGTCCGTCTGTGTTTGACGGAATAACTTCACACGGTCGGCAATCGCTGGATACCGGCCTGCCAAGATTTGCGCCGCCAGCAAACCGGCATTCTCCGCCCCGCCGATCGCCACGGTGGCGACGGGGATCCCTCGTGGCATCTGTACGATGGAGAGGAGGGAGTCCAGTCCGCGAAGATTCTCCGTCGGGATCGGCACTCCAATGACCGGCAGATGCGTCTTCGCAGCCAGCATCCCGGGGAGATGGGCCGCCCCGCCGGCTCCGGCAATAATCACTTCGATCCCCCGGTCGGGAGCCTGTTCTGCATAGGCGAACAAGCGATCCGGAGTCCGGTGCGCCGAGACAACCAGGAGTTCGCTTGGAACCCCCAGATCCGTCAGCATCGCCACGGCCTTCTCTAAAATCGGAAAATCGGATTTACTTCCGCCCAACACCCCGACCAAGGGATGCGAGCGATCCACCGTTTTTAGTTGCAATAGTCGTTGGGGTCCTCTACTGAGACGAGGCATAGTCGCACGGGCCTTTCTCTCATGGGTCTCTGACTTGTGGCTTTCAACGGAGCCCCCACCTTATCGACTCTCTGAAGGATGGTCAAGCAGGCCCTACCAGCACAAGCCGATTCCCGTAGAGAAATTGACCGGGTGATCGGCTTTCCACTATGATGGAGCCGTGATAGAAGTTTCTCTGCCTCTGTCGAGGAGAAATCGGTGGCACGCTTCACACAGGATTTGCGAAACAAAGTTCGCTCCCTCGTCAGGCGGGGCACCGGCCTGGATGAGATCGGCATCGACGAACTTGCGACCTCCAGAAAACTTCAGTCCTGGGAAGCGGTCCAAATCCCCGAGCGGCTTCGATTTTCTTCGCGCCTCGCCATCAAACTCGTACTCCTGTTTCTCTTGATCATCGCCTTCGTGCCTTGGACTCAGACGATTACCGTCAGCGGACAACTCTCCGCCTATACGCCCTCCGAACGTCCGCAGTATATTGAAGCGCAGATTACCGGACGGATCAAGAAGTGGCACATCTTTGAGGGGGTGCGCGTCAAGCAAGGCGATCTCATTCTTGAGTTGGAGGACTACGACCCCAGTTTCATGTCTCCGGACCTCCTCTCCTTCTTAGACCAACGACGCAAGGCATTGGATCAAAGTCGCAAGGCGGCGCTCGCCCGCGCCGAACAATTGGATAAACGGATCAAGGAGATGCAGAACCTCGTTAAGTCCGCGGTCCCGTCCGCCCAGGCACGCGTGATCGAATCTGAGAATAAGGTCCGGGAGGCCTACCAGAAAGTCGAAGCAGCAAAAATTGCGGTCGCAACAGCCGAGTTGAATATGGACCGGCACAAACAGTTAGCGGAACAGGGCCTCGTGTCGCAACGCGAACTCGAGTTGACCATTCAATCGGCGCTGGCCACCAAAGCCGATCTGAGCGGAGCACAAGCCAACCTCAAGGGAGCAGAACAGGCCATGAAGGCTCTCGGATTCGGCCGCGACCAGGTCAGCGCAGAAGTCCTGCAACGATTGCTCGACGCAGAAGCGGCCCGTGAGGCCTCTATCGGCGAAGCAGCAAAAGCCACCGATCAACTGGCCGATGTCTCACTGCGGATGTCCAACGCGGAACAACGCCGGCTCGCCGGGCACGTCCTCTCCCCGATCGATGGCACCGTGGTAAAGATGGCTCAAGCCGGTGCCGGTGAGACCGTCCGCCCCGGGGACAAACTCGTGATGCTTTCTCCGGCGAGTGCCGACAAAGCCCTTGAGATGGTGGCTGACGGAATGGACGCCCCGCTGCTCAACGTAGGCCGGAAGGTACGCGTCTTGTTTTATGGGATTCCAGCTATTCCTCTCCCAGCTTGGCCGGAGATCATGGCAGGAACCTATGGTGGCGTCATCAAGGTCATCGACCAAGTCGACGACGGCAAGGGAAACTTTCGTTTCTGGGTAGTCCCGGATCCAGACGATCGGGCCTGGCCTCCACAAGAACATGTCCGCCAGGGGACCAAAGCCATGGGATGGGTCATCTTAAACCGGGTCCCCCTGTGGTACGAGATCTGGCGGCGCTTCAATCTCTTCCCGCCGGATTATCAAGAACGCCCACCGAGCCTCATCGACACGCTCTTGCCAAAAGCAGGGCGAGGTGCGAAATAAGCTCGACGCAGTACGTGGTATCTCGTCTCGATATGCCTGCACCACAACCGACATCGCCCTTCCGCGCTGGGTCTAATCCTCGCAGCGGTCCCTCGCCTATCTGACGAAAGGAGTCTGTCTCATGCATTCCCGTCACTATCTTCCAGTCGTACTGCTCCTGGGTTCGATCGGGCTCTGTCCCTTCCCCACTTCTGCGGAAGAGCCGATGAAATCGAAATCGCTCCCGCCGATTCCCTTGAGCGTCGATGAGATTCACGCCTGGATCGATCGTTCGCACCCACTCCTCAGGGGAGCCGGTACAGAGAAAACCATGGCGCGAGGGAAAATGCTCAAGGCCCTAGGCGCCTTTGAGCCCACCCTCATCAACGATACGGAGCTTGAGCGGTTCATCTCCAGTTCAAACCCGGGCAAAGGCACCCAAACGGTGGGATTCAACGACACGCTTATCGAGGCCCGCCACCCCTGGGGCTTCCGCTACAGTGCCGGAGTCCGTGAAGCCATCGGCAATGCCAAGATTCCCGATCTTTCATTCGGCGGAGGCAACAACCAAGTCCTCCTCGGAGGCTTCATCCCGCTGCTTCGAGGCCTCATGGTAAATCCCGAGAATGCCGAACTCCAACGATCCGAACTGGCCGACCCAAAGGCCGAGGTGCAGATCTCTCAAACGAGACAGGACCTGTTTCTTGCCGCAGCCACACAGTTTTGGGATTGGGTCACTGCAGTAAAACTTGCGGAGGTGCAGCGCCGGGCCGTAGGAGTGGCCGAAGACCGGTATCGACAGGTCGAGGGCCGCGCCAAGGCAGGGGCCGTCGCGCCGCTCGACGTGGTCGAGGCCAATCAGGAAGTGCAGCGCCGCCGCGAGGTGGCCATCGCCGTGCAGCGGCTGGTAGAGCAAGAACAGCTGAAGCTGTCCATGTTCCTCTGGGATAATAATGCGCCCGTCCCGCCGCCTCTGGATCGAGCCCCGAACTTTCCGTCGGCGATGCTCGTGCCGGCGCCTGACACGATCATTGCCCATAAACTCCAAGCGAAAGTCGATCGGCCGGAGGTCAAGGAAATCGGCATCGAAGCTAAACTCAACAACATCGATCTGGAGCTGGCCAAGAACAACCTCCTCCCCAGCCTGGATGCTGAGGCAGCGCCCGCCCGTGCGCCGGAGAAGTTCGTGCTGGGGCTCGGCTACCGCTTTGGACTGGAACTCAAGATTCCGATCCTCCAGCGAAAGAGCCGCGGCGAAGTCCTGGAAGCGCAAGGCAAGGCAGATCGATTTGTCTTCATGCAGCAATTCCGCGAGCAACAAGTGCTCATCGACGTCGATAATGCCCTCTCTGCTCTCGAACGTGCCAAGGAACGTGTCGCGACCGCGGCGGAATCCCTCCGCCTGGCCAAAACCCTTGAAGAAGGGGAGCGTTTCCGGTTTAGCCTTGGAGCCACCAGTGTCCTCTTCGTCAATTTACGCGAACGGAATTCGGTCGACTCAGAAGTCCAGGTCATCCGCGCCAAGGCGGACTATCAGAAGGCCCAGGCCTTGTACCAATGGGCCATCGGAGCCTGGGCTAGAACCACACCGTTTGTGACTCCCGTGACCTATCGCGCAAGAGATTGATTGAGAAGAAGTGGCTTTTCTTTCACTGCTTTGATAGCGTGAGCGCATAACGCGCGTATTCCCTTATATCGGCATGGTCCTGCCCCTCTCACGCAGTGCAACGAGAGGCAGGACCATGCCGAAGAAGAAGGCAGATTCCGTGCAAAGTCAGGTCGGCCACCAACAGAATCTATTCCAATCGATGCTCGCATGCCTGGGCGTCCTCTTCCGCTTGGAGCGGCGGATCCTCGCCCTGATCGTCTCCTATTCACTCGCCATCGGACTCTTCTCTCTCATTGTCCCTCTCACAGTCCAAGAGCTCGTCAACACGTTTGCCTTCGCCATTCAGCCCATCACCATTGTCACCCTCGCGGGGGTGATGGTGGCCGGGCTCATGTTCGTCGGAGCGTTTCGGGCCTTACAGTTCTACTCCGTCGAAGTGTTGGAGCGCCGGATCTTCGCTCGGGTCGCCCTCGGGATGGCCCAACAGTTACCCCAACTGCAAATTTCAGGGTTTAAGCCCCGCTATGCCAATTACTTCGTGGAGACAGTCTTTATCCAACGGGCGCTCTCCGTCCTCCTCGTTGACCTGATCAATGTCATCGTGGGCGGGACGGTCGGCATGACCATCCTGGTCTTTTATCATCCCTACTTCCTGCTGTATAACGCCTTACTCATGGCAGGGTTTACCGTCGTCTTTTTTCTTATGTCGCATGGAGGGCTGAAGGCCACCATCAACACGTCCCATGCAAAATACGACACCCTGCATTGGCTGCAGGAGATCTCGTTTAATCTGTTGCACTTCAAAGCCGCGGATAGTCAAGCGCTACTGACGGGAAGGACCGATGAGCTAGTCCAGTCGTACGTCGAAACCAGACAAACTCGATTCGGCATTCTGATTCGCCAGTACCTGGCATCGGTCGGCTGGCAAGCCATCGCCCACAGCGGACTCCTTGCCACTGCCGGATGGTTGTTGTCCATCGGCCAATTGACGCTCGGGCAACTGGTAGCCGCCGAGGTGGTTGTCAGCGGGCTCCTCCTGAGTTTCGATGCCGTCGTCAAACGTATGGGACATATTTATTACTTCCTCACCGGTTTGAACGAACTCGACTTTTTCTTCTCGCTTCCGAAAGACCAAGCCTCCGCCACCCTGTCCGTCCCACTGCCGGATCCCACCATTCACGGCATTCGCGTGACCAGCAAAGACCTCGCCGTCATCCACCCAGGGCTGCCACCGATCTTCGAACACTTCAACCTTGAAGTCACCCCCGGCGAAAAAATCGGCGTCTACGCCAGTACGGCGGTAGCCAAAACGGCACTCGCACGAGTCTTGGCAGGACTGGAAGCGCCAACCGGCGGGGTCCTTCGCTATAACGGGGTAGACCTTCGACACCTCGATCTTCAGGCGATCAATCGTTGTCGAGGGTTCATGATCGATTCCCAGCTCTCGCTGTTCGAGGGCACGATCGAGGACAACATCCTGTTGGGACGATCCTATATTCCGTACGGCGACGTCCGGTGGGCGTTGCGCTTTACCGAGCTCGAAGACGACGTCGACGCATTCCCCCAGGGACTCAAGACCCACGTCCGAGCCCCCGGGAAAGTTCTTACCCCGACTCATATCATGAGGATTTTACTCGCACGCGCGATTCTCGCCCGTCCACAAATTCTGATCTTTGACGGCATCATCCACAATATGCAGCCGGCCATGCGCGAGACCGTCTTGCGACGGCTCTGTTCAAAAGACGAACCTTGGTCGGTGATCTTTGTGTCGAACGATCCGAATCTCACACCGCACGTCGATCGACGAATCATTCTCGATTAAGTAGGGGAACAGAGTGGGACTGACAACATTTTTTCGATCATTTCGTCCCAGCGCCTCACAACTATTGATCAGCTTCCTCGTGGCCGGCCTGGGATGGCTCAGCGGGCAAGCCCTGAGCAGCGTCGATCAGGATTTACGCATTATGTATACCGAGTACACACTCGGGGCCACCGACCTTGCCCATATTTCCGCAGACATCATGCGGTACCGGAACACCATTATCCGCGCGCTCGAAGCGAACAGCCAGAAGGACTTCGAGCGAATCACGGAATCCCTGCCCGCACAACGCGCGAGAATTCAGCATGCCGTAGACCGGTATGCGGCTGCGGGGCTGCGCGTCTCACGGAGCGGGCGCAGTGAGCCTGAGGATATCGAGGCGGTCCGGCGCAGTCTCGATCAGTATTTTTCGGTAGCCAGCACGACCATACAACTCTTGACGCAAGAATGGACCGCCGTCTCTCCGGCAGAACGGGAAGCCATCAGGCGAAAAGCGGAAGAGCATGCCTCCGACAACGCAGGCCCGAAAATGATTCAGGTCAGCCTCGCGCTGGATCGGCTGCTAGACACTGTGGCGGATGTGGCGAAAGACATGCGCGATGAGGGCACCCTGGCGATCCAGCGCACAAGCCTGTTGCTCGTGGGGGGAAGTTTCTTCATCGCCTTCTTGAATCTCTTTTTCACCAGACAGCGTAGAGGAACCTCCCTGCACATTGATGGCCAGGACGAACGCGAGATCAGTTCCGGCCACAGCCCCATCCCGAGTCCGCTGGCCAATGACATCCCCGCGGCGGTACTCCGTCAGGAATAATTCGTCCTGAGTCTGCCTACCCGTTTACGCCGTGACTACTCCCTCGTCCGACTGCCTGAAAGAGCTGTGCGCGTTCCTCGTCGGTGAGCGGTTTCCAGGCCCCCGAGGCTAATCCACCAAGCGTCAGATGCATGATCCTGACACGGTGCAACATGAGCACCCGATACCCCAAGACTAGGCACATGCGCCGGATCTGTCGATTGCGTCCTTCTGTGAGAATGATGCGGAACCGTGCGGGACCGAGCCGATCAACCCGGCAGGGTTTGGTCGGACGGTCAAGAATGTCGACCCCCTGAGCCATACGATCAACGAATGCCTGGTCAAACGGGCGATCGACTGATACCTCATATTCCCGCTCATGCCCATGCTCGGTTCGGAGAATCTCGTTCACGATATCTCCGTCGTTCGTGAGCAGAATGAGACCGGACGAGTCCTTGTCGAGTCGGCCGATGGGGAAAATTCGCTCAGGGTGGCCGATCTCTGCGATGATGTTACGAGCCACATGCGACTCGCTGGTCGTCGTCACGCCGACAGGCTTGTGATACTTGATATAGACCGAGGCCGTTCCCCATGGGATCACCTGTCCGTCTCGTGCGATGACGTCCTCAGGGCTGACCTTATCTCCCAAAGAAGCCACCCGTTGATTGATGGTCACGCGGCCGGATTCAATCAAGCGATCGGCCTCTCGCCGAGAGCAAATGCCATGGTGTGTGAAAAACTTATTGATACGAAGCTGGTCGGTCACAGGGTACGCATGCCGTTTCAGTGAACGCGACGGCCCGCTTTAATTCGCCCCAACATGCGGTAAATCAAGCGGGCAATACAAAACTGCGGAGCGACGAACCCTTCGATTGGAGCAATCTCGCTGATATCCATCCCGAGGATGCCTGGGCCGTTGGCCAACGCGGTGATGAGATTCAGGGTATCGTACCACCCCAATCCACCTGGCTCAGGAGTGCCGAGCGCAGGAACCAGCGAGGCATCAAGCCCGTCACAATCGAACGTCAGATAGACCGGCCCGCGACAGGCCTTGACCACCTCAGGAACCCAGCGAGAAGCCTTGCCCTCGTAAGGCCCTGACGGGTCAAGAATGTCGGCGGCAAAGAACGTCGCAATCCGATCGGTGCTCTGAATACGATCGATTTCTTCTGGAGAAATTGACCGAATCCCGACTTGAACCAACGGTAGTCCGTCATCGACCACACGTGCCATGACGCTGGCGTGGCTGTAGGGGTTTCCCTGGTAGGCTTTCCGCAAATCGCCGTGGGCATCGATTTGCACCACGCACAAATCAGGATAGCGGCGGGCATGGGCTCTAATCGCCCCCAACGCACCGGTATGTTCACCGGTTAAGGTCACGATAAACCGACCGGTCCCGACATGCGGTGTGACGAAAGCCTCGATGGCATCCACCGCCTGCCGATCGACTTTACCCTCAAGGTCGAGCGAGCGAATGGTGGCGACCCCGTCCCATTCGCGATAAGGCTCACAACACAGTGTTTCGTCGTACAACTCGACTTGTTGGGACGCCTCAATGATCGAGGAGGGCCCTCGATCGGATCCTAACACATAGCTGGAGGTATGTTCGTAGGGCGCAGGGAGGATATAGACGCCCGCCTGATCAGGATGGCACCATGGCTCTTCAAGCCCAAGGAAGTTCTGCTCGATACCTTCCCATCCGGCAGGAAGTGTCATGGGCGAATGCTCACGGGCAGGGCTACCGACGCCGCTTCGGAATATTTTCTTCCGGGATGAAAACAGCCAACGCCACTACCGTCGTCCAGCGATTGGGTTTCCCAATTGCGGACTGAGTGATGTTTTGGGTCCGCACGATCTTACCCGCCATCTTGAAGACTTGTTCCCGTTCTTTCCAGGCGATGTCCGGATCGAATTCGACCCCAAGCGTCGTGGCCAACATCTGCGCTGCCAAGTCTTCCGTATATTCACCCGTTTCTTCATCTGTTTCGCCATGCGCATGGTGCTCGGACAGGTAGCCATAGGTCCGGCGATCCGTCGGGACCGCGACTCCAATCGACGCGGAAACCAGCTGATTCCGTTCATTCGTTTCCGAACGCGCCATCACGCAGAACGTAATTTCACCGGGGTTCAGTAATTTCTCGCCGCGCACGCGCGGAATAATTTTGCAATTCGGCGGAAGAATCGACGACACCGTGACGAGGTTACAATAGGCAACGCCAGCACTACGCAAGGCTTCCTCGAAGGAGGCCAGCTTTTCTTTATGGACTCCGACGCCTCGAGTGAGAAACATCTGCGTAGGTACCATCGTCTCTTCTCCTTACGTTATCCAAGCAACTAGGTGACGGACGCATGGCTGACTGAGATGCGCGCCCACAGTGCGCCTTCTAATAAGCACAGGGTCGCTGTTGTACCAAGATTGGCGCCGCTTCGCAATATCCCGCGACGTTTTTTTTCCTTAGGCCCCTACGGGCGGCCTGAGATTTAACACCAGCATGCGGGGCTCGGTCATGTCCTCGATCGCGGCCTGGACCCCTTCGCGACCGATTCCCGAGTCTTTGACGCCCCCGTAGGGCATGTGATCGGCCCGGAACGTCGGAATCTCGTTGGCCAGCACCGCCCCGACTTCAAGATGCCGAAACGCATGAAAAATCGCATTCACATTCTGAGTAAAGACCCCGGCCTGAAGTCCATAGTCTGACTGGTTGAGCGCCGTGATCGCTTCGTCGAAGTGACGATAGGGGGTCACGGTCACCACCGGTCCAAATACCTCCTGACAAGATACTTTCATCGTTGGCGTCACGTGGGAAAGCACCGTCGCCTCCACCACCGAGCCCATCCGTTTTCCGCCTAGCAGCACTCGCGCCCCCTGCGATACGGCTTCCTCGACCCAGGCCTCGACACGATGGGCCGCGGCCGAATCAATGAGTGGGCCAACCACCGTCGACTGGTCGCTTGGATCGCCGGCTTTGAGACGCGCTACCTGTAACAGCAGTTTCGTCGTGAACAGGTCCGCAATAGAATGATGGACCAAGATGCGCTGCACGGAAATACAGGTCTGACCGGCATAGCCGAACCCACCGGCTGCGCAACGCTGTGCGGCAACCTCCAGATCGGCATCGGGTTCCACGATTACGCCCGCGTTCCCGCCGAGCTCTAATACCACCTTCTTCTTCCCGCACTTGGCCTTCAACATCCATCCCACGGCCGCACTCCCGGTAAAACTCAGAAGCTTGAACCGAGGGTCGACGACAAGCTGTTCTGCCACTCGGTTGTCGCAGGGCAGGACGTTGAGTGCGCCAGGAGGAAGCCCGGATTCCAGCACGACTTCGCCCAGCAGTAAGGCAGTGAGGGGTGTCTGTGGCGCCGGCTTGATGAGAATGGAATTGCCTGCGGCCAGCGCTGGCGCGACCTTGTGAGCGACAAGGTTCAGCGGAAAGTTAAAGGGGGTGATTCCGAGTACCGGACCGATCGGAACCCGGCGAAGAATGCCGAGATGGGAATCCGTCCCTGGCGTCCAGTCGAGGGGGATCACCTCGCCAGGAATGCGCCTCGCCTCTTCGGCCGCAATGGTGAATGTCTGGACGGCCCGGCTCACCTCACGCGTCGCATCGGCGATCGGCTTGCCCGCTTCAGCCGTCATCAGCCTGGCAAATTCCTCACGTCGGGCATAGAGCCCGCCTGCGATTTTTTGTAGCGCCTGATAACGGGCGTGGGACGGGAGGGCGGCCATCTCGACAGCGGCATCGACCGTCGATTGGATCGCAGCCTCGGCATCGACGGAACTCGCGGTCGACACCTCGGCGAGCCGCTGCCCTGTATAGGGATTATTCACGGGAGCGACAGTCTCCCCGTGCCGCCACAGGCCTCCAATCAAAAATGGACGTGGTCCCTGCACGGAAAATGCTCCGAGGGTGGTGAAGACTTAGTCGGCGGACTGACCCGATACTGTGGGAACAGACTCAAGGCTGGCCGTCTGTTGGGCGATACCGGCTTTGGCAATCAGCTCCTCTGTGCCCCAATCGCGAATGGCCTCAAGCGTGAAAGCCTCATAGGTTGAGACCCCGTGACACGTCGGGCAATCCGGCATCGGCACCTTGAGATGAAAGGCTTCTGACAAGCAGGACATACAGACCCAGTAAGCTGGCTCCCCTGCGCGCTGCGGAACAGACCAATACGATTGTGTAACAGACATCGGGTAATCCTTCGTGAGTGATGGACTGACTGTTCTGCGTCACCACCGTCGTCCCATGAGGCTCCGTAGGAGCTCCTTAGGGACGTGGGGCAGTGGCCAACATGCGCTCAATCTCCTCGGCAAAATCCTCGAACGGAACTGCGCCTGGGATCGCGATAGCCGGCTCTTTCTCGGTCGGTCCACCGACCGTCCGAGTCAGAATAAAACCGGGAGTCCCATGAAATCCCCACCGATTCGCTTCTTGACGATCCTGGAAAATGGATTCGAGATATTGCCGCTCGTCGAAACACTTCGCAAACGACGCCTGCTCCAAGCCAATCGTCTTCGCGTACCCTTTGAACAGCCCTGAGTCCAGCCGGCCTCCCTGGCTAAAGAGCCGGTCATGCATCGGCCAATATTTTCCCTGGGCTCCGGCACAACGTGCCGCCACGGCTGCCTCAACACCGACCCCCTGATCGGCTCGAGGATAGTCTCGATAGACGAAACGCACCTTGCCCGTATCGACATACTTGGCTTGCAACCGAGGCCACGTCGCCTGAAAGAACTTCACGCACCAGCCACAGGTAAAGTCGGAATACTCGATCAAGGTGATCGGTGCGTCAGCGCGCCCTCTGGCTCGTCCATCCTCCGTGGCAGATCCGGCACGAACTTGAGTCGAGGACAAAATTACCAACAACGACAGGGCGGCGACTGTGCGAAAAAGATAGGCCTTCGTCATGTGCGTAGCGCGCGTTTTGCTTTGGCGCGCTCCAGCAATGCCACCATGAGAAGAGGCCAGACGACCGTGGCATCGCTCAAGACTTCGGCAAAGCGCCCGCCTTCTTCCGGCGGCACAAACTTGCCCCAGGAAATACCTTCCTGGTAGGTACAGCCGCTCAACCCGCCCCAATAGTCCGGCTCCGGACAGATACGCACACCGTACTGGAAACGAGGCGGCTGAACATTGAGCCCAAGCCGTGAATTGCTGATCTCGATGTAGGGGCCGACCTGTTGCGCCCAATTACGCGGCACGCCCCCGCCAATCGTAAAGATCCCCAGTTTTTTGGCCGACACAATATGGCTCGCATAGCTGTTCAGATCGAGATAAGGATTGAAGGAGGGATAGGCGACATGAATCGCCCGCAGCACGTCAAGATCGCTGCGCCCTTGCAGCTTTGCGCGAGCCTGCTCAAGCTCGCGGCCCATGGCCCACGTTCCGACATCCAGTCCCATCTCGGAGTCGGTAAAGGCAGGAATGAAGACGGGGACTTTGTTCACATAGGCGCTTTTGAGAATGCCCGCACCCTCATAATCTTCCGCAAGCGTTTGCCCCAATTCACGTGTGAGAATTTCGGAGGAAAGATTCTGGTCAGGCTTCACCCGCTTCATCGTCTGGGAGACGACCTGCTCCACATAATTCAGGTTGGACTCCATCTCCAATGTGTCGTAGACCCGATTGTAGCCCTTTTTGAATAGTTCTTCGTCTGACATCGACGGATGGTGTCGATAATGCGTTTTACCGACCGATTCACTCAACCCATGGGCGATCAACGCACCGGTCGAGACCACACATTGCACCATCCCATGGTCGATCATGGCGCTGATGATCTTGCCCATTTTGGCGATGGTCATCGCCCCCGACAGCGTCAACACGACGAAGCAGTCGGGATCCTCGATCATCGCCCAAAGCACTTCGTAGGCTTCGCCCAAGCGGCGGCCCCCGAAGGCGGTCTTTCGCATGGCGGTCAGCAGGCCGTCGAACGACCCGATCTGTTCCGGGTCGAGAGGTTCAAGCGCTTCGAGTCCATCTTGCGCCCCATCACGGAATTCGCGTGCACCCATAGGAGAGTCTACCTACCATAGAGATGAATAGAGGAACGGCGCATTCTTTATACACAACCGGCGATAGAGGCGTCAACGAAGTTGCAGCCCAAGATGCCCCTCGCCGCCCTTGCATGCCTGAGCATGCAGGACTTATCCCTTGAGCCGCGACAACTGCCGGAGGTGAACAGCGCGCAAGATCAACAAGACTTTGAAGGATCGAGAGGTCGATTCAACGACCTCATAAGATATGCACCCCGAACCGCCGCCAGCCTCGACCACCCCCCAGGAGACGAAACCATGTCATGCCAACAACTCCCTGCCTCCGGTCGCCCGGAGGGGACCCCTTACGCGGACAATGCTTGGAATATTACGTGCCCATCAAGCCGTGCGGCCGTGGCTCCCACGTGCGCCGGCGCAAACTCCGTGTGTCCGCGCACTGACTACTCGCACAACTCGCACTCAATTTTTTGGCCTACCTAATCTTCTACGCAGAACCTACCCAACTATTCGATGATTTGGCAATGACCTGCCATCACAACCTATCGGCCCTGTTCTTGCTTTTCAGCCTGCACAACTTCATGGCCAGGAGGAACCTATGAATTATATTCTCCCCGTCGTTGCGACGATCCTGCGCCCCTGGCCAGCGGCTTGATCAACCTGTTCGGGACCACATTGATCCTGCACATAATCAAGTTGACCGGACAAGACCCCGAGGCGTACCCTGCAAGGGAAACTGGGTAAATACCCTGGAGTAGGAAGTATGTGCCCGCTCATAAGTCTATGCCCGCACGGCCCAAGTCAGCATACGCACGCAACTGCAGGACTACCCGTACGCAGCTCGGAAATCTGACCGCACAATCGATGTCACCTCTCTCGACGAGACGGGAAGACTCCAATGCTTAGAGAGGTAAAACTCATTTCGCTAATGCTTTCTAAGCACTTGGGGATTTCCTCGATCGTCTCTCGAAGTCGATGGAGACGGAATCGCCTGTTGGTGCTCTGCTATCACGGGATTTCGCTCGATGACGAGCATGTCGCATCAAACTTATATGTGTCTCCTGAACATCTCCGCAAACGGTTTATGCTCATGAAGGAACAGAACTATACTGTTCTTCCCTTAGAGGTAGGGCTTCAATTACTGAAGGATGGCCAGCTGCCTCCGAAAAGTGTCGCCATAACGTTTGACGATGGATTTTACGACTTCTTTAAGCTCGGAGCCCCACTCCTCAAGGAGTTCGGTTATCCTGCCACGTTATATCTGACGACATATTACTGCAAGTTGAGGCTCCCAGTTTTTTCACCAATGATCTTGTACATTTTGTGGAAAGGGGAAGGACAAATACTCGATACCGATGGGTTGACTGCAGATCGGCATCAAATATTTCTAAAAAACAACAACGCCCCCCTGCGACTAGCCCTCTTCAAACAGATAGAACAGTACACGCGGGATAACAATTTAGGCACAGAACAGAAGGATGCGTTGGCAAGAGTCTTAGCAGAACGGCTCGGTATCGACTATGATGACCTTGTCGGTCGGCGAATACTCACGAATATGACACCTGAAGAGGTGGGGTCTTTAGATAGCACGCTGGTGAGCGTGCAACTGCACACGCATAGACATCAAGCCCCGACTGAAAAGGCATCCTTCCTCAGAGAGCTGCACGACAACGCCAGCGCGATATCCAGCATGAGGCCCCATGATGCTCGCCCTCTTCATTTTTGCTATCCTGGCAATTCATTTGACCCTAGACATCTCGCCTGGTTGAAGGAGGCTGGCATCGTGTCTGCCACGACAGGTAACCCGCAACTTGTGAGCCGTTCTTCCAATCCCCTACTTCTTCCTCGCCTGATTGATGTCACTCGTAAAACTGAACTCGAATTCGAAGGTTGGCTGTCAGGCGTTTCAGCGTTTCTTCCAAACCGCATGGCGTTGACCTCCCCCTCTAAAATAAACGAGTCCTGATCCTACGTATCCCTCTCCCGCGTCTGAGACGGTCCACGAGGAAAACGTTCCGGCACAATCGTCACCCTGGTCAGGAGGTTCCCCTGCCCCATTCGAAGTTCACCAAAATGCGAACATATGTCGATGCGAAATGCAGCCGATACCAGGCACGCCGTTAACGAGAACGATCATTCCTTGACGGAGAAGCGTACGAATGAGAGCAGGTATGCGATGACCTGGTTGAGGATCAACCCAATGGTCATCACCCATAGAGGGGAGAAACTGAAGAACAGCGAATGTGGTGGTCCCAACGGGATTTGAACCCGTGTTTAAGCCTTGAGAGGGCTCCGTCCTAGGCCAGGCTAGACGATGGGACCAGACATCAACAACATGGAATCGAACGGCAACAGTAGCACAGGGGCTTTTCACTTTTCAATTCCTGATAATTTCGAGTAGGACTCAGACAGTTCCAGCGTGGCTTCACCAGCAACTTGACAGGGACGGTGGCATAGCCTACCTTGCGGAAAATACGTGCGGCGGGTCTCTGAGAAAGGGGATTCTTCGGTCGTCGCCCCCCTCTTCCTCTCGACAGACTCATGGTGGAACATGAACAACCCGCTCCAAGCCAAAACCAAATCTATCGGCATCACAGACTCCCCTGAACTGATCGACCTCGAAAAGCCTGAACAGGGCCTTGAGCTCCACCTTGGCTCAAACGTGTTTCGAAACACGAACGGCGTCATTAAACTCCAAAAGAAGGAGCAGGTGGTGCTGGAGCTGCAGCCCGATCCCTTTACCCTGCTCCTGACCATGGACTTCTATGATGACCAGGGGACCCGGGTCGGTCACATTCGACGGAATGTATTGTCGGCGCATAGTGCAGCCCGCTTCACCGTTACGGTACAGGCCGGCGACGAGACCACCCTGGACAGCCCCCCTTCAGTCACCGTCACAGACCGAACGACTGAACGCACGGTGTTCGAGGCCTGCCTCATCCAGAAAAGAAAGATCCGCATTACCGTAGGCCACTTCAATGCCCATACCGGAGAATTAGTGACCGTCAGCCCGCACTACTGCCGCATCGGCACGGGCCTCACCCTATTTGGCAATGTCGCGGAAAGCCGCGGCGGTGCAGCCACAATCGGGTAGTCCATTCCCCAAACACCGCAGCCTCAACTCACACGTTTCCGCCTCCAATCGATCAAGAACTGGGCCACTCACACCACCTCGATCGCTTGCTAGAACATGCATCTTTTTTGACAAGCGGAAAAACTTCCGTACAATCAAGGCATGTCGGATATCATGAAACCGAGCGTGCAAGCCTTCCTGGTCTGCGATCAGGTCATTGAGGACAGCGTCACCAGGAAAAAGAGCCTCATCGGCCTCTTCACCCATCTACAGGCTGTGAGTTTTCCCTTCCAACATTCCCAAATGGGGCTGTATTTCTGCCTCACCGACGCCGAAGGGACCTATCACTTCGACATCGATTTGATTTACCTCAACACCGAACAACTCGTCTGCCGGGCGGCCCTCCCGAATATCGCGATCGCTGACCGCCTTCAAATTTCAGACTTTGGAATCAATATTCCATCTCTGGTCTTCCCTGCCCCCGGGCGTTATGAATTTCGTCTGCGCATGGAAGGGCATCTCATCGCGCAGAAAGACTTCAGTGTGATGCAGATGCCCACTCATCAAACCGCATAGAACGTACCCATATCCCTCTCGTCCTGCTCAGGCGCGTAAGGCCTTCTCCCCTGTACCGTTCTTATGGTAGAACAGCCGCGGTGATTTGTTCACGTATCTCCAGGAGTCAACGACCTCGCATGTCTGACCAGTCTGGTGCTTCGAACTTTATTCGCGAAATTGTGACCACCGATCTCGCTACCGGCAAACATGGCAGCCGAGTGGTCACGCGCTTTCCACCTGAACCGAACGGTTACCTCCATATCGGCCATGCGAAATCTATTTGCCTGAACTTCGGCTTGGCACAGGATACCCCGGACGGCATCTGCCACCTGCGATTCGACGATACTAACCCGACCACCGAAGATCCTGAGTATGTTCAGGCCATTCAAGACGACGTCCGATGGCTGGGGTTCGACTGGCACGAGAAGATGTTTTTCGCCTCGGATTACTTCGAGCGACTCTACGAATTTGCCGTGAGACTGATCCAGAAAGACCTCGCCTACGTCGACACGTTGACGGCTGAAGACATGCGTAGCTATCGCGGCACTCTCACAGAACCCGGCAAAAATAGCCCTTCTCGCACCCGCTCCGTCGAGGAAAACCTTGACCTCTTTCGACGTATGCGAGCCGGAGAATTCGCCGACGGAACCCATACCCTCCGAGCCAAAATCGACATGTCCTCGCCCAATATCAACCTGCGCGACCCAGTCCTCTACCGCATTAGACATGCGACGCATTATCGAACCGGAAACGCCTGGTGCCTGTACCCGGCCTACGACTATGCGCATCCCCTTTCGGACGCACTTGAAGGGATCACGCACTCCATCTGCACCTTGGAGTTCGAAGATCACCGGCCGCTCTACAATTGGGTGGTCGAACAGTCTGACGCACCCTGCCGACCACGGCAGATCGAGTTTGCCCGTTTGAACCTGACCTATACCGTCATGAGTAAGCGGAAGCTGCTTGAGTTGGTCAGCAAGAAGCTCGTGACGGGATGGGACGACCCACGATTGCCGACGATCAAAGGCCTCCGCCGCCGCGGCTATACGCCGGAAGCGATTCGGGTATTCTGTGACCATATCGGCGTCGCCAAACGCGAGGCCACCGTCGAGATGCAGCTGCTCGAACACTTCGTTCGCGAAGACCTGAATACACGATCGCCCAGAGTCATGGCGGTCTTGCGACCGCTTAAAATC
Organism: Nitrospirota bacterium; assembly: GCA_030684575.1. NCBI lineage: Bacteria > Pseudomonadati > Nitrospirota > Nitrospirota bacterium. Next base: position 157,952 of record JAUXVD010000008.1, on the reverse strand, counting down.
ATCCTCGACAACTATCCCGAGAACCAGTCAGAAGAACTGGAGGCCATCAATAATCCGGAAGATCCCGCGGCGGGGAGGCGGAAAGTCCCCTTGTCTCGCATCCTCTACATTGAGCAAGACGATTTCCGTGAAGATCCACCCAAGCAATTTTTCCGGCTCGCGCCAGGACGCGAAGTACGGCTCCGGTACGCCTACATCATTAAATGCGTCGGGGTGACGAAAGATCCGCAGACCGGCGAGATCACGGAACTCCATTGCACCTACGACCCCACCACCATGAGCGGCGCCTCCCAGGAACAGCGTAAAGTCAAAGCCACCATCCATTGGGTCTCCGCAGCCCATGCCGTGAAAGCCGAAGTCCGCCTCTATAATTCTTTGTTGGTGACCGACCTGGCAAAAGTGCCGCCGGATCATGATTGGACGACCTATCTGAACCCCGCTTCATTGGAGCGAATCACAAACTGCCTCGTCGAGCCGAGTTTACGGCAAACAACGCCTGGCACTCGATACCAATTCGAGCGTCTTGGATACTTCTGTACCGACCTAGATTCAACGGCTGAGGCACCGATCTTTAATCGCACGGTGTCGCTGAAAGATGCCTGGGCCAAGATCGAAAAGGCGCAACCGTCCCGGTAGCAGGCAGTCGGTTTCTCCCGTTCGTGAGCGTCTTTCCTCAGGCCATCTGCCATCACATTTCCATGATTTGCTTTACCTCAGGTCGGGGATTGCTACACTAGCCTGAGTACATCCTGGCAACCGTGCTGAGGAACCACAGACCGGAAGGAGTCCCGCATGATTGAGTGCCGCGAATATCCACGAGTCCCCGTTGACATGCAGGTCTTCTTCTCCAGCACGAACAAGACGGAGATCCGCGAAGGCACGATGTTCGATCTATCCGCCAGAGGATGCGCCGTCACCAGCATGTCGTCGGTTCAGCGCGGGATAGCCGTGCGAATCCTCATCAGAGCCACCGATTTAGGCTCACCGATCACGATCGAGTCCGCCGCAGTACGTTGGAGTGAAGGCGGGGAATTTGGCGTCGAATTTCTCGGCCTCTCGGAAATCGATCAGCGCCGCTTGCACCGATTACTGCAAATCACCGCACCGCCACAGATCCAGCCGAGTTAACCGCTGACCGATTCTCAGATTTGGCATGATATACTGCCGGACATGACCTGCCCCCTCTGTCACCAACCCACCACGTGGGAAGGCAATACCTGGCGCCCCTTCTGCTCTGAACGATGCCAATTGATCGACCTCGGCGCCTGGGCAACCGACCGCTATCGCATTCCAGGTCCCGACCTCACAATGGACAGCTCGCTTCCCGACTCGTTGGAGCAAGAGGACGAGACCGGCACGCTGTAAACCGTACAGCGGCATAGCCCCCTGAGAAACCACCCCTCTTCCCGCAGCGCACATTCGGCAATCCCACCCTAAATAGCTCCACTGACCGCGAGACGCTGTTGAGGCCGCTCTCGTTCACCTGATTCCATAGTTGGCAAGACCACGGCATCTTGCTATGGTCACGCTCGATCGAGGCCTCTCACAAGGAGCACAAGCTATGTTGCCGACTACAGGCTATGCCGCGTTGACTGCCAAGGCTGCCCTACAACCCTTTACTTTTACGCGACGAGACGTAGGGCCTCATGACGTGCTCATCGCGATCACCCATTGCGGTATCTGCCATTCGGACATCCATCAAGCCAGAAATGAATGGGGCGACTCGATATTTCCCATGGTGCCGGGTCATGAAATTGTCGGCACGATCTCGCGGATTGGGAGCATGGTCACGCAGTTCCATCTGAGTGAGACGGTCGGCGTCGGCTGTTTTGTCGATTCCTGCCGAACCTGTCCCGCCTGTCGTGAGGGATCGGAGCAATATTGCGAAGCCGGCATGCTCCTCACCTACAGCGGCCGCGACAAAGATGGCCAAGTAACGCAAGGAGGTTACTCAACCCAGATCGTTGTGAACGAGAATTACGTGCTACGGATACCCTCAACCCTGTCGCCTGCCGGAGCCGCTCCGCTCTTATGTGCTGGCATTACGACCTACTCCCCGCTTCGCCATTGGGGCGTCGGTAAGTATCACAAGCTTGCGGTGGTGGGATTGGGTGGACTGGGCCATATGGCGGTGAAGATCGGTACGGCACTGGGCACCCACGTCACCGTGTTGAGCACCTCTGAACAAAAGCGAAACGATGCAGAACGGTTAGGCGCAAAGGACTTCGCCCTCACTTCACAGCCCGAAACGTTTACCCGGCTACAGCGTAGCTTTGATTTCATCCTCGATACCGTCTCAGCCCCGCACAACTACAACGACTATGTGAACCTGCTCAAAACCGACGGGACCATGATTCTCGTGGGAGCGCCGGATAAACCGACGCTGCTAGAGCCCTTCCCCCTGATTCTGCATCGCCGCCGGATCGCCGGATCGGTGATCGGAGGCATCCGAGAAACACAGGAGATGCTCGATTTCTGCGCCACGCACGGCATCGAGTCTGATATTGAAGTGATTCCGATCCAACAGGTGAATGAAGCCTATGAACGAGTGCTGAAGGGGGACATCAGATACAGATTCGTGATCGATCTAGCATCGCTGAAGTAGATGTCGAGGTGATCAAGAAAAATGGCTGGGGGACTAGGAATCGAACCTAGGTAGCCGGCTCCAAAGGCCGGCGTCCTACCGCTAGACGATCCCCCAGCACGGTACGGAACCGAGTCATGGATCTGAAAGTACAGGGCGGGAAAGATTATTGGCTGGGGGACTAGGAATCGAACCTAGGTAGTCAGATCCAGAAACTGACGTCCTACCGCTAGACGATCCCCCAACCTGCGCTCACAATAATATAAGGCTCTTGGCTTCGTCAAGATCGAGACTGATTTAGAGACAAAAACGATCTCAGACGCGGGATGCCCGGTCGATCCCCTGGCGGAGCCGGAACAAGGTCCGGTCTCGCCCCAACACTTCCATGACCTCGAAGAGACCAGGACTGGCCGTACGGCCTGTCAAGGCCACACGAACCGGCTGAGCCAGCTGCCCCATCTTCATCCCCTCTGCTTCAACCAGCAGCTTGAACGCCTCTTCCCATTGCTGCTTCGAAAAGGCAGGGAAGGCCTCGAAACAAGCCAGCAGTTTACTGAGGACTGGCGCGATGGCCGGGGTTAAAAATTTCTTCGCGCCCTCTTCATCAAACGTCACAGCCTGCCCGAAATAGGGCCTCACCCACTCGACCATCTCCACTAACGTTTTTGCCCGCTCCTTTACGAGGATGACGAGTTGCGCCAGCCAACCGGTCGGGACAGCCTTGGCTTCGGCTGCAAGTCCCGCTGATTCCAAGAGGGGCATCAGGGCCTGAGCGACCTGGTCCGGTGGACTAATCTTGATATATTCCGCATTCACCCAGATGAGCTTCTCGGGATTAAACACGGCAGGGGACGTTTGCACGTTCTTCCAGGCAAACTTCTCGATCAGCTCCTGGCGAGTGAACAGTTCCTGGTCTCCATGCGACCAGCCCAAGCGAACGAGGTAGTTCACCATGGCATCCGGCAGATAACCCATGTCTTTATAGGCCATAATCGAGGTCGCCCCATGCCGCTTCGAGAGGCGGGCCTTGTCCGAGCCCAAAATCATCGGCAGGTGCCCGAACTGGGGAACGGGAAACCCGAGCGCTTGGAAAATCGGAACCTGCCGCGGCGTGTTGGTCAGATGATCGTCGCCACGTATGACGTGGGTAATGTTCATCAGCGCATCATCGACCACGACTGAAAAGTTGTATGTCGGATAGCCGGTCGACCGGAGGATGATCAGATCGTCTTGCACATTGTTATCGAAGACGATCTTGCCCTTGATAAGGTCGTCGACCACCGTCTCACCCTCTAACGGAGCCTTAAAGCGCAACGCCGCGTCACCGGCCTCATTACTGAGGCCGCGATCGCGACAACGACTGTCATATTTTGGCGACAACCCCTTGGCCTCGGCTTCCTTCCGCCGCGCCTCGAGTTCTTCCGCCTTGCAGCCGCACCAATAGGCCTGCCCCTTCTCAAGCAGCTGCATGGCATAGCTGCGATAGAGATCGATCCGCTCGGTCTGGCGGAACGGGCCCTCGTCCCAATCGAGCCCCACCCACTTCAACCCCTCAAGAATGGCTTGGATCGACTCATCGGTCGAGCGGTCCTGATCCGTGTCTTCGATGCGAAGGACGAACACCCCCTGCTGCTGGCGGGCAAACAGCCAATTGAACAAAGCCGTACGAACACCACCAATGTGGAGAAAGCCCGTTGGGCTTGGCGCAAACCTGACTCTGACCTGACTCATGGGGATGAACCTCTGTCGCAGGATTAACGGCCGGTATCTATAACACGTGAGGAAAAGTGTTGTACAGAATCGTGGGCTATAGCCCTTTCATCTAGGCTGGCCTTCTGATAAGAGAGGGATACGGAGATCGTGATGGCGGAACTCACACAACCGGCGACGGTCCTCTCGATCACGGATCTTACGCCCCACGTTCGTCAGCTCATACTCCTCCCTACTGTTCAGCCCATCGCCTTTCGACCCGGTCAATGGGTCTCACTTAAGTTGCCGGTCGGGGCCAAACCACCGCTGAATAGAGCCTACTCGATGGCGGCGCCTAGCACTCCATCAGGCGAGCTGACGCTCGTCTTCGACCGCATACCGGGCGGTATGGGCTCCAACTACCTCTACCACCTCAAGCCTGGCGATCACATGGAACTCTCAGGCCCCTATGGAAACTTCACCCTTCCGATCTCACTCGATCGGGAAATGATTCTGATCGCCCGTTACACTGGCCTCGTCCCGATCCGCTGCATGTTGAAACATCTCTATGCACAACGACAGACGGCGGCGATCCTCCTGATTGCCGTCGCTCCGGCGGAGGAAGAATTACTCTTTCACCAGGAATTGCTGACGTTGGCCGTCACCCATCCCCGGTTTCGCTACCTGCCCCTGGTCGCCGCCGGAGGGGAGCAGCAAGGCGTCGATCTCACGCTCTCCATGCTCAGGCCCGTGATTGAAGGAGCGGCGAAAGTGACACCCCTGCTGTGCGGCACGAAAGGATTTGTGCGGCCCCTGCGAGCCTATTTTGTCGAGGCGGGCTATGACCGAAAGGATGTTAAGACAGAAACCTACGATTAGTGCCCTTCCCGCACGAGGTTCTTGTTCACGGACGGGATTTCGACCACAATGTCTTTCGTCCCATCCGGCACACATTGGCAGCCGAGTCGGGACTGCAACGTCGTAACCGGCGCTTGCTCCAACTCATCGAACTCATCGTCCGTTCCTTCACTGCAGCTCTCAAGCCCCTGCTTCACAATGACGTGACAGGTCGAGCAGGCACAGACCCCCCCACAGACATGTTCCAACGCAACCCCACTGCCCATCGCCACGTCCAGGAGACTGCCTGGAAGCCCGGTCGGACCATAGGGAATTTTGGCTGGATTGACCTCAACCTTCGTCGCCACGCCATCAGGGGCGATAAATGTGACGGTGTAGACTCGCTGAGGTAACTCATATTCAGCTTTTTCAATATAAGGATTCGTCCCGCCCATATGCTCGTTCCTTTCTCAGCCCAATTCAGCCTGCTGTCTCGCTGTTGACAGCTCTGAAACCTGCATGGTATTGTTAGTCCGACCTTATTGATCGGAGATCATTATAGTCTCCGACCTAGAAGATCGGCAATAGCAATGTTGAAGATTTCAAAAAAAGCAGATTATGCCCTTATGGCGCTTCAGCACATCGCTGCGGCCCAGTTCGGTGACGTCACACCTGGGCGTGTGGTGAATACGAAGGAGATTGCGGAGGAATATAACATCCCTCTCGAGCTCCTGGCCAAAGTGCTCCAGACTCTTTCCAAGAACGCCTTGATCGAGAGTCACAATGGTCCCAAGGGTGGATACGTCCTAGCCCGTCGCGCGCACCAGATTACGATCGCGCAAATTCTCGAAAGTATCGAGGGCCCATTGGGCATCACCGATTGTTCGCATGAGAAAGATGGCGAGTTCTGCATGCAGCGGGAAAACTGCAATATTCGCACCCCGCTCCTGAAAGTCCAGGACAGCATCGCCCAATTGCTCAATAACATGACCCTGCAAGACATGATGGGTGGCACACCCCTCATTACGATTCAGTCTCCCACGGCACAAGGAGTCGAACGATGAAACTGCCTATATTCCTAGACAACCATTCCACCACACCGATGGATCCACGCGTCTTGGAGACTATGCTCCCGTACTTCGTCGAAAAATTCGGGAACGCAGCCAGCCGCAACCATGCCTTCGGGTGGGCCGCGGAAGAAGCCGTCGAGACCGCACGAAAGCAGATCGCCAAGCTGATCAAGGCTGATCCGAAAGAAATCGTCTTCACGAGCGGCGCCACTGAATCGGATAACCTCGCGATCAAGGGCGTGCTGGAGATGTATGGGGAAAAAGGCAACCATATCATTACCTCCTCCACCGAGCACCGCGCCGTGCTCGACACCGTCAAGGTGTTAGAGGGCAAGGGTAAAGCCACCGCTACCTATCTCCCCGTCGATAAATGCGGAATGGTCAGCCCCGAGGATGTGCGGAATGCGATCACGGAGAAGACGATTCTCATCTCCGTCATGATGGCGAACAATGAAATCGGCACGATCAACCCCGTCAAAGAGATCGGCAAAATCGCCAAGGAAAAGGGCATCCTCTTCCACTGCGATGCGACACAGGGTGTCGGAAAGATCCCGGTCGACGTACAGGACATGGGCATCGATCTGATGTCCTTCACCAGCCACAAGATGTACGGACCCAAGGGGGTTGGGGCGCTCTATGTGAGAAAAAAGAATCCTCGCGTTCGCATCGTCGCCCAGATAGACGGCGGTGGACACGAGCGCGGGATGCGCTCCGGAACACTTCCGGTGCCCCTCATCGTGGGATTCGGCAAGGCCTGCGAACTCTGCGAGCAAGAGATGACCAAGGAGACGGCACGGTTGATTGCGATGCGCGACCGGCTCGAGGCCAGTATCATGAAGGCCCTCGAAGAAAGTTATCTGAACGGTCATCCGACCAACCGGCTCCCCGGCAACCTCAATATCTCCTTTGCCTATGTGGAGGGCGAATCGTTGCTGATGGGAATGAAAGACATTGCCCTTTCATCCGGCTCGGCCTGTACGTCGGCAACATTGGAGCCCTCCTACGTGCTCCGCGCATTGGGAGTTGGAACAGAGCTGGCGCATTCCTCAATCCGTTTCGGCCTGGGCCGGTTCAACACGGATGACGAGATCGACTATACGATCAAAAAAGTCGTCGAGATCGTCACGAAGTTGCGCGAAATGTCCCCGCTATATGAGATGGCAAAAGAAGGCGTCGATTTGAAATCAGTTCAATGGGCTGCCCACTGAACAGGATAGTTAAGAGGAGGATGAACCATGGCTTACAGTGACAAAGTCGTCGATCATTTCAACAACCCCCGCAACATGGGGTCTTTCAAAAAAGACGAAGAAGGGGTCGGCACTGGTATGGTCGGAGCCCCGGAGTGCGGTGACGTGATGAAGCTCCAGATCAAGGTGCAGAACGACATGATCGTGGATGCAAAGTTCAAGACCTTCGGCTGCGGATCCGCGATCGCCAGTTCAAGCCTCGCCACGGAGTGGCTCAAGGGCAAGACCATCGAGGAAGCGCAGAAAATCAAGAACACCGACATCGTACAGGAACTGAACTTGCCGCCTGTGAAGATCCATTGTTCCGTACTGGCTGAGGACGCCATCAAGGCCGCCCTCGCGGACTACCAAAAGAAAGCCGACGGCACCACGACTGCCGCGAAGTAACGTCACAAATGGAGCATGCCATGGACACCACAACTGCAGAGACCCAGGCTCCGGTGATTACGCTCAGCGAGGCGGCCATGAAGGAAGTCAAACGCCTCATCAACGTGCAAGGCCTCACCGAAGGCGGGCTCCGCCTCGGCGTAAAAGGCGGCGGCTGCTCAGGCCTGAGCTACACGATCAATTTCGACGAAAAGATCGGTCCTCATGACCAAGTCCATGACATTGATGGCGTAAAAGTGATTGTTGACGCCAAGAGCGCCATTTATCTCCAAGGCACGCAGCTGGACTTCCAAAAAGACTTGCTGGGCGGAAACTTCAAATTCGTTAATCCGAATGCCGATAAAACTTGCGGCTGTGGAGAGTCGTTCTCCGCATAACGCTTGCGATAGTCGTCAGGAAGCATCTTACACAGGCATGGCAGGCCGCCATGCCTGTCTTGTCAGAAGAGGTCGCGGATGGACCATCACCATACCCACAGCTCAAACCCTCGTGAACTCCAGATGGCCAGGAGCATGTGTTGGCACTGTCAATCCGAGGTATCCGGCGAATATTTCTGCGATCGCTGCGTCAAAGTCCAGCCGGTGTCGAAAGAGACCGATTACTTCACGTGTTTCGGCTTTCCGAGACGGCTGACCATCGACCCAGGCAAACTGGAAGCGAAGTTCTACGAACTCAGCCGCGCATTTCATCCTGATTTCTATCAGAACAAGAGCGAAACGGAGCAAAGCATCAGCCTCGGCAATGCCGCGACGCTCAATTCAGCCTATCGTACGCTCCGCGATCCGATTCAGCGTGCCGAATATCTGCTCGATCTGGAAGCTGGCTCCGTGAAGGAGATCAGGAATTCGCCTCCAGCCGATCTCTTCGAGGAGATCCTCGAGCTGCAAGACACCCTCGACGAGTATCGAGCCGCCGATCGCACATCGGATGCGGGACAGCAGCTCCGCACACAACTCAAAGCAGAACACGCCACCCTGGAACAACGCAAACGGGATATGGAGACCCAGCTTCAACAACTCTTCACCGACTGGGATAGGCTCCAAGATCAGGGTGAAGCGACCAGCCAAGCTCGATCAGAACGAGACCGTCTGTTGAAGCAGATGAGGGAAACTCTCTCCAATCGGACCTACGTCAACAGTATCGTCAACGACCTCGTTGCAACGATCGGATAATTATCATGGCACGCATCGTCGGTATCGACCTCGGCACCACAAACTCACTCGTCGCCTACATGGAGAACGGACGCCCGCGCGTCATCCCCGGACGGAACGAGCGCATGATCGTGCCCTCCGTCGTGGCCATGACCGACAACGGGCTCATCGTCGGCGACTCCGCGAAGGAACACCTGACCCGCAATCCTGAGCGAACGGTCTACTCTGTAAAACGATTCATGGGGAAGGGGCTCGCGGATGTACAGAGCGAGCTGTCCTACTTCCCCTACTCGCTCACCGAACAAGGCGGCGTCATCCGTATCAAGCTCGGCGAGAAAACCTATTCGCCCCCGCAAATCTCGGCGATGATTCTGAAAGAGCTGAAACAGCGGGCCGAGGCGCATCTCGGCGAAAGTATCACCAAAGCCGTCATCACGGTCCCCGCGTATTTCAACGATAGTCAGCGACAGGCGACAAAAGACGCGGGCATGATCGCCGGGTTGGAAGTCCTCCGAATCATCAACGAACCGACTGCCGCCTCCCTCGCCTATGGACTCCAAGAAAAGACGCAAGGCACGATCGCAGTGTACGATTTTGGCGGAGGCACCTTCGACATCTCCATCCTCAAGCTCAAAAATGGCATCTTCGAAGTGTTGTCCACCAACGGCGATACTCACTTAGGTGGAGACGATATCGACCGCCAGATTGCTGACCTCTTCCTGACAGAGATTCGCAACCGACATGGGATTGATCTCAGCAGGCACCCGGACCACATGCAAACGATCCGGCTTGAAGCAGAACGGGCCAAGATCAGGCTGTCCGACGAATTCAAAGTACAGGTGTCGGTCGAGCTTCCCGACAACAAGGGACACTTCACGAGAGAGCTGACGCGGGACCAGCTCGAATCCCTGACCATGGAGATCATCGAGCGGACCCTGACTCCCTGCCGGATGGCCTTAAAAGATGCGGGGCTCACCCCAGATGCGATCGACGAAGTCGTGCTGGTCGGTGGCTCTACCCGCATGCCGATCGTCCGGCAACGTGTCCAGGAACTGTTCGGAAAGACCCCGCACTGCGAGATCAATCCCGACGAAGTCGTGGCGCTCGGCGCAGCCGTGCAAGCGGACATTCTCAGCGGCGGCACGACCGACATGCTGTTGCTCGACGTCACCCCGCTCTCCCTGGGCATCGAAACCATGGGTGGAGTCATGAGCAGCCTGATTCGTCGAAATACGACGATCCCCGCCAGCGCCAAAGAGATGTTCACCACCTATGTCGACGGGCAGACCGGCGTAGATATCCACATTCTCCAGGGCGAACGCGAACTGGCGAAAGACAATCGCAGCCTGGCGAAATTCAGGCTGAAGGTTCCTCCACTCCCGGCGGGCGTCCCTCGCATCGAAGTGACGTTCCTCATCGACGCCAATGGGATCTTGAGCGTAACGGCCAGCGACATGCGAACCGGGCTGAGCCAGTCCATTGAGGTAAAGCCGTCATACGGGTTATCCGACCATGAAGTGGAGCAGATGATCGAGGACTCGTTCAAGTTCGCAAAAGATGACGTCAATGCCAGAAAACTGATTGAGGCGCGGCTCGACGCCGGCGCCTTGATCACGACGATGGAGAAATCACTGGGGGACGGCCTCCTCCTTATCGCCGCAGAAGATGCCGCCGCCATTCGAGCGGCCCTGTCGGCCCTGGCAACCGCACAGGAGGGCAACGACCCGCGTGCCATCCGCGCGCGCATCGCCGACCTCGAACAATCGGCGCAACGACTGACCGTCGCGCTGCTGAACGACTCGCTCAAGCGAGGGCTCCAAGGCAAGAAGGTCTCGGAAATCACATAACAGGCACGAGGCCAGGGGCAAGAGGCGAGAGATTCAGCCCTCTAGTCAATGGCCGCTGGCCTTTCGCCAGGAGAAGTCTATGGATTTGAAGTGGAACAACACTGAAGATATCGCGATTCGTCTGGTAGAAGAACATCCGGAATCGGACCCGCTCACCATTCGCTTCACCGACATGCATGCCTGGATCGTCGCGCTCCCGGACTTCAAGGATGATCCCAAGAAGTCGAACGAGAAAATTCTGGAAGCGATTCAGATGGCCTGGCACGAAGAATATCAGGACTCGAAGTCCTGATCCATTGAAGAACCCAAAGACTTTACAATCTAGCAGGCTGCTCAAAAAGACCGTCCGACAAGGCCGCAGCGAGTGAAGACCGGAGGCGTACCCTCTAGGGGTACGTTGAGGATCTGAACGATGCGAGAGCGAAGCTGGCGGGCTTTTTCAGCAGTCTGCTACAGAGTCCCTTCGGGAACTTGATCCAACCTATAGAAATCAATCGGGTCCGGTCGGCGCTGAGGCGCTTGGGTTGGCTCACTACCCTTAATAAAGATATCGACCCTACCGGTCTGTCCCTCCTGCTCGCCATCGAGTAATCCCGTCGCTGGATCGACGTTCACGAAGGTCACGCCTTCCGGAATGCTGAAGAACGCCACTGGTAGCGGCTTCAGCGCCTCCTTCATGAAATTGATCCAAATGGGCAGCGCGGCATGCGCCCCCGATTCTGTCTCGCCGAGCGAACGGCGATCGTCGAAACCCACATACACGCCCGTCACTAAATTCGGCGCACCGCCGATGAACCACGCATTGACGAAGTCGTTGGTCGTTCCGGTCTTTCCTGCAACCGGCCGACCGATGCTTTTGGCGGCTTGTCCTGTCCCCTTCTGAATCACATCTTCCATCATGTTGGTGATCCCGTAGGCGGTTTCTTTAGAGATCACCGTCAGGGCTTGCGACTCTGCCAACTCAAGCACCTTTCCCGCACTATCCTCCACCGACACGATCGCGTACGGCTCCTGCCGGTTTCCCTCATTGAGTAGCACCGCATACACAGAAGTCAGTTCCATGAGCCCCACAGAAGACGATCCTAATCCGAGCGACAAATCTGCGGCTAGCGGACTGGTAATTCCAACCGTTTTGGCAAACTCGATGACGTTCCTGATCCCCACCTTGTCCAACAACCGGACCGTCGCGAGATTGTAGGAATGGGCCAGCGCATCCCGCAAACTCACCATGCCATGGAACCTCTTCCCGTAATTCTCAGGCTTCCACGTTTTCTCCTCCAGCTCCTGCTCGTAGACAACCGGGGCATCGAGAATGACCGACGCAGGGCTCATCCCGTGATTCAGAGCCGCGGCATAGATAATCGGCTTGAAAGCCGACCCCGGCTGACGATGGGCCTGGACGGCCCGATTATATTCACTGCGCCCGAAATCGTACCCACCAACCATGACCCGAATGGCACCCTTCGCCGGATCAAGAGCAATCAACCCTCCCTCGACCAGGGGTGTCTGCTCAAGCTGGACGTATACGAGGTCCCGCTCCAACTTCTTCACCATCACCTCGATGACGTCGCCGGGCTTCAGTGCCTGCTTGAGGTTTGGGTTGGCGACCACATCTTTCGCCGTATCCGGTCCAGTCAGACGGCGCTTCGCCCAGGCCATATCGTCGAACAGAAGCCTCGCTACCGTTGATCCGACCTGCACTACAAAATGATCCTTCGCCACTTTCGTGACGAACCCCTCCCGGTAGTCCCCTGCCTTGAGAATCTGCCCAGCAGTCGCAGCCGCGGCGGGTGTAACCGGCGCATCCACGTCCACCGTTCGAAGCGGGCCTCGCCACCCCTGCCGCTTATCCAGTTCGCGTAAACCGGCCGCAAACGCCACTTCCGCAGCTTTCTGCATCTCCAGGTTCAAGGTCGTAAAGACTTTTAGCCCGCCCTTATACACCAGCGTCTCACCGTACTTGGCGATCAACATCTGCCTGACATATTCCACAAAGTAGGGGGCCGCCTGTTCACCGCCAGGACGTCTGAAATTGAGCATGTCGGCCACCGCCGCTTCACGTTCTGCTGCGGTGAGGAACCCGGCCTCTTCCATCCGCGCCAATACATGTTCTTGTCGCTTCTTTGCTCGGTCATAGGCTTTGAACGGTGAATAATTGTTCGGAGATTTCGGGAGGCCAGCCAGAAAAGCTGCCTCCGCAATCGTGAGAGCGGAGAGATCTTTCCCGAAATACGTTTGGGATGCCGAAGCGATCCCGTAAGCGCCTTGCCCGAAGTAAATTTGATTCAAATAGAGTTCAAGAATTTTATCCTTCGTCAGGACTAGTTCCATCTTGTACGCCAGAATCAACTCGCGAACTTTGCGATCAAAGGTACGCTCGGATGAAAGAAACAGGGAGCGCGCCAACTGCTGGGTAATCGTGCTGGCCCCCTCGACCTTGCCTCCTCGTCGGAGATTCGTCCAGGCCGCACGGAGCATGCCGATGTAGTCGAGTCCCGGATGTTCAAAGAACCGGACATCCTCAACGGCGATGACCGCATGCCGAAACCCTTCTGGAATTCCCGCCAGAGGGGTCTGGATACGACGCTCAATGAAAAATTGACCGATGCGCTGCTGGTCGCTCGAATAGACCTGCGTGACCAGGCTCGGCTGATAGGTCTCCAGCTGATCCAATGGGGGAAGGTCATTCGCGAGGTGCCACACGAAACCGCCGACGGCTAAGCCTCCCATCAAGGCCACCGCCCCTAAGCTGAGAAGTCCGATCTGCCACCACCTCCAGGACCGACGGGGTGCTTGGTGGCGGGGCTCATACTGACGAGGAACCTGACGATCCATCATAATTACGCGGGGTTATCTTGTGGAAGCACTCGCCTCCCTGGGAAGGAGGCCGAAGTCACCATACCGTGGGGCCCCTCAAAACTCAAGCCTGCGACGGCCCCCCACCACTCCCAGGCATCTTCTGCCCTGCATCGCTTGTACCGGACAGCATGCTTCGGGTATACTGTCCCACGGCGCCTGGATTCCCGGGCGCTTTTTTTTGGAGCATGCAGCAATATCTATGGATCAGACAGCCCCAACAGAGTCTCCCGTCGCAGATCAGATCGCCCCCATGGGGCGCCGAAGCGACATTCGAAATATCGCCATTATCGCTCACGTTGACCATGGCAAAACAACCCTCGTTGACGCCGTGCTCCGACAGACCCATGTCCATCGCAAGATCGACGACATGGGCGAACGGATCATGGACTCGATGGACCAGGAGCGTGAACGCGGGATCACCATCCGGGCCAAAAACGCCAGCGTCATTTACAAGGGCGTAAAAATCAATATCGTCGACACCCCGGGCCATGCCGACTTCGGCGGTGAAGTCGAGCGGACCCTGCGCATGGTGGACGGCGTCCTTATCTTGATCGACGCCAAAGAAGGCCCCATGCCGCAAACGACCTTCGTATTGCGGAAAGCGCTCGCGCTTGGACATAAAGCCATCGTCGTCATCAACAAGATCGATCGCCCGGATGCCGTCATCGACGATGTGGTGAATCGGACCTTCGACTTGTTTGTCCACCTCGGTGCAACCGACGATCAGCTGGATTTCCCCATTGTCTACACCGCCGCGATCAAGGGCACGGCAACCAACGACCTCGCGAAACCCGGCACGGACATTTCTCCCCTCCTCGACACCGTCCTGGAGAAGATTCCCGCACCGGCGATCAACGCCGAGGCGCCATTGCAGATCCTGATTCTTTCCCTGATCCAGGACCTCTACAAAGGCAAAATGGGAGTGGGAAAGATTCAATCCGGCTCGATCGCCCGCCGACAGAATGTGGTCGTACTCGGCAAAGATGGCGCCAAGTTCCCCGGAAAAGTGTCCGACCTCGCGGTCTACTCCGGCCTTGACCGGACGGATGTCGAACGAGCCGAAGCGGGAGAAATCGTCGCAGTGGCAGGTCTGGACGAAGTAAGCATCGGCGATACCATTGCCGACGCAGAGAACCCCGTCGCATTGACTCGCGTGACGGTCGACGAACCAACCGTCCAAATGACCTTTTCCGTGAACAATAGCCCGTTCGCCGGACGGGAGGGGAAGTACCTGACCTCGCGGCACTTGCGCGATCGGCTCTTCAAAGAACTCGAAACCAACGTGTCCTTGCGCGTCCAGGAAACGGATAGTGCGGATAAGTTCCTCGTGGCAGGCCGCGGCGAACTGCATCTCGGCGTCCTGATCGAAGCGATGCGACGGGAAGGCTACGAGCTGCAAGTCTCGCAACCGGAAGTCATCGTCCATCGAGACGGGGATAAAGTCCTCGAACCCTATGAGGAACTGACGATCCAGGTGCCGGAAACGTATCAAGGCGCCGTGATCGAAGAGCTGGGCAAACGCCGTGGCGAGTTACGCCACATGCGGCTCATCCACTCCGACGTCGGGACAAGCGAAATGCATCTGGAATACCACATTCCCACCCGTGGCATCATGGGTCTCAAAAATCTCCTGGTCGCCAAGACGCGCGGCACCATTATCATGCACCATGTCTTTGTCGCCTACGAACCGCTGGAACAGCGCGACCTCGCGGTCGCGACACATGGATCGCTTGTCGCCTGCGAAGACGGCACAAGCTCAGGGTATGCCATCTTCATGACCCAAGACCGAGGGACCATGTTCATCGGCCCTGTCGTGGATGTCTATCGCGGAATGGTCGTCGGCGAGAACAGTCGGGACGAAGACATGGACGTGAACGTCTGCAAAGAAAAACAGCTCTCCAACATGCGGGCGTCTGGTACCGATGAAGCCTTGGTCCTCACGCCGCCTCGGGAAATGGGCTTGGAGTTCGCACTCGAATATATCGGCCCGGACGAACTGATTGAGGTGACGCCGAAGAGCCTGCGTATTCGCAAAAAGATCCTCAACTCGGATGAGCGCCGCAGGGCCAAGAAGTCCAGCAAATAGCCGCAGCGCCACAATGAGAATCCGAAAGAAAACGCCCAAGCCCTCTGCCAGACGCCCTCCGCTCTACTTCATCGGTTATCGGGGAACGGCCCCAGCCACCGACGAACTGAAGATCTGGTACGATCGGGAATATGGTGGGCCGCTGACCATTCGCCATGAAGCGGGGTCAGCAGAATCCTGGAATGCGACTCACGGCCCTTGGTCGGCCCATGTCGTAATGCCACTGCCGATGAGCCACGTGGCCGACGTGATGAAGCAGTTGGCCTGGGAACACGACGTGATGGGAGCGGTTGCGCCCTCTCTCGCATCCCCGCGAGACATGCCGGACATGATTCTCTTTGCCGCGAGACTGGCCAGGGGTCTCACACTCCTCACGCAAGGCACGGCCCATGACATCACCACGAACCAGTATGTGAACCCGTCTGACTGGCAGAATCGTCCCCTCACCCACTTCGACGTGAGCGATCACATCCCGATCTTGCAGGAAGACCATGAGCCGAGCCATCGGAGCCGGTGTTATACCCTCGGTCTCAGTAAGTTCGGAGTGGATGAACTTGAAATGTTTCTCTCCCCCGGGCTTCCGGACCAGCCTATCCGCGACCTTCTCCGTGAAACGGCAGATGAATTGACCAGGGCCGGACAGTCTCCCAAAGTCGGAAGTCGCATCCGTGTAGGACCATCGGGTCAGAATATCGAGATTACCAATCACCGCACCGCTGCACCATCCGGTCGTATGCTCAGCTTTCGAGAAATCAGAACTTCGTCATAGCTTTCCTGTTATATCGAGTACTTATATGTCTCCAGGGCCAGCCATAGGCCTTCAGGACCGTTGACAAGGTTTCAATCCGCACGGTACAAAAATACAGACGAATGTGTCAGAGACCGGACTAAACCCAGTGAAGGAGGCATCCAGATGAGCGACGTAGCAGCAGAAATTAAGGTTGGCGATACCGCACCGGATTTTGACTTGAAGGATCAGGACCAGAAGGACGTGAAGCTGAGCGACTACCGCGGCAAGAAGAATGTCGTGCTCTGCTTCTATCCTCTAGATTGGAGCCCGGTCTGTCAGGGCGAGAACAAGTGTCTAACCGACGACTTCCCCAAGTTCCAATCGGCCAACGCAGAATTGTTCGGCGTCAGCTGCGACAGCTTCTTTTCGCACAAGGCCTGGGCTGATTCCATGGACCTCAAGCACCGTCTCTTGTCGGACGTGCACCGGACCACGGCGAAGGCCTATGGTCTCTACTTTGAGCCATTGAACTGCTCAAAGCGTGCAACCGTCATCGTCGACAAGAACGGTAAGGTCGCCTACGCGAAGGTGCAGGAGATCAAAGTGGCGCGAGAAGACAAGGACATCCTCGCGGCCCTCGCGAAGCTGAGCTAGTTTCCTTCGCAAAAGGGGAGGCGCTTCGTAGTGGCCTCCCCTTTTGTTTTTTTCAGACGGGGGTGGACTCATGGCAGGAACAGTCGAAGACGTCAGAGACGAAAACTATAAGGAATTCACCGACGCGCCCGCTGCGATCGTCGCCTACGGCCTCGCGACCTGTGAGCCCTGCAAGACCTACGACCCGATCCTGGAGGAGACCGCCGCCAAGTTCCCCGGTGTAAAAGTCGGCAAAGCGAAGATGCATGTCCCTGGCCGATGCCGAGAGATTAAAAAGAGCCATACCTTCGAAACCTACCCCACCACGCACCTCTTTGCACATGGCAAGCTGCTCCTGACCCGCGAAGGTGTCGTCGAGCCAGCAGAACTCGCCTCGTTGATTTCAGACCACCTGCTCAAGTAGCCGCACCGTCCCTCCATCGAATTCAGCTCACGTCTTCCTGAAATCGCCGATCTTCTTGACTCACTCAGCACTTGTAGTAAGGTCGAGAGGCCGTGGAGACGTGAGGCACGGATCGCCGGCACCACCGCCTGTTTCGAGGTAGCGCGTATGGGATCTCCATCACCGACGTCCGATCGACCGCGCTACGACCCACAGGTCTTGTTGAACTCACAACCGGTGATCGTCACGGTCATCGACCCCTCGAATCACCAGATCCAGTTCCAGAACGACACAGGCCTCAAGAGGTACGGCGATCTCGCCGGAGCCTCCTGCCATGACAAACTTATCGGATGCCCCTCCCCCTGCTCATTCTGCCGCATGCCGGAAGCGCTGACTTCGAGCGCCGTCATTTCCAGAGAAATCACGCTCCCTGGGGATAAGTTTCTCCTCGTCCATTGGTCCAAAGCTTCCACCGCCGACGGGCAGACCCACGTGATCGAAACGATCGTCGATATCACTGAACATAAACGAACGACCGCAGCGCTGCACCAATCGCAGAAGATGGAAGCGGTCGGACGATTGGCGGGCGGCATTACACATGATTTCAACAACCTGATGATGGTCGTGATCGGACATGCCCAACGGGTGCTGCAGCAACTGGGAGCCCACCCGGCCCGTCAGGAGTTAGAAATGATCAGCCAGGCCGGATTGCGGGCGGCAGCGCTGACTAAGAAGCTGCTTACGTTTAGCAGGCGGCAAGTGTTCGAACCGAAAGAATTGCCGGTGAATCAAGCCATCCGCGAGTTGGAAGATATTCTTCAGCGGCTGATCGGGGAGCAGATTCAGATGGTTGTCGTGCTCCATCCCCGGACAGGTCATGCGCTGGTCGATCCCGTGCAGCTCGAACAAGTGATCATGAACCTCGTCTTAAATGCCCGCGATGCGATGCCGGACGGTGGCCTCATCAATATCGAGACGGATAACATCGACTTAGACGAGCAATTCTCGAACTCGCACCCAGGCTCCACACCTGGACCCTACGTCAAGATTATGGTGCAGGATGCGGGATGCGGGATGGATAGGGAAACATTGACCCACATTTTTGAACCATTTTTCACGACAAAATGCCCGGAGCATGGAGTTGGGCTCGGGCTCGCCACCGTGTATGGTATCGTCAAGCAAAGCCAGGGCTATATCGAGGTCAGCAGTGAACCGGGGCGAGGCTCTCGCTTTACCGTCTACCTCCCGCGTGTAGGACAGCCTGAGATCGAAACTGAGACGCCTCAGGCAGGAAAACCAACCCTCGTGCCACAAGATACAATTCTCGTGGTAGAGGATGAGGAGGGCATCAGGAGTTTGATTACGACGGTCCTGCAGGATCAGGGCTACCAGGTGCTGGCAGCAGGCGATGGGATTCAAGCCTTACAGGGCCTGCAAATACTCAAAGGACAATGTTCTCTCGTCATTACCGACGTCATCATGCCTCGGATGAAAAGCTCCACGTTTATCGATGGTGTCCATGCGATGCGGCCAGAAACCAAGGTGCTCTATATGTCAGGCTACGCAGGCGACACCCTTCTGGCTAACGGGGTACAGGACGACATGCCCTTCCTGCCAAAGCCCTTCCTGCCTACCACGCTCATCGAGAAAGTCCGGGAACTCCTGCAGACGGCTCAGCAGCGCTGATCGCCTGACCACACCATTACGCGTGAACGCAGTGGCCCATGCCCTATGGTCCGTCTCATTACTTCACGAACCCAGACCGTGTCTTCGAGCAATGCTCGTGGAAAATGAGCCAACGGGGGCCATCCTTGCGCAAGAGAGCGGTACATTGTCCGGAGTCCTGTGCTTCGAATTCGCCTTTCCTGATCGCCTGAAACACATAGTCGTAGGTCGCCCAGGCTGTCGAGCTGGTCGTTCGAACGTTTAAATTCGACAGGGCGCCGATAAACCGCAGGGTACTGCCTTTGTCGAGCTCAGACTCATAGTCCGACAGCCACTTTTCAATGGAGTCTCGTCCCTCCGTCTCGCCATCCTGAATGCCGACGTAGTCCATGGTGTAGAGCTTCAAGACGGATTGTGTGTCTCTGGTTTCCGAGAAAGTCGCCGCCGCCATGGCGGCATCCTTGACGGTCCTCTCGATCGTTTCCCCATCTTCGGCAGACCTGGCGACCGCAGGCCACAAGAGGCACAGCATTAGCAGTCCACAGATCAGCCGTGTCGTCATAGAACGCCCTCACCGCATGAACGCAGCCCGGTCATCCAGCAAACTCGAAGACCAAGTCACGAGACTGCACAAGACGCACGTTCGAGAGTCTGCCCGCTGAAAGAGAAGAGGCCAGTTGCTTCCAGATATGCTCGACCAGCTGCTCGCCGGTCACGACCTGAGCCCCGATGACCTGACGAAGGTCCTGATGGTCAAAGGCCTGCACGACTGTCCCTTGGACCAAACGGTTGAGCGCCCCGATGTCGGTGACCATGCCGGTCACGGCATCGATGGCGCCATGGACCGTCACAAAGCAGTCCCACTCGCGTCCCTGATTGCCATCCTGCACCGCCGTAAACGAATAGCGCCTGGTCACACTGGCGACGTCGAGACCGGCCACGGCAGTTACCTCTGCATAGAGGTCTTCGTCCTCGTATAATCGAATCGTGTGGAGTGTGCCGATCTCCTTCTGCAGTTCCAATTTGGTCCAAAGCAGGCGCGCCAGATTTTCTGACGTAGGAATCCGGTCCGTAAAATACGACATGTCCAGGTTCAGGTTCTTATGGTCGAACTCCTCCAGCACATCGAGCAAGACCCGCTTCAAGTCGAAGAGATTCACCACCATACCGGTCTTCGGATCCACTTCACCCAAGACCGTCACCTCGACCATGTAGTTATGTCCATGCGCAGGCGGGTTGTAACAAAGGCCGAACACCGCACGGTTCTTGGCCTCATCCCATTCAGGCTTGATATAGCGATGCGCCGCCGCAAATTCGATACGTTTCGTCAGCAAGACCGATGGCATCTTCTTATCCCCTGGCTTTGTCCCTGAAACAGGCTCCTACTCAGCACTCCGTCTAGCACTCGTAACTACTGAAGATCTTTGAGCCATTCCTCACGCATGCTTCCAGGAACAGGCGCCTCAGCATGGTATTCGCAATGATGGACCGTCAAGGAGACCGGCACATGTAGATCGGCAAACGACGCGATCATCGATGCGGTCGGCTTGAATCGCACAAAATGCACGGCACTGATTTTTGTTTCATGACTGTGCCCCCCCTCGAACTCCCCGAATACATGCTCCGTCCCGGCGCGGATCGCGATTTTCTCTCCGTGGTCGAGCCCCATGAACATATCGAGCCATTCCTTCATCCGATCCTGTTCCGTAATCTCAATCATGAGCGTGGCGCTCACTTCGCCGACTCCTGGCATGAGGGCATTATAGACGTCCAATTCTTCTTGAGCTTTGTGGGGATCGAGGATTTGTTCGACTCGAATCATTTCCTGAGTCTGAAACCGTAACGTCTCGCGATTCTCAAAGACCAGTGTGATAAGCGGCCCGACAGAAATCCTACGCCGCTGCTTAAGCGCGATAATCTGCGCACGAAAGGGCTCCCGCTGCTGCTCATAGACTGCGGCAGGCAAGAGGTCTTGGGACGTTAAACAGTTCATGATGTCAACCCATAGGCATCGCGCACAATTTGAATCGGGTGTTTGGTCGACCTGCCGCCGGTATGAGCCATGGCGCCGGCTTGATCCAACTGCAATCCTGCCAGCGGGCAATCGGAGGCGATCAGATCTGCCGGAGCCTCCTCAATGACGCGAACGGCCTTCTGCGCAATCAGCATCGACAGGGGAAAGAATTCCGTCTTGGCGGACCAGGAACCATCGTGGCCGGAACATTTCTCAATCACCTCGACCTGCGCACCGGCACATTCCATCAGTTCCTTGGATTTGAATCCGATGTTTTGATCCCGCAGATGGCACGGCACCTGATAGGCCACTCGCCCGGGCTTCTGCGGAAAGTCGGTCGCCAAGGCACCCTCCCGCTTCATCTTCATGAGGTATTCGCAGACGTCGAACGTCCGTTCCGCCACGCGCCGCACGTCAGGACCACCGACGATCTCCGGATATTCCCGCTTCCACATCAGGCTGCAACTGGGCACCGGCACGACAACCTCATACCCTTTCTCAACCCAGGGCAGAAACGAGGCGACATTCGACGAAGCGGCCTGCTGAATCGCGGCCGTATCCCCAATGTCGAACGAGGGCATGCCGCAACAACGCTGTTCGGGAATCACGACATGGACACCATTTTTCTCGAGGACTTGAATCGTCGCTTTCCCAATGTCAGTCGCTTGATAGTTGACCAGGCAGCTCCCAAAGAGCGCGACCTTCCGCGGCGCGGAGGCAGGAACCTGTGCCGCCCCTCGACGCTCCCACCAATGGGTAAAGGTCTCTGCCGCAAAGGGCAGGACCTGCCGATCCCGATGTACACCCACGAGCGGTTCCGTCGCTGCTCGAAGAAACCGAAGGCCCAATAGCCAATTGGCAATCGGCGCCATCAGACTGCCAAGGGTGCCGATGATATCCGTCTTGAGCAAGAGCCAATCGCGCCAGCTCACCCCGCGCGTCGCAGCCAGATGCTTCTTCCAGGCGATCATCAAACGGGGGAAATCGAGCCCATACTGGTGCGGCGGCGTATAGGGGCAGTGGTTATAGCACAGCTTACAGTAATAACATTCGTCGACAACCCGGCTATGATCAGTAGCCGTCAACTGAGCGACGTCGCCCTCATACCGGTCGATACCGTCCAGCAGCGTGTTGAAGGAGGGGCAGAGGTTGAAACAGCGCCGACAGCCATCGCAGACTTCGTAAATGCGCTGCGTGTCTTTCTGGAGCTGTGCGGGATCGATGGGATTGAGCAGGCTCAGACCATTCACGGTGTATATTGTCTCCTGTGACGTCTTCTAATTACAAGATCGGAAAGCACAAAGGGTGAGCTGGAATATTCCCAGCCCACCCCCGTGATGTCGCACATGGAAAAACTCTAGAGCTGCTTCAGGCTGTCGAGTCCCTTCGTGAAACGATTCGCATGGGACCGCTCCGCCTTGGCGAGGGTCTCGAACCATTCGGCCAGTTCAGCGAATCCCTCGTCCCGAGCCGTTTTGGCCATACCGGGATACATCTGGGTATACTCGTAGGTTTCGCCCTCAATCGCCGACTTCAGGTTGGCTTCGGTATTGCCGATCGGCACCCCGGTCGCCGGATCGCCGACTTCCTTCAAGAAGTCCAGATGCCCGAAGGCATGGCCAGTTTCCGCCTCTGACGTATCGCGAAACAGACCTCCGATATCAGGAAAGCCCTCGATGTCCGCCCGCCTGGCAAAATAGAGATAGCGCCGATTGGCCTGCGATTCACCGGCAAAGGCTCCCTTGAGATTGTCGTGGCTCTTCGTTCCCTTCAAACTTTTCCCCATCGCGTCCTCCTCTATATGCTAAGAAATCGAACCGTCACCGCAATCGTACCACTCTCTCCCCGCTGAATAACATAGCGATCCTCGCGGGATCAATGGGCCACAGTAGTTTCTCATCCGCCCGGTCGATATCTCGGCAACGAGGGTTCCATCTCAGCCAAAGATTTGTAGGCCTAATCCTTGGCGGAGAGTATGGGATTCGCAACCGGCCAGGGAATGGCAAGAGCCGAATCGTTCCGGATAATCGCTCGCTCGTCGCCCGGCACATAATAATCCGTGCACTTATTCAGAAAGGAGGCACGGTTGCTGGTCACGCAGAACCCATACGCACAACCTGGCGGAACGTACAGTTGGCGGCACTTTTCCGATGAAAGCTCGACCCCGTACTATCGGCCAAAACTTGGCGACCCCTTTCGGATATCCACAACCACATCGTATACGGTCCCTTCCGTCACCACTACCAGCTTCCCCTGGGCATGCGGATCCTGGAAGTGGAGCCCTCGCAACGTGCCCTGCACGATGCTCCTCTTCGCCCACCCGTTGCTCGCTCAGGTTGCCAACCTCGCACGGCTAACTAGACGCCGGTTTTTCAGGATCGACGATCTCAGGAGGATCGGGGTACAATTGCCCCAACCGATCGATCAACGGCTTCGCAGCCGGCGTGCTCTCGCGGGTCGGCTCACTCACCGGGTGGTCCCATGTGAGGGTGTGAATGCCGGCCTCTGTCAGCAACGAACGGATCGTGGCCAAACAGGCCTCCAGCGTCAACTCCGTGCCCCCGCGGAGATCGAGCACGCGCTGTTTGGGGTCAGTCGGCGGCACGTCTGTATTGATAAGGGCCCAACAGCGGTCGAAAATCGTGGCGCGGAGTTCAGGCGAAACATTGATTGTCGTCAAATCAGCCGTGCAGAGGGCCGACACGAACAGGACGAATTGCAGATCCTGCATCCCGGGGTTATGGAGGTCCAACGATGGCATGGTCCAGCATTATCGATGTCAACCGGCATGGAGTCAACGGGCACAAGGCCCCCACCACATAGGCAGCTGTCACGATTGAAGATGAGGAGTATCCGACCATGATTACGATTTCACTGATGGGTCAGCTACAGACCGCCGATGGGGAACGGGATCTCGCCTGTGAAGTGCCATCACCGATGTCTGTCCGCCAGGTGATCCAGAGACAGGGCATTCAGTTGCGCCATCTTCTCCAACTCATCCGCGAGAAAAAGGTGCTCGTGACCATCAATAAAAAGATCGCAAGCGACGACTCACTCGTTCAGGACGGCGACGCCATCAGGCTGGTGGGACATGACGGGATGGGCGGGACCGGACTCGGCCCCTCGCTATAACGGCCGCAAACTACAGGGCCGACGCCCCTCTCGGGGAGTCGGCCCTGCGATGCTTCATGCAGCGCGAATGAGGCTGAAAGAAGACACGTGACGTCCGATCTGCGCCGGACGATCTCCGCTTACTTCTTGCCGAGGATCGCGTCCTTGGCGGCTTTGGCCACGCGGAACTTGACCACGCGCTTGGCCGGAATCTTGATCGGCTCGCCGGTCTGCGGATTCCGTCCCATGCGGGCCTTGCGATTCGCCAACACAAGCTTTCCAATCCCAGGAATCACGAAAATGTTCTTCGCTTCCTTGTACGCCAAGGCGGCAAAGTCATCCATGAGCTGGACGGACGCTTTTTTGGTCAGCCCGGTCTTCTGGGCCATATGTTCAGCAATCTGCGACTTGGTCATTGATTTAGCCATGCAACCAACCTCCTTAAAAAAACAAGATGGTGAACAACAACGAACTCGCCCCTACTTGACCCCACTCAGACTCGATACACATTCCTAAGCAAACAGTCGTGATAGGCGTTGCAACGAAAACCAGCGGGAGTCTATCCAAGCGCTCGGAAGCTGTCAACCGGAAAAACACAGGCCAGACGTAGGGAAACGCCTCCACCTCCTCTTGCAGTTTCAAGACCAGCCAGCGTAAAGTGGAAAATTGGATAGCAGTTGCGTCTCAATATTCTCCCACCCTCGGAGTTGCTAGCATGGCAAAAGAACTACCTATTCTGCCTTCGACTGCCCAACCGGCTGACGAGGCTCAGGCAGAGCTGTTCCAGTATTCTCGCGTGTTTTGTCAAAAAGAAAACTCCCCGCCGCTTCGCCTGCTCATGGAATTTCTCAAATCCCGTGGCCAGACGCCGATTGCTCCGCCTGACATGGATGAGACCATGTTGGATGAATGGGCCTGGGTTCAAGTGACGCTCGGATACGATCGCGACCGCAAGCCGATTCAAGTGCTCTGTGTCAGGGATCGAGGCACCTATCAAGACGTCTTCGACAAAGAGAAGGCCCAGTTCCTGGACCTCGTCTCCGCTCACGACGATATCGAGGCAGGCCTCGTCCGCGAATACATCGAGCGCGCGCGATTCGTGCTCACCACTCGATTTGTTCAAAACGATATCACCGATGAGGGCTATGACTTTAACGGTTGGATTTTAGAGTTCTACCAAGAACACTGTAACGGCATCGTCCAGATCGACAACCAAGGCTTCTACTCACCCAAAGGCGACCTGATCCTCGATCTCTCCGTTAAAGTGGAATAAGCCGCTGTGGCAGGTCCAACTCCGTCCAACCCTGCTCCTCTCTACCAACACACTGTCCATTGGTTCGATCGGGCCGCTGCCGCCCTGCTCGGCGAAGTTCCCTGCCGACTCGGCTGTACCAACTGCTGCATCGGCCCATTTCCCATTACCCTCCTCGACGTGCAAACGCTCCAACAGGGACTGCCCAGCCTCTCGCAGGATCAGCGCCTGCGTATCCAGCAGCGTGCCATCGAACAGACTGCCGCAATGGAGGTCGCCTTCCCACAACTGACCCATAGCGAGCTGCTCGATACCTGGTCCGACCAGGAAATCGACCGGCTGGTCACAGAGTTTCACCACTATCCCTGTCCAGCACTCGAACCGGACGGTCGTTGTGGCGTCTATCAACACCGCCCCCTGGTTTGCCGATCCATGGGCATCCCGACAGAACGTCACGGCCTAACCCATGGCGCCTGTGAGGTCCAAACATTCATCCCCATTGTGCAACTCGCCTCCTCATTCCGGGAGGAGGAAAATCGCTTGTTGCATGAGGAAACCCTCGCGTTGGAGGCCCTTCGTCTCGCGACAGGATCAGCAGGGGATGAAGTGCTCCTACCCTACGGGTTCTTAGCCGGACGTCCCCAAGAAAGTTCGTAAGACTACTGCTAGACAGAGGATAAAACCCTGTGCTAATGTCTCAAACCTTGGTTGCGGGAGCGCCTGTAGCTCAGCTGGATAGAGCATCAGCCTCCGGAGCTGAGGGCCACAGGTTCAAATCCTGTCAGGCGCACCAGCAAACAGGCAAGGGACAGACTCTGCACATAGATATCCGCCACGTACATACCCGGTGGGCCGTTAGCTCAGTTGGTAGAGCAGCTGACTCTTAATCAGCGGGCCGTAGGTTCAACCCCTACACGGCCCACCAAATACTTCAACCACTTACATCCTCTTCGATCATCGGTCAGAGTGCCGATCCTGCCGCGTGTGCTAAATTTGTGCTTTTTGTGCTAGCCACACGGTACCTCTCTAGAATTTCCACGCCCTCGCGAAGACTCTCCGGATAGTGGTGAGCATAGCGCTGGGTCATGATCGGCGACTTGTGCCCTAAGAGGCATTGAACCTTGTAGAGATCAATCCCTGATTGCACAAGTCTCGTGGCAAAGGTATGCCTGAGATCATGAAAATGAAAATTCTCGATACGGACCAACTTCATCGCTCCACGGAACGCGCGGCGGAGATGGCTATCGTCAAGCAGGGTGAACGTTTCACTCGGGAACACGTAGTCACTCTTGACCGACCGCACCTTGGCTTTGCTCTTCAGGACATCCAGCACGAGATTGTTGATCGGGATGGTTCGCCGTTCCCCGTTCTTTGACCGAAAGACGGTCACAGTTTTTCGGAATAGATCGACTCCCTCCCACGTCAACGCTCGAATTTCTCCCATCCGCATGCCTGTATTCAGTGCGAACAGAATAATGTCCTTGAGCCAGGGCCTTGCAGCCTGGAGAAGACGCTCTTCCTCTCCCGTGCTCAACCATCGATCCCGCCTATTTCTCTCTTTTTCCATGGAGACACGCGCGACAGGATTTTCCCGGCACCACTCCCACTCCCGGATGGCGAGGTTAAACGCCTTCTTCATGCAGGCGAGCTCACGGTTGATGGTGGCCGGAGCCGCCCCATCCGCATACCGCTTGGCTTTATACGCCACGATGCGCTTCGGCGTGATGTCAGCCAAGGTAGAGCCTTGAAAGAAAGGCAGCAGGTTCTTCGTATAGCCACTGACGGATCGTTGGCTCATCTGTTTCACAACATGTTCTTTCAGATATCGATCCATCAGCTCCGCAAACGTCCGTTCCTGCTCTTCTCGTTTCTCAAAGTACCGACCCTCCACGATATCGACCGTGATCTTCGCAAGGATCGCCTCTGCTAATCGCCGATCCGAGGTGTCCGTCGATCGTCGCACCTGCTGACCGTGATACTTGAACCTCATCCACCAGACCGTATTTCTTCTATAGAGCCCCATTCACTCTCCTTTCCTAGGGCTCAATGCTGGTCCGGTTTCCCCGTGCCGGGGATTATAGATAGCCCGTTTCGCCGCCGCAATGATCTCGTCAATGTCGCCACCGTGCTTCTTGTAGTCAGGCAGCGTGGGTCGGTACTTGGCAAACCCAATCAGCCACCCTTCGATGTCTTCTGGGCGGAATCGAATGAGTCCATGAATGCGGACGCACGGGATCTTGCGCTGTGACACCCAGGCATAGAGGGTCCCTGGTTTAATTCGCAGTTGTTCCGCCAGGTCTTTGATGGTCAGAAGCATTGACATACAAACCGGGGGAGTCTCACGACACCCCCCTCCCCCCACGATGCGCCCGCGTCTCCGCCGGCGTCGGATTCGGACTGCACTCCCAGCGGGTGCGAGCTGGCGCTGAAGAGCAGCGGCCAGGCCTTTCCGGGTGCCGTCCCGGAGGGCCCCTCCCGTTTCAGGCCTGCCCCCCGCGAGAGTGCCATCCCGCCTTCTTCTTCGACGCCCCACCCCCTGTGTTGTGAAGGGTGGGGCTACACATCTTGATGAAGAAGAAGGAGGCGGATATGGCCATTCACGGTTTACAGGGCATTCTGAACATTCAGCGGCAGCCGAAGCCGGGCAACCCC
Organism: Nitrospirota bacterium; assembly: GCA_030684575.1. Classification (NCBI taxonomy): domain Bacteria; kingdom Pseudomonadati; phylum Nitrospirota; species Nitrospirota bacterium. The sequence goes on along the minus strand of JAUXVD010000008.1, from coordinate 129,735 downwards.
TATGCGGTCCCCCGCTATCGTGTCACGCTGGTGCGTGACGGTCGGGCTGCCAGGCCGACGGCCCCGCTGCTGACCTCGGTCGGCGCGGCGGATCTGCTCAGACCGCTCTTTGAGGGTCTGGATCGCGAACAATTCCTCGTCTGCGGGCTGGATGCGAAGCATTGCATCATCGGCGTTAATATCGTCTCCATGGGCTCCCTCACGATGTCGATCGTGCATCCGCGGGAGGTGTTCAAGCCACTGATCCTGATGAACGCCGGCGCCTGGATTTGTGCGCACAATCACCCCTCCGGCGATACGACCCCGAGCCAGGAGGATCGCGTGCTCACCAGCCGACTTCGGCAGGGAGCCGAACTGCTCGGCATCACACTCTTGGACCATCTCATCCTCACGGACGCCCGCTGCTACAGCTTCGCCGACCAAGGCTGGCCCGGTGCCTAAGGGCTCAGGCCCGCATGAGCCGGAGCACCCAGAGCACTGCCGCGCCCCATCTCATCTGATCACACCCACTGCAAGCACCATCGGGCACCTCTTCCACCAGGACAGACGGCAGGTCAGGACTAACGCACCGTTGATCCACCAGCATCCGCACCCTCGTGCGCCACAACCTGGACACATGCGGGTCCATTCCTTAGATGGGACGAAGGACATACGGTCGCATGCTCCGTCCCTCATGCAGCATGGCCAGGTGCCGAGTTTTCCATTTCTTGGAGCCTGCGTAGATCAACTCCTGCAGAAATTGCTCCCCGCGGCGAAAGTAGACCAGGGCCAGCATCGCGCTGATCGACTCGCCTAGCCACTGACAGACCTCCTCGAAGGTCTGCTGGACCTTCTCCACCACGAGCCGGCAGCGTTTGAAGCCTTCGGTGAGGGCTTCCCACCAGGCTAAAAGCGGGGCCCGATACTTTTCCCAGGGTTCCGCCTCGCGCGTGGTGTCCCGAAAGTCCACGTACGAGCGCAGAATCCCGACGAGGAATTCACGCCAATCCTCTGGCGGCAGGGTGAGCAAGGCTTTGGCGCAGGCTTGCGCCCGGTCCTTTTTCAGTTCGAGTTCCCACCGCACGCCATAGTCCTTGGCCTCTTCACGGCCTTTCTGTTCGAGTTCTAGTCGTTTGTCATACACACGCAACATGGTTTGGCTCTCCCGACTCCCGAAGTAGAGCGTGTCGCCCGTCGAGGTGCCGGAGCGCAGCGAGGACCCGGCAATGACCTTGAACTTCTGGGACCGCGTCACGGCCTGGCCGGCCTCGACGGCCTGTTTGATCTGTGCGATGGAGACCCCCGCCGCCCGATCATCCAGGGCCACATCCATGCGGGTGATGTGCCCCCCACGGGCAAAGACCCACGTCAGGACCGAGCGGATCTTGTCTTCGGCCCAGGTGGAGACAATGCCCGCAGAGAGATCCACGTGGACTTCTTGGGCATTGCGAGGGGCTCCCGTCCCGAGTTTGCCCACACCGTGGCGGCCTTGATTGGTCAGCCAGCAGGTGGGATAGCCACGAAAGCCCGTCGTCGTCTCGAACCAGTCCCCACCGATGACAGGGCCCAACTCCTGGACGGTGGCCTGAGGGACGGTAAACGCGAGCCAATCGATGGTTGCTGTAAAGATACGATCATCCATGAACGGTCCTTTCACTCCTCTGCTATAGAAGCCCCCGTCTTACCGAACGGGGGCGTTGGGCTGCACGCGCCGCCGGCTTTTGCCGGCGGTCGCGCGCTGCGGTGCCATCACTCTCAGGTTTGGGCGTATGCTCTTCTGTTGCATCACCCGCCGCACGTCCTCCAAGTCGAACCGCACCATCCGGCGAAACCGCACGATCGGAATCTCCCCATTCCGGTAGGCACGCCGAATGGTTTTGATACTGACCTGCAGCAGGGCCGCGAGTTCATTCGTGATAAGCCATGTTTTCTTCATTCGACTCCTCTTCAGCGCAACAGGCAGCATGGCTGGAACCATACCGATGTCGTGATGGTGTGAAAAGAGACCCTGCGGGGGACAGGAGAGGTCAAGAGAAGACACGAAGGGACATTATTTCGTGAGTCGTCTCGTAGCGCGCATGGCTGGCGACACGCATCAGTTTCGTCCAGTAGATTAGCAATGCGAACCTTTTTTAATCAGAAACGCTAGGCCAGATGCAAGGATTCGCGCGCAGGCAGAAAGGCAGCTTTGATAAGAGAGGAAAAAAACGAGCACGAACAAGCGACAATCGAACACAACAAACTGAATCGAAGAGCAGTTTTTAGAAACTATCTATCAATAGGGCAGTTATATCTGGCGAATAGAGCCGATTGGGGCCCTGCATGAATAAATGAAACCGTTCTTACAGAACAGAAGGAATCCATGAAAAAGGCGAAAGGGAGCCTGGGTGTCTTGCGGGAAGACCATAACCCAATGCTTGGTTCTTAGAAGTGAATGATAGGCAAGCTACTCTACTTTTTCAGCTTGGCCTGGTCCATGGGATATGACGTGGCTAAAAGACTAGAGATCCGATGATATGGAAGGGCGGTGGCAACCATCTGTCTCGTGGCACTGCTGTGTAAGCAGACGAGGATTATTCTGTAATCTCGTCATTCGGCACCGAACGCTAGGGGGCATTCGTTCCAAGATGACCGCTATCGGCCAAGTGCGGAAGTTCGGCGCCGAGATCGTACCGACATAAAGCGGTCCTGATCCCTGTCGCATTAACGCCTCAGCGTGAGCCGCGCCACTCCTCAGGCGTCGGCTCCACGCTGTTATTCGGCAGTCTTTGGCAACCTCGTGGCGGAGGATAGGCGCTACCATCGCTTGAAGTTGAAGTTCCTCCTGGTGACCGAGATCCGGCACCCCACTGCGCTCTTCGCACTCGTCGTGTTCTCGATGCGCCGCACGATTGCGCGCGCCGCCTTCCCAAATCGACACGCGGGACTCACCGCGAGTGCGCAAAGCGACACAAGAGAAACCCTCAGATGCCTTCACGGAGTGTCCGGAACATCTCCCGCACTTCGTCATCCGTGACGAGGTCATGCTGGACGGGTGTCCGGTCCCGCCAGTACCCGCTGCCCTCCTCCAGATTCCGCGATCCCTCTTCCCGCTCGGCGATATCCTCGTCGAGCAGCTCAATCTGATACTTAACATCGAGGCCGTACTCATTGCGGAGCTTGTCGAGCGACTCCCGCAGCCCCGTCAGCTCATCAACGGTCGTGCAGTCGTAGCGCTCATCCCTGGCGCCGTTCTCCTCGTAGAGCCGAAGTGCCATCGCCAGCTGGTTTTCATCGGCGTTGCTCCATTCGAGCGCCTTCGCGGGAAACGCGAGGAGGTCGAGCCAGTCGTCCGCCCTGGCGAAGGCGAGTGCGTCTAGGACCCCTTTCAAGAGCCTCTCGTACACTTCGCGCCCGCCGTGGTCGAGGAACCAGCGATTCTCCGCGATCGCGGCGAGCAGCCGGAGCACTGGTCCGAAATCGACGACCTGATGCTCCCACCCGCTGACAAGGGTCTCCGTCAGCTGAGAGGCCATCGCGGCGAGCTGCGTTGACTTGTGAACCGCGGCCGCTTCCGCAAGGAACCCCACCTTCCCTTCATGGCTCATATCGATCGAGTAGCCCCTCCGAGTACCGTCCAGCATCTTCTCCCAGCGCATAGAGGGCCCCTCCAGTAAGCGCGACAGCGACCGACAGAGAAGATCGGTATTCGTCGTTAGAACAGCCCAGAGTTCGCTGCCTGGCCGCGCAGCGGCAAGTTTCCAGAGATTCACGACCTGCTTGAAGCGCACGGCCGAATTGACAAGGTCTTCGGCGGTCTCGCGCTCGTTGCTGACTACCGAGGCCACAAAGTCCCGAACAGAGGGGTTGAGATAACTCGCGTGTCTCATTCTATATGAGAGAAAAGCGCCTTCCAGCTCCTGAAGCGCCCGATGGAAATCGCCCGCCCGGATCCGGTGATGGTACTTGGCGGCATTGTGCCGGTGGAGCGCGATGAACGCCGGCTCGAGGTCGACCGTGTCTGTCCACTCGCCGAACGTGTGGAAGCTAAGGAGGACGTGGCGCGCCGCGTCCGAGATCTGGTGACGGAACGCGTGGGCCCAGATGGTCTCCGGTGCCTCCAGCAGGGCCGAGACGTGCGTCCTGTAGCCCTGAGCGGGAACCTGCCCCAGGTGCGAATACGCAGACAGCCATTCGATCAGTCTAGGATTGAAGTGCTCGTGCCTGATAATGTCCAGAAAGAAGTCCTCCTTCAGCACTTCGTTCTTGTACTCCAGTGGCAGGTCGCTGAAATAGAGATGGTTATAGAGAAGGCGGGCTCGGTGGCCATACGGATAGTCGCCCAGCTCGAGGATGCAGCGATGCTCCAAAATCCGACTGTGGGCAAGCCGCTCCGAGACCTGAAGTGCGCCGCTCAGGATATGTTCCCGCGTCGTGAGGATGAACCGAGACTGGGGCGACCGGCGGACCATCTCCATGAAATCCACCATCGCCGTGTCCTGATTTCTGCCAAGGTATTCGCGGCGTTCGCCCAAGAATGTCTGGCCGAGGAAGTCGTCATAGTAGAAGATTTGCCTGCGCGCGGATTTGAAGAGATCCTTCGCCTCAGCAATCTCCGCCTTGATCGCGACCGGTTCGTACCCGTCTTCCAGATGCGCGTAAAGGAGCATCTCGGCCAGCGTGGTCTTACCGATCCCTGGAGGCCCTGTCACAACGACTATGCGGGTCTGGTTGAGGATCTCAGTCGCACGCGGGTAGGCGTCGCTCTTCACGAACAGAGGAAGCTTGCGCCGGAGGCGGTCAATCTCGAAATCTGTCTGGCACAACGTAGCATTGTGAAGCACTCGATCGAGAACGCTCGTGCTGGTGAGCCATAGTTTGAAGTTGGCGCGCTCGACGTCCCCGTGGCGGCTAAGCAGGCCTTCGATATCGTCTGCGCCGAAAACGTCCCGAACACTCAACACGAACGGCTGAAGCGCCGTGACGATTTCGTCCTTGTTGCCGGGTGTGAGACTGACAGAGGTCGCTACCACATAACGGGCCGGACGCAAGCGTCGGACCTTCGGGAGTTCGCCGTTGCGCAGATGCGCCAGCAGCTTGGCGAACCCCGAGCCCGCGTAGTGCTTGCACTGGATGATTGTCGCGCCACCGGCGGCCGACGCATATCGTAAGTCGATCCCATGATCACGACCGCTGCGGAAGGCTTCGAGCGCGAGCTTCCATTCCGCCTGCAAAAGATCGCGAATCAGCTCCTCGAAGTCCTGGCTGGAGAGGGATTTGAAGTCGTATCGTGCCATACCCTGTACCTTCGCCCAAAACTTACATCACGGGATACCCACACGCGGGTCAGACCCGGCCACGCTACTGGATCTGCGAGAATAAGTCTGCACAGCGGCCCACCCCCAGCAGCTTTGCTTCTGCTACACGTGTCGGGCCCTGGCCACAGCACGCATCTCACGAGCCGAACGCTCAGCATCAGCGGCGGCGCGCAGCGCCGTCCGCTGCACGCTGTTGTTAGGTGCCGAATGACGCAGCTTCGTCACCCGCAGGGGTCTCCAAAGATCCCTTGGAAAATGAGATCGAACTCCTTGATGCTTTCCTGAGTACCCTCGCGGTCGACTGTCTGCTCGCCGCAGCAGGCGAGGATCGCGTCGCGTGTCGCAACCTTGGCACAGAAGTCCTGGGCACGCGATGGCTTGTCTGCTCCGGTGGTGGCTTCGGGGTAGTACTGCTCTATCGCGCCACGTTCGAGCACGTAAACGTCGACCGTTCGAAGCATTGCAAGCAGACGGTGCTTCAACTGGATCATCTGCACGTCAGTGCTGGTACTCATGACAGCCAGCCGGTCTGATTTCCGCTGCCACGCGAAGAATGCCTCAACAGCTGCATCATGTTCTGCTTGGGAGCATGTACCGGCCTTGAGCTTCTCCTGTAACTCCCTGACCCTCCGCCACAAGCCACGTAGCTCGCCGGAATCATGAGCGTCTTTGGCGTCCGACGCAGATGGGCCGTTCGCATCGGGCACGATCAACTCATCGACCCTTGCCAGCAGATCGGCCTTGGCCGTCCTGACTGCATCATTGGGGGCGATGTGGTCGAAGCCAACGGCCAACAGGTCGAGGTCGGCGATGACCGGAACTCGGACCCCGAACCTGTTGAAGAACTCTCGATACCGTCGGATGTTGCCCTTACCAGTGATCCGAGCGAACACAATCGGCACTTTCGCCACATCCCACGAGGGATCAAGTGTTCTGGCGATGTGCGGCATGAGGAGATAATCACTATCGCCTTCGACCAGGACGACGGTATCGGCAAAGAAAGCGGCGTTGTTGTTCTCGAAGCAGATGATCTGAAACTGGTCCTTGGCGGTCATGTCGGACAGGTCTACCGGCTGTACCTGAGTGAACGGCCGAGGCGCGAGCGCCGGATCGGATACCTTTCTCAGCTTAACGAACGTTTCGGTCGCCCCTGGGCCAAAGAACATTGGTGAATGGGTAGTGACGATAACGTGGTGTTCCTCGGCGAAGACCCGCAGGGCGTCGAAGAGGATGTGCTGGGCCTTGGGGTGAAGGAACAACTCCGGTTCTTCGAACAACAGTAGGTAGGATGCGGAGGCGGGTGTAGCCTGGGCCGGTTCTTCAACTAGCGTCGCAACGGGCGCGAGCTTCGCCTTGAGTTCGACGTAAGATCGCAGGATGGAGAAGACAATTGCGCGACGCAATCCGTCGCCTTTGGAATCGATCAGACCATCCACGCCATCGTTGGCGTAGATGCGAGCGGCCGAGAACACGGTCTTTAACTCCGGCGGAGGGATTGCGATGCGGAGCGCCACGTCAGCAAAACTCTCTCGGACATACTTCTCGACAGTAGACTCGATCAGCTTCACCTCATCGAGCCGCCCATCCACGACCGTTCCGTCAGGCTGTTGAACGCGGTTGAGCTTGGCGTTGAGTTCTTCAAACAGTCGTTGTGCATCTGGCAGCTTGGGCTCGACGGCTTGCAGAAGGATGGCTAGGATTTTGCCGAACGGGGTGCTTTCGGTTGTCTTGATGTCGTCAGCAAGGTCTTTCACCGCCGGGATGTAGATCGGGTCAGGCAGCATCGGCTCGATGCTCTTGTCGATCCCCGTCGGCAAAGGCTGATCGGTGGCAGTCTTCTGATCGTCGGGTAATGAGTCGGCAAATTCCTGAATCTTCTGCTTGACGGCATCCTGATCCATGGTCGTATCGACGACGCCGTCCAGTTCCGGGAATGTCTGCACTACCTTGTTGACGAATGTCTGACCTGCTCGCTGACTCTTTAAGAGCGCGCCAATTCTGTCTGCGGAGAATCTGGCGTCATTCGGCGTAAGAGTGTTGTACAGCAGCGAACTCTTTCCAGCGGTGTCGTAGGCCCTGACAAGGACAAGACGTCCATTCTTGACGATTCCCGCAACGCGGGTGCGGTGTTCGGCAGCCAATCGCGCTAAGTTTGCGTCACCAATATTTTCGAATGTCACCGCGATGCGGATAGGTTTGGAATCATCGAAAAAGTGGCTGACCGCCAGCTTGGTGCCAGAGAAGAACAGAGACAAAGCCTGCAAGAAGGAAGACTTGCCTGAATTGTTCTCTCCGATGAGGCAGCCGAAGTCCGACAAAGGAATCGCTACGTCCCTGAGCGCCCGGTAGTTTGTAATGGACAAGCTGGTCAGCTTCATGACCTACGACAACCCCGCTCGGCACCTAACAATGTTTAGGCGGATCCGCATAAGAACCGGATCTGCCATTTTCTATCCGCCTAACACACTTTCAATGATCGTGAACATTATCCCATCATCGACGGTGGTGCAATGCGTTACGACCCATCGACCATGTATCACTGGTTCTTATGCGGATCGGCGTAAGACCCTCCCTTGTGATAGCGGTCGGTCGTGTACTTCGGCTTTGGGTCGGATGCAGCCGTTCAGAATGGCGAGAAAACTTCAATCCAGTGCCCGTCTTTCCCCGATTCGGGGGGGGTAGGTCAGGACACGCAGCATAAAAGTGATGTGCTAATTTTGTGCGCAAATTCTTCACAAACGACCGAATTAGGTAGAACCAATGGAATCAGTAGAACCCCAGCAAGCCCATGATTTTCAACGATAAACGGGGAAACCTTCGCAACATCGAGCTGTTCGAATTATTGCCCTGCTGCCACTCTTAATCAGCGGGCCGTAGGTTCAACCCCTACACGGCCCACCAAAATCCCCAATCACATACAGACCTGAAGCCATCGATACTCCTGCCGAGAGCTTGAATCCTAGGAGCCATGAGGCGAAACGCTCCTATTCTTCAATCTGAAACGATTCAGCTAAAACCGATACTGCGCGCCGAGGGACAGAATTGAGTCATTGAAGTCCCTCAGTGCATTGGTCGACGTGCGCTGGCTGCGTTGAAATGAAATCAGCGCTGTCGCCGCAGGCGTAAGGTGGTACCGAAGTTCCGCAGTCCCTTGATGCGTTTGATCGAACCGCCCCACGTGCGTATCTCCCGCCAGCCCGCTGGTAAACGTCTTCCTCAAATGGCCGTAGGAAAAGTCGAGGTCAAGGCCTGTACTCACGTGAACCATCGTCTCAAGCGAGAACATATGCAGGTAGTACGACACATCGTCTGCGAATTCAACCTGTTCACGACCATCTGCCAGCCCACGTTCGTACAAGTAGGAGAGGGTAACCGTTATCCAGCTCATGCCCCTGTAAGCAAAGCGAGGCCCTATCGTATAGAACTGCGTGTCCCGCTCCGCAAACGCCTGATTGTAGAGCCGGAGTCCATAGCGACCGATCAGGGATGCCGTCACGGTATCGCTCAGACGACGCTCGAGCTCTGCTCGCCAATGGTGGGAAGTCAGCCGCTCTTCCTGAATCAGTCGAGCGCCGGTGCGCCGCTCGAAGTTCGGCCCGAGGAAGAGGTTCGGAACATACCGATACCGCAACAGGAGAGAGCTGTCGGCGCCGAACCATTGCCGGTCCTGAATGCGGTAATCTCCGTGGTCCAAGACGGGATTGTTGGTAAAGATCGCCCCATGCGCTTTGAACGACAGCTCATTTTTCCCAAGCGTAGTGGACGATGAACGGAGCACCTCAATCGATGGCTCCCAGATGACATCCTCCGGTTTATTAGTCGATACCACGGTTGGCTGGGAGGGGTCTTCGCCGAAACGGAGCCGCCTGGCGGATGAAAATTGAAACGCATCAGTGGTGTAGCTGGTCCTCTGTTCTGCAATCGCAGACCATTCAGCCGTTGCGTCGTAAGGAGGAAAGAAGAGGATCAAAAGAATCAGAGAGACGGCACGGCTTGAGAAAGAATGACTCCTGGCCATGCGGACCACTTACGGTTGGCCAAATGAGCGCACGTAGAGCAGGACATGCCAGGCTTCTTCTTCGGTAAGGATAAGTGGAATAAACGACGCCATGTCCGTTCCCGGACTCCCGTTCTTGAGAATCCACAGAATTTCGCCGTCGGCTCTCACTGACTGCCAGGCTTTGTCGGTGAAATTACGCGGAAGTTTGCCAACGAGGCCTGGAATATCGCCGAATCCTTTGCCATCTCTCCCGTGACAGGTGACACAGAATGCCTTCCCGTGAAAGATCGCCTTCCCTTTCTCGATATTCTCTGCGGTCGGCTCGAACGGATTCTTCCAGGACTTGGCTTCTTCGATCTGGTCGAAGGGGACTCGTGGTTTCAACACGGCCGCATCCGCCGCGAAAGACAAGGATGCGGATGACGCGATAACCCCACCACACACCATCAATAAGATAATCCTGAACATCGAGCGCATCATCGTGCTCCGTGAACGTACACAGGAAGGGACCGTCACCGGCAACGCCGGTAACGGTCCCTTCCTCGCTTAGCGATTATGAAGCCCTGCTTCAGATTTACTTTTCGGTGTGACCAGGGAACTTATGTCCGAGAGACTGCGGGAAGCTGACTGAGCCGTCAGGAAACTCCAGCCCCTTCTGCCACAGATGATAGATCACACCGTCTGTCCCTGCCGCAATTTCAGCCACTTTGGCAGCCTGCTCTGCCGGCATATCGAGAATTTGGACGCGGCCAGTCGCGATCTCGACCTTATGGTCATGGAAGAACCGGTGCCATTGGATGGCGGGGAGTTTTCTCGTCAGGTCCTTCGCCACAAAATATTCAATCGCCACCAGCGGGGCTTTTGGATCAGTCGACTCAAAGAGTAAACATTGAAGGATCTTGTCTGAAATCCCCTTGCAATAGTGATGGTATGGCCCGCCAGGCGTGCCATCCGGCATCATGTGCGGCGCCTGCACGTGGATATCGTATCCGAGGGCTGGGCTTGTCGGCTCTGCGCTCACGGCCTTTTGAGCAGCGACTCCGCTACATCCAATGGCCGCCATCGCAACAATGGCTAATAATCCTTTTTTCATCACAACTACCTCCGGGGTTAGAGTTGGGGGACGAGATCTTTGCCTCGTTCATCCAGGCCGACACAACAACCTGCGCATCCGTACTGAGTATCTGAGACGCACAGGTTCAAAAGGATTCACCTAATTCTTGGGGAGCGTGGGAAACTGAAACGGAATCGGTTCCCCTGTCAGGGATTGTAGAAACGCCACGAGATCGGCTTTCTCTTCAGGAGTCAGGTTGAGCGATTTGACGAGCGGGCTCAGATTCGGATTGGCTCCGCCTCCAGCGTTGAGAAACTCCACAACCTCTTCCAGCGTCTTGAAGGCACCGTCATGCATGTAGGGCGCGGTCTCAATGATACTCCGCAGCGTCGGCGTCTTGAAGGCGCCTTTGTCTTTTTCCGCTTTGGTCACAGAGTAGCGCCCCAGATCCTCTTTCAACGGACCGACTTGAGGGACGCCGAGATTGTGGAATTGGTTGTCGGTGAAGTTCGGTCCGTTGTGACAAAGAATGCAGCGGGCCTTGCCTTTGAAGAGAACCAGACCTCGCACGGCGGATTCATCCATGGCTTTCACGTCGCCGGCTACATACTGATCGAAAGCGGAATTCGTGGATATGACGGTCCGTTCATAGGCAGCGATGGCCTCGGCAATCCCTTGCAGATTCACCTCGGTCCCGAAGACGGCCCGGAACTGTTGCTGGTAACCCTTGATCTTGCTGAGCTTGATGACAACGTGCTCATGCGTCTCTCCCATCTCGATCGGATTCTGGATCGGCCCGATGGCCTGCTCTTCCAGCGAGCGCGCGCGGCCATCCCAAAATTGAACGTGGTTGAAGGCCGTATTATAGACCGTGGGCGACTGCCGTCCTCCTACACCGCCGCCGATCCCGATCGAGGTTTGGCGAGGATCGGCAAATCCGGTCCCAGGGTTATGGCAGAACGCACAGGAAATGGCGCCGCTCTTCGACAGGCGGCCATCGAAATAGAGTTGCGTCCCAAGATCGATTTTCGCTTTGTAGTTCAGATTCGTGGAGGGTGTCGGAATCGACGTCGGGAGTGGGCCGATATCCGGGACCGTCATCCCATCGATCGTCACCGTTCCGTGCGGCGCAGAGCCTGAAGGTGATGCCAAGGCCCACTTCACATCCTCAAAAACGTATGGCCAGATTGCAGAGACCATCAGCCCGATTAGGCCCCCTACCAGCAGATTCTTCTTCGTCATGACCATTCCTCCAGAGATTGGATTTTTCATCATCCTATCGACCGCATCGCGCGGAACGATATCACAGGTCGATTTGTTTAGGCAGAGAGCTACCGGACCACGGTCGATTTCATCAGGCTGTCCGCCTGAGGAGGCGAGAACCCCTGATATCCTCGGTGGCGCTCGGTGAGTTCCAATACGGAGAACGGCTGGCCATCCACCATTTCAGGCACCGTGAAGATTTGCCTTAACTGCCCACCCCTGACTCCGACAATCTGGCCGGTAAAGGCCACCCCTTTGGCGTTCAACCGTTCCATCGCCAGCTCGATATCTTCCACCCGCACCGCGACATGATGAAAGACCTGGTCGCCGAACGTATTCACCCAACCGGGAATGATGCTGGTGCGGCCCCGTTCGTCGGAATAGGCCTGATCCACGAAGAGCGCCGGGTATCCAACCTTCCGATAGACCTTCGCATACCAGTCTTCATACTCGATCGTTTCGCTGTACCCATACCCCAGCCTCGTGAATTCCTCCGCACGCCGGTCGATATCCAACGTCCGCAGCGTCAAATGGTCTGTGATCGGATAGAAACCGACCCCCGCTTCATCCAGCGAGGCGCGTAGTGCCTGGGCAGCCCGATTGCCCGCGACGTACGTCGCGATCATCCGCTCGATGAGCCCATCCAACTCCGCCGCGTGATCCATGCTGGCGACTCCTTTCTCGGACATGACGTCACTCTCCGAATGTGATGCCCTGGGCCAATGGCAATTCGCCGCCCCAGTTGATCGTGTTCGTCTGCCGCCGCATGTAGGCTTTCCAGGCATCCGAACCGGCCTCTCGTCCTCCACCGGTGGTTTTCTCTCCGCCGAACGCGCCGCCGATTTCAGCCCCGGAGGTTCCCAGATTGATATTGGCGATCCCGCAATCGCTGCCGCCTGCAGACAGAAACTGTTCGCTATGTCTGAGGTGGTTGGTGAATAGGGCCGACGAGAGACCTTGCGGCACATCGTTCTGCATCGCAATCGCTTCATTGAAGGTTTTATAGGTCATGAGATAGAGAATTGGCGCAAAGGTTTCCCGCTGCACGATCGGCCAGCGGGATTGCGCCAACACGATCGTCGGCTCGACAAAATTTCCTGGCCCGGGCAGCACATGCCCGCCACAAAGAATCTCTCCCCCTTCTTTCTTAATCTCTTCGATGGCCTCTCGATATATGTGCACGGCGGCCTGATCGATCAAGGGCCCCATCAGTACGCCAGACTTGAGTGGATCGCCGATCTGCACCTGTTTGTAGACCGAGACGAGCCGGGAGACCAATTCATCGCGCCTCGATTCCTGCACAAAGAGCCGTCGCGTGGTGGTACAGCGCTGACCGGCGGTACCGACTGCGCCAAAGAGAATGGCCCGAATCGCCAGGTCCAGATCGGCAGTTTCGTCGACGATGACAGCGTTGTTGCCGCTCAGTTCCAACAATGTCCGTCCGAGACGTGCCCCCACGGATTGTGCGACCTGCCGACCGACCGGAACCGACCCCGTGAAGGAGATTAACGGAAGCCTCTCATCGCGCACCATGGTTTCGGCCAGATCGGTACGGTCTGCGATGACAAGCGAAAATATTCCTGACAGCCCCTGCTGTTCTATGACCTGATTACAAATCTGCTGAACCGCAATCGCGCAGAGCGGCGCTTTCGGTGAAGGCTTCCACACCACGGTATCCCCGGCGATGGCCGCAATGAAGGCATTCCAGGCCCAGACAGCCATGGGAAAGTTGAAGGCCGTCAGGACGCCGATCGGTCCGAGCGGATGCCACTGTTCGTACATGCGATGGCTGGGTCGTTCAGAATGCATGGTCTGGCCATAGAGCATCCGCGATTGGCCGACCGCGAAGTCGGCCATGTCGATCATCTCCTGCACCTCTCCGTCACCCTCGGCTTTGATCTTGCCGACTTCCATCGCTATAAGGCTGCCCAGCGCATCTTTCTTGTCCCTGAGAGCTTGGCCGATCAACCGGATCACCTCGCCACGCTTCGGCGCCGGCACCAGGCGCCATTGCGCGAAGGCTCGCTGTGCCTCCACTACGACCCGCTCGTAATCAGCTGCCGTGGCCGGCGTCACCCTGGCGAGGACTTCTCCCGTCGCAGGATTCCTAGAGTCGAGCCTGCGTTCGCTAGAGAGGGACGACCACCAACCGACTCCCGTGCTGGCCCCGGGATTCACGTCGCGAAGCCCCAGTTCTGTCAGAATCTCCAATGGCTGCTTCATCGATAGCAGGCTCCAAACCGGTTCTCGAGGAAGTCGTACAATGGGAACGATTCCTGAGTCACGAACCCCTTATATCGCTCAGGATTTTGGAGCACGAGGTCCGCAACGGCACAGAGGCTGGAAGCGGTCGTGACTTGAATGGCCGACCAGAGCTTCCCCTTAATACATTGGGGATAGATTTTCTTCACATAGTTCTCCTCAAACAACGCGCCCTCCCTCCTCCCCGTCACGGAGGCATAGATCAGCACGACATCTTGCAATGTCTGAGGAATCGCCCGTTCGAGAATTCGCTTGAGCGTGTCCCGATCCTCGTTCAGCTTGAGATCGTTCATCAATAGATGAATTTTCTCGCAATGGCCCGGATAGCGGAGCGTCTTGTAGTTCATGGTCTGGACTTTCCCCGCATAGGTATCGGCCAATGTTCCCAATCCTCCAGAAGTGTTGAACGCTTCGTACAGGAGCCCGTCCACCGAGATTGTCTCATAACCTTCGAGGGGCTGGAGGGACACCTTTTCTCCTCCTTCGATTCCGTAACAGGTGTTGCCGTACTCATTGATGAGCCCATCGGTCGACCAGGTCAGCGAATACTTGAGGGCATTACTGGGATGCACGGGCAGAGCTCCGACCCGCATTTTGATCGTATCCACCGTCTCGAAATGGGTGATCAAGTCCTGCGCCGCAATGCTGATGAATCCGGGGGCCAGACCGCATTGCGGCACAAAGGCCTGCGGCGAGTCGATGCTCAGGACCTTGACCTGATTGGTGACATCGACATCTTCCGTCAGGTCAAAATAGTGCAGACGATGTTCCCGGGCCAATCCGGCGACAATCGGATTGCAGAAATAGGGGAGGCTCGACAGGACCGCATCGAATCGATGCGCTGTGAGATATGAGCTGATGGTGTCAGGATGCCGGGCATCGAGAAGCAGAGGCGTGACTCGCAAGAGACCGAGTTCACGAATAAACCGCTTGGAGGCATCGAGGCTGATATCCCCCAGCGTGACTTCATACTCACCGTTCTCCGATAAGAGACAGGCAACCAGAGAGCCAATCTTTCCAGCACCGAGGACCAGTACGCGATGCATGGGAGACCTCACATGTTATGAGTATACTCCTGACTGAGAGCCCAATGAACATCTCGTGAGCGGTTCCATCTGAATGGCGGCAGGGTTGCTCCTATCCGATATCCTCCCTTGACGAGAAGCGGTCAATATCCAGAGAGCGCTTGAGCCTATAGCCCACAGTAGCCGCCTATCCTTACCGATAAAAATAGACCGGAGCCTGCACGAGCCTACCAGAGAAGTAACGGTTTAAATCGTTGATTTTCCTGACAGTCCGAGCCGTGAACGGGGAAATGAGTTTGTGATAGGCTGGTACACAACCAGGAACGACGATCATGTTGCGCATGCCTTCACGAGTCGTGCTCCCCTTCGGCTTCCGGATATCCGTGCGGCAACTGTCTGATACCGACATGGACCGCCGGGACCCCGATGCCGACGGCATCTGGGACGACACCACCAAGACCATCTATCTTCGTAAGCGCCTGCCCGTGACCAGGCGGCGCTACATTCTAGCCCACGAATTGGGCCATGCCTGGCTTGACTGGCAGCATCGGTATTTGGACACCGGCAAAGCCAAGAACTAGCAGGATGCTGAAAAAATCCGCCCGCTTCGTTCTCGGCTCATCGAAATCCTCAACGTACCACAGAGGGTACGTCTCCGGGTTCGACTCGCCTCCGGCCTTGCGGGACGAACTTTTTGAGCATCCCGAAAAATATTTTCCTCATACCCCTATGGGCAAGGCCAAAGAAACCCTGAAATACACAAACAGTTATCCCGTTAGCTGACCTTCGCTCCGGCAAGCCTCAGTACCACCGCCCATTCCGCTTCCGTCACCGGTTGGACCGAGAGGCGAGACCCCTTTCGCAGCAACACCATATCCTTCAGCCTCGGCTCCTGCCTCAGTCGGTCGAGCGACAGACTCGTCTTCAATGTCTGGCGATACCGAATATCCACCATATCCCACCGAGGGGCAGAGGGATCGCTGGCCGGATCGTAATGATGATGCGACTTCTCGAACTGCGTCGTGTCTGGATAAGCCGTCCGCACCACCTCTGCAATTCCCACCACAGCCGGTGGCTCGGCATTACTATGGTAAAACAGCACCTGGTCGCCGACCGTCATCTCACGCATAAAGTTACGCGCCTGATAGTTCCGCACCCCATCCCACCCGGTCATCTGCTTGGGAGACTGGGCAAGATCCTCGATCGAAAACACGCGCGGTTCCGATTTCATCAGCCAATAACGGCGCGCCTGTGTCATTGCGTCCCCTCTTCCTGCTTGGTCATTCGACTCGTTCCCTGTATGCTGTCGGCGATGTCTCGCTCTCAATTGAGGTTCGTCGATGGAACTGACTCCATTCTTCTTCGGTCTCTATAAGTTCGTCAAGTACGGCCTCTACCCGCTGACCTGGATAGTACTGCTCCTCGGCGCGGCCACGGCCCTAGCCCTCTTTCCGTTCTCACCGGAGCGCCTGCGGTGGGTACGCCTGCTCGTCTTGTCCGCGCTCCTGCTCCTCGCGGCGACCTCCAACCCGTTGATTGCCACCTCGCTGATCGGTTCGCTTGAGTCCTGGTACCAGCCCCCGCAACTGGCGCAATCCGATCGCTTTGATGCGATCGTGGTCTTGGGGGGAGGCATCGATGAGAAGGGGTCGCTTCGACCAACCACCGAACCGTCCTCCTATTCCAGAGATCGAACCACCTGCGGCGTGGATCTGTTCCAACAGGGCTATGCCCCGACATTGGTACTGACGGGGGGGGATGCCAGAATCTTCGGAGCGGGCCCCCAGGAAGCGGTCGAAATGAAACGATGGGCCGTTCGCCTCGGCGTTCCCGAGTCCGCCGCTAAAATCGATCCTGACGCGAGGAACACCTATGAGAACGCGACGGGGACCAAACGGCTGATCGGACCCGCCTCGATTCTCCTCGTCAGCTCAGCCAGCCATCTGCCACGTGCCGTGCCGGTGTTCACCAAGCAGGGATTCCGCGTCACGCCGGCCCCCTGCGGGTATGTCGCACAGAACGTTCCGCGAGAAAACTGGGAGGACATCAACCTGCTTGATATCCTGCCAAACGGCTCCGCGTTACAACAGACGACGGGAGCGATCACGGAGCTGGCCGGTATCGTAGTCTATTGGCTGGCAGGGAAACTGTAGGCCTCATCAACGAGGGATCAACCGATAGATGCCGCCGCCGTGATCCAAGACATAGAGCTCCCCTTCTTCATCCTGCCCGAACGAGGAAATCCAAAAGCCAGCCTTGATCAACACCGTGGGATCCGCTCCGCTCCCTCCTTCGGCTGATTGACTGAAGGTCAACACTTCACCGCTGCAGAAATCGCCAAACACATAGACTCCCTTAAGCGCCGGCATCGCGCGACCGCGATAGACGTAGCCGCCGATAATCGAGCAGCGTCCTCCCTTGCTACGATCTCCCGCATGACCATATTCCATAACGGGTGGAATGAACCCCTTCGTCGAGCAGGCGTCGGCGGGCTTGAAACAATGGAGTCCCTCCATCACACGCCACCCGTAATTCCCTCCTCGTGTGACAAGATCGACCTCCTCCCACTTATACTGCCCCACATCGGCAACCCAAAGGTCCGCCTTCGTGAGGTCGAAGGAAAAACGCCAGGGATTCCGCAAGCCGACGGCATAGATCTCCGGACGACCACCCGCCTTGGCAAACGGGTTATCCGGCGGGATCGCGTAGGGATCGCCATGGTCCACATCGATCCGCAAGATTTTGCCTAACAGCTCATCGGGATTTTGCGCACGATTGCCCGGGTCGCCCAGCCCTCCTCCGTCGCCAAGACCGATATAGAGATACCCATCAGGTCCGAACGCGACCATCCCGCCATTGTGATTGGAGTCGGGCTGCTTGACGACCAGGATCACGCGCTCGCTCCGCAGAGCCGCATCAGGCGCAGCGCCGCGTCGATACTCCGCGACGACCGTGGCCCCATCCGGTTGCCTCGTGTAATTGACGAAGAACCGCCCGTTGCGGCGGTAATCCGGATGAAACGCCAGCCCCAAGAACCCTCGCTCAGGGTCGTCCGTCGCCACACGATCGCGCACATCTAAAAACGGGTCTTTCTGCAGAATGCCTCGGTCAATAATACGTATCGTTCCAGGCTGCTCCACCACAAACAGGCGCCGAGACCCATCACCGGCATGCGTGAGAAACAGCGGACGTTCGAGTCCCGCAGTGACGAGAGGCATGAGGCGGATCGACGAGGATTGAGTTGGAGCTGATTCAGCTCCGGCCTTCACAGGTGGGGACAGCAGCAGAGCGAGTGTAAGACCAAGGCCTAGGGTTGCGCAGCATCGAAGGGACAGGTCTTGCATGATCAATGACTCTCCCGGTCGGAGGTTTCAATGTATTGAATCAGCGCCCGATACGTCAACTCTCGGACCCTGGCCCGACTGGCAGCCTGACTCCCGATGTTCCCCTCGATCCACACCCGGTCGCATACCTGCGCCGTCGCGTCATTACAGAGACTCCACATCTGATGGAGAAAGCCTTCAGGCAGGCCCACTTGCATCCCTTCAGATTCAATACGGTCATCCAACAGCGCCAGGAGATCGGAGATCGCCTGATCCGGCCGATAGGGCGTCACCGTAAATCCGAACCGCTCCTGCGCCGATGTCTCCTGCTTCGCCTGCTCGACCAGATCCACCATATACTCTTTGAGCAACCCCACCACATGACCAGACAGAGCCATACCGCTCTCCTTTTGCCCACATTATGCGGGTATGCCTGGGAGGGAGCAAGAACCGGCTCAGTTGACCAGTCCACAAGCCGTTCTCTATGATGCCGACGTGAAATCGGCACGGGACCAGAGGTACGGGATAAAGGGATTGTATGGTCGAACGATTTGAAGTCGCGTTGAATACCCCAGCCGGGCGACTGACCACGGCCATCGACGTACCGACGGGACTCATTCCCATCACCGCAATAGTCCCAGTGTCACGCCGCCTGGGGGAAGAAGCCGCAGCGCTGGAAGTCCACCAGGCGCGTGAAGCAGGCCTCACCATCTCCTGCCAGATGGGCTGCGCCGCCTGTTGCCGGATGTTAGTTCCGTTGTCCGCACCGGAGGCATTCGCGCTACGCGAGTATGTGGAGCAGTTGCCGACCGATCGACGAACCCAGCTGCAACAGCGCATCAGCACCACGAAAGATCGCTTGACGCGCGAGGCTGTCTGGGACCGGCTCAACGATGTCGCAGAGGCTTCCAGGCCGATGCCGGATGAAGAACTCGACCCGATCAACCGGGCCTACTATGCGTTGAGAATCCCCTGTCCCTATTTAGAGGATGAGATGTGTTCGATCTACGAGGCACGACCGGCCGCCTGCCGTGAACTTCTCGTTACCTCACCGGCGGAACTCTGTCAGGATCTGGTGCAGAATCCGGTGACCCCGCTGCCGGTCTCGATGCGCATTGGGTCCATCCTGGGGCTGGTCTGGGGAACATTGACCGATTCTCCGCCTCGACTCATTCCGCTCCCGATGGCCTTGGAATGGGCCGAGCGGCACGTAGAAGAATCCAGACGGACCTGGCCAGGCTCATCCCTCCTGGACCAAGTCCTCGACAACATGTGGCGGTTTCTCAGCCAGGCGTTTACAAACAGGCACGAGGCGAGGGGTGAGAGGCGAGAGGCGCCGAAAGAGACGGATCGTCGTACTCGCCTCTAGCCACTTGCCTCGCGCCTCAAGCCTGATGTCCATTTGACACACACAGAACAAGAGGAAAACAAAATGCACAAACCCATCATCGTCTGTTTAGATTTGGAAGGCGTGTTAGTGCCAGAGATCTGGATCAACGTCGCTATCAAGACCGGCATCGACGAATTGAAGATGACCACCCGCGAGATGCCGGACTACGATGCCTTGATGAAACGGCGCCTGGCCATTCTCGATCAGCACAAACTCACCATCCACGACATCCAAAGCGTCATCGCCAACATGGGGCCGATGGAAGGGGCCAACGATTTTGTCGCCTGGATTCGCGAACGCTGCCAGGTGATCATCTTATCCGATACGTTCTACCAGTTCGCCCAGCCGCTGATGCGCCAACTGGGATTTCCAACGCTCTTTTGCAACCAGCTGGAGATCGATCCTGCCGGACGCATCGTGAATTTCCACATGCGGATGCCGAACCAGAAGAAACATTCGGTGGCCGCGTTCAAATCGCTGAATTTCTTCACCATGGCTGCCGGCGATGCCTACAACGACACGGCCATGTTAGGAGAAGCCGATGCGGGATTCTTCTTCTGTCCGCCGGATCATCTGCCCAAGGAATTTCCCCAGTTTTCGGTGACGAAGAACTATGCAGAGCTGCAAGCATGCTTCAAGAAGGCGGGAAATTTGAAGTAGCAGTCAGCCGTCAGCAATCAGACGTCTAACCGGTTCCTCCCCTTTGTAAGGGGAGGCGAGGAGGGCGAAGAGGCTGATGGCTGAATGCTACTACTCCCCGTTCACCGCGGCCAACACGCGCCGGCCATACCGCTCCGCCTTCAGATCGCCGATGCCTGGAACGTCCAACAGCGCGGCCGACGTCGCAGGCTTGTAGCTGGCAATCGCTTTCAACGTTTTGTCGTGAAAAATGATGAACGGCGCGACGTTCTCTTCTTCGGCCAGCTCCGTGCGGAGCTGCCGGAGCCGTTCGAAGATCTGCTGGTCGGCCGGCGAGGATCCCAGGGCCACGCTCGGCACAGCTGTATCGCGAGACGGCTTCTTCAACGACGACGCTCGCGGGCGCTCCTCCACAGCCTTCAAGAGCACAACACCGGTCCCACGCAGAATCTCCTGCCCTCGACCAGTCAGGTCGATGGTGGGATATTCCGCGCCTTCAACCTGAAGATAGCCGGAATCGATCAGACCCTTCACCAGCCCGGTCACGGATGGCTTCGAGAGCGCACGACAAGTCCCATAGGTTGGACAGGCTTCCCCGCCAAATGCCAGCAGCGCTTTCGAACGGCTGCCACGAAGGATCTCGACGATACGGCTCACCCCGAAGCGCCCCCCACACCAGGACACCGTCTCCAGCACGGCCTTTGCCGAAGCGGCATCGTCACGAGAGATCTCTCTGCTGAGTTGCCGCACCGGAACCTCGCAGCGATCGCAGAGGCCGCAGGGACCAAGGGCCCGCTCGGCTTCATCGCTGAAGTAGTCGAGGATCGCGAGTTGCCGACAGGTCGGCACGGACACATACGCCAGCATTTCCTGAAGTAACGTTCTCATCCGCGCGGCGCGGTCGGAGCCTTCAGGATCCTTTGCCGCGAGCTGGATGAAATATTCCTGCGTGGCCAGATCCCGTTCATGGAACAGCAGCACACAGGCAGCGGGCTGTCCGTCGCGGCCAGCCCGCCCGACCTCTTGATAATAGGCCTCCACACTTCCCGGAATGTCGAAATGGACAACCAGCCGGACATCCGACTTGTCGATGCCCATCCCAAAGGCATTCGTCGCAGCGAGGATCCTGACGGTCCCCCTACGAAAATCGTCGTGCACGAGCCGCCGCTCCTCATCTGAAAGACCAGCATGGTAGTAGGCCACCGCTTGGTTTGACTGTCCGAGCCAGTCCGCCACTTCCTCGACGGCCCGGCGCGTGGCGCAATAGACCAGGATCGTGCCTTTCTCCCTCTCGCGGACCAGCCGCTCCAAGGTTGCCAGCTTCTCCTGTCGCGACTGACAGGGTCGGACGGAGAGGGCCAGATTGGGCCGACGAAAACCCGAGACCAACCGGAGCGGATCGCGGAGCGACAGGCGTTTACATAGATCGACTTGCACGCGGGTGGTCGCCGTGGCCGTCAAGGCGAGGCAGGGAGGGTTCGTGAGTTCCTGCCGGAGGCGGCCGATTTTCAGATAGTCGGGCCTGAAGTCGTGGCCCCACTGAGAGATACAATGGGCTTCGTCGACCACCAACAACGACACCCAGAGGGTACGCAAGAGCTGGAGAAAGCCCTCATGCTGCATCCGTTCCGGCGCCAGATAGAGCAATTGCAGCCGTTTCTGGTTGAGGTCCTGAATCACACGGTGCTTTTCAGAGCCGGTCAGTCCCGAGTGAAACGCCGCCGCCTTGATCCCTCGCTGCTTCAAACTCGCCACCTGATCTTGCATAAGGGCGATCAGCGGAGAAATCACCAGAGTCAACCCAGGCAAGAGGGTCGCGGGCAATTGATAACAGAGCGATTTCCCCTGCCCGGTCGGCATGACCGTCATCGCGTCGCGTCCGGCCAGCACGGCGCGAATGACCTCCTCCTGGCCTGGCCGAAAGGTGCCAAAGCCGAACTGTTCGCTGAGCTGTCGAGTCAGATCATCCACGGCAAGGTTATTCAAATAATTTGAGGTGGCAATGAGTGAGAGAGCGAGCTGAGTATAGAGGACTGGACTGACGGTGGGCAAGCCGTGGATTTACGCCATCAGCTTTCAGCTTGTGAAGTGCGCTTCATTAGAGGCTGACGGATCCGACCTATTCCTCCCCTTTGTACGGGAAGGGGTAACGTCTCTGCCCTCAATCAACCCTTGTTCGTAGCAGTCGAATGAGAGGGAAGGCCCCTGGAGCATCGCCATGAATTATCGCGCGGCCAACGTGGAAAACTGGTCCGAATGGAGGAGCCGCTCATCGGCTGTCAGGAGCGTCAAACCATATACAGCGGCGGTCGCAGCAAGAAACCGATCGGCTGGATCTTGATGAGACAGAGCGATCTGCCGACTCATCAATGCCACGGCATGGGTGAGAGGAGCTTCCCGAAATGGAATCGTATCCAGCAGTTGCTGAATCCATGCAGCCGGGTCAGGTTGAAGTTGAATACGCTTCTTCTCCGCCAACAGATGCACTTCCCAGAGCGTGATAGGGGACAGCCAGAGCTCGTTGTGGAGGTTTTCCAACTCGGCTCTTATCTCTGACGAAAGATGATCCGGGTCGAGCACGCTCCAGAGCAAAACATGGGTATCGAGCAGGAGCTTCACGCGCGAAGGGCTTCCCATTCCTCAGGGCTGGAGATGGGATTCATAATGTCACCAGTGATGACACCGGAACTGGAGAGCGAGCCCAGCCATGACGGTGGCATCGATGAGGGAGGAGGTGGCCCCACCTGCGCGATGGGCTCACCCTTGCGAAGGACCAGAATAGGTTTTTTCGTTCGGTTGACTTTGGCAAGAATAGCCAAACAGGTCGCCTTGAAATGAGAAATCGAGACTTCTTCCATTTCAGTATGTTTGCGCGCTTTGCTCATGCCGAAACATTACCATGGTCAATGACTATGGTCAACGACTCGAGCGCTCAGATATCCGCTTACAGCTGACTGCTCCAATTTGTTCTGCCTCTTGATAATGTGAGATTAGTAGGGGTAGCGTTTAGTCCTCGACAATCGTTGGTCGCGTCAGCAAGGCAAAAAGAAGCCCCGCTGGGGATCTCCCAGCGGGGCTGTCTTTTTGAGCTTGAGCGAAAGATCCTTTCGCCCGTAGCCTTATGCCTCTTGCCTGATGCTTAGAAGTTCACCCAAAGCTGGGCATAGGCCCAATCCTGGTTGCTGCTCTGACCCAAGTTTGCCTGGATATAGCTGCCGGCAAACAAGTGGCCATAGGCCGCCTGGAAGGCCAGCTTGCCATCCATGAACAGGTGGGTCCAGGCGATGTCCAATTCGTCGCCAATGTGCTTCTTGGTATTGTTGGTTGCCGAGAAAACATAGACGCCCTGTGAACCACGGTACCAGTTGTCCTTGCTGTTCGCCAAGTTCAAGCTGGTGGCCCAGATTTCAATGTGGTCATCCTTGCTCGGACGGGCTTGGAAGTTGATCGAAGGACTCATCATGTTCTTCCAGGCCTGGACATCCATGTAACCCATGTGGATGTGGTTGGTCGGGAACATGTTTTCAAAGGTGTTGGCCGTCTTACAGCCAGTTGCCGCACCACCTGCGACGGTACAATTCGCACGACCGTCACCCGTGGCATAGTCGAAGTTGAAGGCCAACCGTGGCTTCCAGGATGACTGGTAATGGGTATACCCGATCCAGTTTCTGGTCGCAAAGGCGCTGATATGGATGTTCTGCTGTTGGCCATAGCCGGCGTTGGCACCGGGCTGATTGGCATCGGCCATCGAGCCGAACTGATAGGTCACTTCGTTGGTCGCATCGAAGTTGCCCTTACGCATTTCGATCCGGTTTCCGATATTGTGACGAGTCTGCGCTGCATGCTTGTTCGATCCCAATCCCTGACCAGCTCCCACTGAAGGAGTACGGTTGCTGTAGAGGAAATAGTAGGGCTCGATCAGGAAACCAGGCACCGACTTGATCTGGTTGTAGAAAATGAACATATCGGCATCGTAGCTTCCGCCAGAATTGTTAGCATTTGGTCCCGTGGTCACATTGGCTGCCGTACCGCCGGTTGGGGCGCCCTGGGCCAGATCGCCTTCTTGGGTCCGGAACCAGCCAGCATAGCTGTCGAAGTTCTTGGTGGCATATTGCAACATCACACCATCATGGGAGAATCCCGTATTGGCCCAGTCGAAATGGCCGAACAACGAATGGTTTCCGAAGACGATATATTGACGGCCGGCTTTCACGCTCAAGCCCTGCACACCGGCAAAATTCCGGACCAACATGTAGGCAGCGCGAACGCCCAAGGTGCCGCCGTTTCCGTTGACCCCTCTGTTGTCACCGTTATGGCTCAGCGCATCTCCGGCGACGCCGGTGTTGCTGCCCCAGTTCCTGGAGTCGATGATCTCCATATAGAAGTTCACGTCAGGCGAGAGATCGTACCCAATGCCCAAACGCGTCATCTGTTGGGCATAGAAGTCATTTTGCTTGCCTGCAGTTGCCTTCCCATTGAGCGCGTTACAAGTTGCGCCGGCACCGCCGCCGAAGCAGATCCCGTTGCGCATTTCCGGCCGCACACGCAGGTCCGCACGGACCCAGAAATTCTTGATGTCGAAGTTCTTGCCGATCTTGGGATCGTAGAGTTCGTAGGCTTCCTTCTGCGGAATCGCGCGAGGAATGGCCGGGACGTTGGTGATCTTCTCACCTTCTGGCAATTCAAACGCGGCTTGCGCCGGGGCCGTCCCGAACGACAGGCCTGCAGCCATAATGGCCGCACTGAAGAAGGTGGCCGCACTGGCCCACCCCATTCGTCTGTGGATACTTTGCATATGAATTCCTCCTGTGAATTGGATAACAGCCGCCACCGGTGCACGTTCCGGCGCTGCGCTGCCGACTTGACATCCAACTGCATGCACGGTCATCACGTACTCTCTTTCGTCCCTGCTCTACCGGAGAACCAAGACCCCGTTGTGCCAACGGCGTCTCTTCCTCCCTCAACCACTACCAACTTGTACCAATTTGCCCGAACCGACTTGATCTGACAAACAATTTCCAGGTTTCTAACGGGCAGCCCGTCGGCTCACTTGCCTCGCCTCTCCTGCTTCTCTTGCCGTCAGTCAGGCCTGGCCCGACTGGCTGATGGACTTGGCTCCGTCCTCTGCCTGTTTCCCGGCTGCGTTGATCTGCTCTTCGGCGTCTTTGATCGAGGCTTGAAAGTCCTGCTCGACCATTTTCACTTCCTGCTGGATCATATTGATTTCCGGCTCGACCGACTTTCTGAGATCTTCCGCCGTTTCCTTGAAGCCCTTGACCGCTTTGCCAATCTGGCGACCGACTTCAGGCAACTGCTTGGGGCCGAACAGCAAGAACCCGATCACCAAAATGATGAGAATTTCGCCGGCGCCGAGTCCAAACATAGTTCAAACCTTGGCAAGGGGTGAGTGGCGAGAGGCGAGGAGTACCGGTTCTGAGATCTTTTTCCACTAGCCTCTTGCCTCTAGCCTCTGGCCCATCCGTTGTTAGCCTTGCTTGACCTGCTGCGCTGCTTCAACCGGTGCCGCGGCTTGCGGGGCTGCCTGCGTTTGGGCGATCTGCGTCGGCACCATGTCCGGCGCATCGGATGGAGGAGGCGTCACGTCGATGGCATCGGCCTCGTTGACGCTCTTCTTAAATCCCTTAATCGCCTTCCCGAGCCCTTCACCTAACTGCGGAATCTTACCCGCGCCGAAAATGATCAACACGATGATCAGAATCAGCACCAATTCCATCCATCCAAATGATCCAAACATCAATGACTCGCTTTCTCGTTATGTCCCACTCAGGCCCTCCAGCGTGATACCGCTCGAAAGGTGGGCATGATTCCCCAAACGGGGGGAAGGCTATAGAAGAACAAGGTATTAGTCAAGCAGAAATTCTCAAAAGCGAGCGATTTCGCTCGATCGGAATCAGCGCGGTTGCACGAACGCGTGATAATAATCGACAGGACTCGGCGGTGCGGTTAAGGCAATCATGAACGACTGCGGATCGTAGCCGATGGCTTCGAGGTCCTTCGAGGCCGACATCAGCTCTTCTTCGGTGAGATAGGCGACGGTGTCGGGGATCCCTGTCGGCTTCAACGCATGCACGAGGGCCTGGAGCATCTCGCGCTCCTCCGGCGGCATCTCCAACGGAATGGGAAAGTCCAGCTGACGCGCATAGGGACTCTGGTAGGTCTCGTTCAAGGCCAGGAGGGTCTTGAGCATCAAGCGATCCTGCTCCCAGGGCGCCATGCTCGTGCCTGCGGAAGGATGGGTGGCCATGAGATCCATGAGGGTCAAGACGTTGGTCCCTAAGCTGCGCCCCACGAACTCACGCTGACTTTCGATGGTCATCGTGCCAGCCTCGACCTGCTTGGCCACCGCTTCGGCCAATGCAAAGTTGACCATGAAACTCTGTTGACCTCCGAATTGACCATAGCAGGGCTTCTCCGGATCGTTCAGCACGTCCATATCCGCCGTGCCCGCGTCGAAACTGCTGAACCCGATCGCATCGGGAGCCAACAGGCGCTTCGCCTCTTTGATCGTGGCATAGGCTCCCATATTGACGGGCACCACCACCTGCTCATCGATACGCTTGAGGAACTCCGTGATGATCTTCCGGTACGGGACTTCTTTCCATTCGACCGTCCGATATTCACGCTCCCACACCAGGTCGTCGAGAAACGGTGGAAAGCCCTTCAGCACGTCCATGTCCATGGCCTCGAACGCCCGGACAAAGGCCGCCCAATCGGCAATCTTCGCATGTAAGGCTTCGTTCAAGTTCGGCCGGAGGAACTCTTCTTCGATGTCGTTCGCCTGCCGCGACATCAATTTCGTCGGGAGATCGTTCCACAATTCGTTACAGAATATGCGGTCCACGCTGCCATCCGCGATGCCTTCAAGCCGATCCACGGTCCCTCGAAGTGTCTCGATTCGATCGCGGTGGGATACAAGTTCCGGATGAGCCATCGCTGCATCGAGCACCGATTGCTCCCAATCGACCAGCACATAACGAATACGGGGATAGATCGCTCCATCTACGTCGAGCGCCTTGAGATGACTGAGAAAACAGGCGGCCAGGTTGCCGTTGCCAGGTCCCCATTCATGGATGACCAGGCTAGAGGCCAGGGGCGAGGGGCTAGGGGTCAGAGAATCGCCCGCTTTTCCACTTGCCACTTGCCTCTTACCTCTTGCCTTATCACGAGCGATGACTCGCTCGTGATAATCTGCGGCAAGGGCATGGGCTAGCCGATAGTCGCCTGAGGCAAACGTTTGGTAGAAGCTACGGATCTGATCGCCACGAAAACGGTAGAAGAGCGTATTAATGTGCACTTGCCACTGGTCGACCGGTTTATAGTCGCCGATGAGCTGCGGTAAAGCGTCTGCGTCTTGTAACATAAAAATACGTCCAGGCTAGGGGCTAGGGGTTGGTGAATGGCTAGGGGCTTGGCTCCGAGCCCTGATGAGACTCCCGATCTTCTTCGCTAGCTGCTCATACTCTGCGTCAAGGCTGTCGTAGTCCGGCTTCCTGAGATGGCCGGTTTCGCAAGCGATTTGGATTTGCGTTCGCACTTCAGCAACGGAACCCTTCGCCATGTAAAAGAAACGCACCGAGTCTCGATCCGAGCTACGCTCATCTCCCTCAGCCAAATTGCTCGCAACACTCACCGCACTCCGCCGAATCTGATCGCAAAGACCAAAGTCTTTCTTGAGACCTTGGCTTTCCGATACGCGATACACTCTCACTGCCAAGTCCTTTGCCATCTGCCACACGAGTAGATCCTTAAATCCCTTCTTGCCCACTGTCTCATACCCCTCGTTGGCAAGCTTCGTCAAAGAAGCGGGATTCTAACAGAACCGGAAATTTAGCCGCAACAGTCTCTTCCGCCCCTCTCACCCCTCGCCCCTTGCCTCTCGCCTTGCATCCGTCACCTTGACAGCTCCCACCGACCGGTGTACGAACACCTTCATGCCCCGGATTTTCATCGCACTATCCATCATCCTGTTCAGCCTTGCGGGAACTCAGGCCCAGGCGGCGGAGTTGCCGATCATCAAGAATGCCCCCATCCCCGACTTTCAGAATCGCCCGCAAGATGTCGTCCCCTACAACTTCGATGCCCCTCCCCAAGGCATGTTCCTCAGCATTACGACAGCGGAAGGGTTCGACGAAGAACTGGGTTTTCAACGCACGCACGAGATTGTGCCGGTGACACCGACCGACCGGTTCCGCCCCGATACCCCGGCCGTCTTCATTGTGTTCCATCTGCACCAGCATTATCAGGGGTTCAAGGTCTTCGGACAGCTCTTCCCGGAAGCCGTCACCGGCCTCGACCCCGCCGTGATGATCGGACAGGATGCCATGCACATTGCGCTGGAGGACGAAAGCGGCTACCTCACGCTCTCCCCGCCACAGGAGGCCTGGAAACCAGGCCGATACAAAGTGGATATTCACGTGGGAGAACAGATCAACGAGATGAGTCTGATGGGCACCATGCGCTTCACCGTCACGGCATCAGGGAAGTGATCTGCGAGCAGTGATGGGTGAAGGGATAAGAGGAGTTCAGTTGTTTCTGATCACTCATCACTTCCCCATCGTTTGACGGTCTCACGGCCATCCGCTAGAATGCGCGCGTGCATACACACCTTACAGACCGTTGCCGGAGCCCCTACGCATCATGACATCCTCATCCAGCCCTTGGGCCTCCGTCATCATCCCCATCAAAGATGAACGAGAGAACCTGGTCCCCCTCCTAACGGGCCTCTTCAAGGTCATGGACTCGCACGAGGCCTCACGATCGCGCCCGTACGAGATCCTCTTTGTGGACGACGGCAGCAGCGACGGCAGCAGCGAAGAACTGGATCGCCTGGCGGCACAACATCCGAACGTACTGGTCTTCCACCTCGACCGGAATTACGGCAAGACCTGCGCGCTCGATGCCGGCTTCAAACAGTCCTCCGGCGACCTCATCATCGAAATCGACGGCGACCTGCAACAGGACAGCGAAGACATTCTTAAACTCCTGCCCCTGACCGCCACCTACGATCTCGTGTGTGGATGGAGGCAACAGCGGCAGGATGGCTTTGTGAAGAAAATTTCGTCCCGCATCGCCAACCGGGTGCGGAACTATTTCACACACGACGGTGTGCACGATACGGGATGCCCGCTCAAGATCTTCAGGCGGCCCGTGCTGGAACGGATCCGGCTTTTCGAAGGCATGCACCGATTTTTTCCCGCGCTCGCGCTGATGCATGGATTCACCGTCACCGAAGTGCCGGTGCGGCATTACGCTCGTATTCACGGCGTCTCCAAGTACGGCATGGGCAATCGGCTGTTCAAATCTCTCTATGATTTGATTGCCGTGCGGTGGATGCAGAGTCGAGTGTTGCGGTATGGGTTCAGGAAGGGCGAAGGGCCAGCGGCACGAGGCTAGAGGTGAGGAAGACAGCAAAGGATCTTGCCATGTTGATTCATAGAGTATCCAGGCGAGGCGCACAGCCCCTCGCCTCTAGCCCATCGCCTCTGGCCTGCCCATGAGTACCGAACACATCTGGATCGCCATTGGCTTTCTCGGCCAAGGATTGTTTTTCGGCCGCTGGGTAATCCAATGGATTGCCTCTGAGAAAAAGGCGGAGAGTCAGGTCCCGATCGCGTTCTGGTACATGAGCCTGATCGGCGGACTCATCACGCTCGCCTATGCCATCTATCGGGCAGACCCGGTCTTTATTTCTGGGCAAGGCATCGGCACCTTCGTCTATATTCGCAATCTCGTGCTCATCTCCCGTGCCAACCAGGCGAAACAGCTCGCCGGCCCATCCGCTCCACAATCATGACCGCCAGAACGTTGATAGGCCAGGCTGATTCAATCACGACATCATACAAACTCCTATGACCACCACTGACCGCTCGCACCATGCACTCCTCCTCCTCGCGCTCCTGGCGCTATCGGGACTGCTGTTTTTCCTGGGACTCGGCGACATGGGCCTGACCGACCGTGACGAGGGACGGAACGCCGAAGCCGGACGGGAAATGTTCGAATCGGGGGATCGCCTGACGCCGACCTTCAACGGTGAGCTGCGCGTCGCCAAACCGGTCTTTCTCTATTGGTTGATGGATCGGTCCTATCGCCTGTTCGGCGTCAGCGAGTTTGCCGCACGGTTCCCCTCCGCCCTCTTCGGCGTAGGCTTAATCCTCATCACCTATCTCTTTCTCCTGCGCCAGCGTGACCGAACCGTCGCGCTCTTCGGCGCCTTGATGCTCCTGCTGAACCTGGAAATTCTTGGACTCGGGCGCATGGCCCTGACCGATAGTGTCCTGATTTTCTTCACGACGGCATCGCTGTACGGTTTCTGGCTGGGGCTACATGGGGAAGGACGCATGCGCCATTGGGTCTGGGCCTTCTATATAGGGATGGCGCTCGCGACATTGACGAAGGGACCGGTCGGGTTCGCCGTGCCCCTCATCGCTGCGGCGCTCTACCTCACCTGGACGCGCCGATGGCAGGACTATTGGCACAAAGGATTCCCTCTGGCGGGCCTGCTGGTGTTTACTCTCTTGGCCGCTCCCTGGTATGTGGCCATGTTCCTCGTCCATGGCGACGCCTATGCCACAGGCGCCAAAGCCCATACGATCGGGCGATTCCTGAGTCCGATGGAAGGCCATCATGGGACCATCTTTTTCTATCTCCCCGTCCTGCTCTTGGGCTTTTTCCCTTGGAGCGCGCTCCTTCCGGTCCCGCTCTATCGCACGCTCAAAGATTGGTATGTCGCACGTCGTGACCGTACTCAGCCTGATCAAACAGGGCTATCGGAACTCGATCTCTTTGCGGCCCTGTGGGTCGTGGGCGTCTTCCTGTTTTTCACCGCGTCGTCAACGCGCTTGCCCCACTATATCGGTCCCTTGTTTCCTGCCGCCGCCTTGTTGGCGGCTTCGTACTGGTCGCGATGTCTGCAGGATCCGACCACAAAAGGGATTCGAGGATCCATCCACCTCATGATGGGGCTGGGCTATCTCTTGGCGATCGGCTTTGCCTGCGTCCCCACGCTCTATGCCAACTATGCCTCGAAGATGGTGCGGGAGTTTCCCCTGGCCGGACAGGTCGGTCTTGGAATCGGCCCCTACGTGGCCGCAATCCTCTTGTTATTCGGCATGGGCTTGGTGGGATATCTTGGATTAAACGAGGAACGGCGTGGAGGAGCCTTCTGGGCAGCGGGAGCGACTCTGGCCGGTCTGGTCCTGACCGTCATCGTGATTGCAACCCCACCCATCAACCGATTTGTGATCGCTCCCCCACAAGAGCTGGCCTATGCCGCAGGATTGAACCTTGACCCCCAGGACATTTTCATTGCCTATGGAACGGTCAGACCCTCGTCGGTTTTTTATGCCAGACGACCGACCGTCTTCGTGCCATTTGGGGAAGAGGATAAAATACGGGAGGCCCTGAAGGGGCCAAAGAAAGTGATGATCTTGCTACCGGAAACAGCACAGTCGAAAATGCCGGCTGAGTCGGTCACTCTGGTCCCGATTCTCAAACGCTACGGCTACATCCTGCTGGCGAAACAACCGATGGTGACCATTCCAGAAGGTGCAGCCCCACCGCCGCCGCCTACCATTTTTGGCCACTGATCTAGTCTATCTGGTCTGTCCGGTCTCTCTAGTCTGTTTAGCATCTGACTAAGCCTGCCAGACCGGTCTACATCGGCACGATACCTTTCAACACATAACTCGCCACCAGCGCCAACAACATGGTCGCGATGAACAGCCCCTCCGCCAAGGCCGCCCTTCCCCCTCTATGCCCATCCACCGGCTCGACCTGATCTTGAAGGCCGTCCAACCAATGAGCCGCTGAGACGAGCAGCACAGCGATCGTCACAAACAACGAACCGGTCGTCATCCCTAATCCCAGTCCCACGAGGCTACGAGTCAGTGATCCTGACAACCAGACCGGACGCCATGCCGACTGCACCGCCCACAAGACATGCCCCACGAGTCCCACCAGGGTGAGTACGACACCACTCCATAATAACTGCTGATAGGGCCAGGCCTCAGACGGGAACTGCACGATCGTCCACACGAAGGCGAGGGTCACCACAAAATACGGCGTCATTCGACAGAGAGCGAGTCCAGCCGCAGCGCGCCATTCTCGCCATGGATGGACGGCAATCGCTCCCATCACACAACCGAGGGCTGCTCCTCCGGCCACATCCGTCAGAAAATGAGACCCGCGGATGATTCGACTGGCGGCAATGGCGACGGCGACAGCCAGTATGGGCCATCTCGCTCGCGGAAACTTCGCAGCCAATACCGTGGCGACGGCGAACGATGCCGCTGCATGCCCTGACGGGAACGAGTCCCATCCGCTCCCGCTGACCGGAGAAAACTGGAACTTGCCGGTATCCATGAACTTGGGACGGGGGCGGCCAATGGCATGTTTTAAGATGTTGGCGGTCACAGCCACGAGACCATGTGCGATGAGGCTTTGCCGGCCGGCGTCTTTCCACTGCGGGCGTTTCAATCCGTACCCGACCGCCAGCAACAGGAGGCTCAGGAACACCAGCGACTCCCCCTTGCCGAGGCGGTCACCGAGATCGCTAAACTGAACCAGCCAGGGATTGGGGACGGAGCCGACCGGAGGATAGAGGGAACGGACGAACCGAGTCAGCGGCACATCCCAGTCAAAGAGCCCGACGAATACCAGGATGAGCGCAACGAAGGAGCAGGCAAGAGGCAAGAGGCGAGCGGCAAGAGGTGGGACGGCAAGAAGCGGGCGTTCTCGCCGCTCGCCGCTCGCCCCTGGCCCCTCGTCGGACGAAGTCACGGCACCCAGTCGGCGAGAAAGACATTGAACTCACCGGGAGCCTTGGTCCCGCGGTCGGAGACCCACACCAGACTGGTGCCATCCGGAGAGAACATGGGGAAACTGTTGAACTGTCCGTCGAACGTGAGCCGTTCAAGGCCTTGGCCATCCTCGCCGATTGCGTAGAGATGGAAACTGGGTCGGCCTCCTTCGCCTTTGGTCTCCACATTCGAAGAGAAAATGATCCTCTTGCCATCGTGAAAATAGAAGGGCGAGAAATTCGAGGCTCCGTTCGACGTGACCTGGTGCTTGCCGCTGCCATCCGCATTCATCACATAGAGTTCAAGTTGTCCCGGCTCCACGAGATTCTGCTTGAGCAAATCCTGGTACTTCTCGATCTCCGCCTGCTCGGTCGGATGCGAGGCCCGATACACGATGCGCTTGCTGTCCGGCGAAAAAAACGCCCCGCCGTCGTAGCCGACCTCGTTCGTCAGCCGCCGAACCCTGGACCCATCGAGGTTCATGGCATAGATATCCAAATCCCCGTCTTTCACAGAGGTCCAAATGATCGTCTTCCCGTCAGGCGATACCGTGGCCTCCGCATCGTAGCCGGACGAAGAGGTCAACCGCTGCATTTCCTGACCGTCAATCCGCACGGCGTACAGATCGTAATCGTCCAACGCCCAGCGATAGGCCCCTTCCCGCTTCGGCTTCGGCGGACAGTTCGGCCCCGTCGCATAGGTCGAGGAATAGAGCACGCGGCGATCGCCGGGGAAAAAGTAGCCGCATGTGGTGGCGCCCGTGCCGGTACTCACCAGACGAACCGTATTACTTTCTAAATCCATCACGTACATCTGATAACAACCCAGCCCGGCATCGGCCGGCTTGAGCATGGCCGCGTAGGTATCCTTCATCCAATTATTGGTCGATTGGAAGATCAGTTTATTCCCGCTGAAGGAAAAGTAGGCTTCGGCATTCTGCCGGCCAACCGTCAGCTGGCGAATATTCTTCAGATGCCGCTCAGACTGGTGAGCGGGAACCGCCCGAGCCTTCGAGGCAAGGCCCTCTGCCTGCCCCTGTTGCTCGCCCAGCAACAGACAGACGAGACCGATCATGCACCATTTACTGAATGAGATTGCTGGCATCGAAACGCACCTCCGTACGATCGCTGGCAATGGGCCATTCGCCACGAATGACGACCGCGCCATCGTTGAACAACACAAAATTATTCCATCCGTAAAAAAAGAGCAGCCGCGCCACCTTCGCCACAGCCTGCGGGGTCGCCGCATACAACAGCGTCACGACGCTGCCAGGGCGATCGACCCGGTGGCAACTGGCCAACAGCGCCAGGCCAGGCCCTTCGTGCGCCTTCCCCGTCACCGTGACACCCTTGTCGTGTAGCATCGCGCGCTCACCGCAGTGCCTGGCGAGGATCGACTGAATCCCCGGGCGGGATTCCGGGCCGCCCAATACTAACACCGAACCTTCCTGAGGCAACAGCCCATCCGGTGCCATCGGGACCACCACCGTTCGTTCGCCAACCGGTTTTTGCTGCTCTTGCGCTTCAATGCGCGCGACCACGTCGCGAAACGGAGAAGGCCTCCCCGGCTCATCCGTAAAGGCCAGCACGACCGACCGCCGCCGATCGGTGACATAGTGATTGAGCCCCGGCGGCAACGATTGCCGGTCGATCCGTCGAAAGGTCATGAATTCTGGATCGAGATCAATCGAGATCGACCGAGCGGGCAGGGTCATGGAAATCGTCTCGCGCAGCCCACGCAGCGGCACAGTCAGAACCTGTTCACGATCGCCTTCCATGCGAACCAACAACTGAAGAGGGAGGCGAAAGGGCTTGCCCGATTGAACGATCGTAACCTCGAGCTGATGGGCCTGTCCGTTCTTCTCCGCAACCGGACGGGCCACGGCCTCAGACAACGACAGCATGGGCGCCCCATCCTGTTCCACCCATTGCGCAAAAAACCATCGGAGATCCTGGTGGCTCTCTTCTCCAAAGACCCGTTCAAGATCGCGCCATTCCGCATGCCGCCCACGATACTGCCCTACCAGACGCTTCAGGGCGCGCCAGAACGTCTCGTCTCCCACCTCCTGGCGCAGGAGGTGAAACAGCATGGCAGCTTTTTGATACCCGATGGCATTGTCATGCTCATCCAGTTTGTGCGTGAATTGTGCGACCGGATAGTCTCGCTCCGGTGGGACATGCAGGTTATAGCCCTGCACCATCAGACGGCGTTGATCCCGTGCCTGCGCTGAATCTCCCGTCAATTCGTGCCAGTAATAATTGGCCAGGTACGTCGTCAGCCCCTCCACCCAATTCCCGCGATCGGCGCGATTGAAGACATCGTTGCCGATCCAGGAATGCACGATCTCGTGACCGAGCGCGTACGGCTGCACATAATGCCTCTTGATGACGCCGCTCCCCAACAGGGTGAAGGAGGGCATACCGAGCCCACTCGCAAAGAAATTCTCCACTACGGCGAACTTCTCAAAGGGATAGGGACCCAGCAACGGGATGTAGGCGTCAAGATAGCGAGCGGTGGCCTCGAGATATTCCTCGGCTAAATGCGCATCGTCGGGAAAGAGGTAGGTCGAGAGCTGAATCCGCTGACCGGTCCTGGCTGTCCAGTCGCGAAACGTGGCAACGAACCTGTTCGCCACAAGCGTGAGCGCTTCGCTCGGTTGCGTCACCGTCCATTCCGTCATCACCATTCCAGCATGGCGGCAGGTTCCGACAGGACAGGTACGCGCTTCACCGGCCTTCCCCTGGGTCACGGAGGTCCATCCTGTTGGCAGGGCGACCAGCAACGTATAGGTGCTGAGCGATTCCGGAACATCCGGATACCAGCGGCTTTCGCTGCTCACATAGACACCGTCCGGCCCGATATGCCCGGCCGTCTCACTGGGCGTCACAAAGCGAAGATGGCGCGGATCTCTCGGCGGATCGTTGACGACCCCATGGTAATGAATATCCAACGTCACCAAACCTGCAGCCAGGACCTGCGAGGGAATGGTCACATGTTGCGCCGACTCCGGCGTAGAGCCATGTTCGATTTCATACGGCACATCGTCACTCAAGACCTCCGTCTCTGACGATCTGCGCACGAGTGCCACGCGGTCGACGTGAAGCGTGGAGGCGAGCGAGAAACGAATCGAAACCCGTGGCTCTGCGACCTCAAGGGTCAGCCGGTCTGTTGCGATAAGGGCATGTTGCTCAGGGACGATCTGTACGAACAGATCGTGATGCATCATGCTCTGTCGTGATGAGGCAGGCTCGGCTGCGCAGGCTATACCGGATGCCCCGCCGCTGAAGAGCGCGAAGAGCATGAGAGGGAGGACAAAGACGATCCTGTTTCCGATTGGCATCGGAAGGGTTTTAGCATTCGCGACAGACGAGCACAAGCTGGATAGACGTCAACAATTGCTCAAGGTCGACAGGCTTCCCGATGACTTCTTGCGGCCCCATGACCCAGGCTTCGTCGAGACGGTCTTCGTCGTGACTCCCGGTAATGATGATCACCCCGCCGGTATATTCGCGTTGGCGAAGTTGCCGAAGCACCTCGGCACCGTCCATACCGGGCATGACCAGATCGAGCAGAATCAGATCGGGCGGCGCCTGCTCCACCATCGAGAGGGCTTCAGCGCCATCTTTCACGCCAAGGGCGCGATAGCCGCGGAGACTGAGAAACTGGACCAGCAGGTCGCGAACCAACGGCTCGTCATCGACGACGAGAATCGTTTCCCCGGTATCCGCCACGGCGGCACTGTCCGCCGCCCCCGGCAACGCGGAGACGGATCGAGCGGGAAGCTGCACCACCCGGTTGACGCACTCGACGAGCACATCAAGCGAGAGGCCCTTGCGGATAAAGTCGGTGACACGCAACCCTCGAGCTTGATTTTCCTGCTCCTCGGTCGCCCCGCCCCCTAAGATGATTACCGGCGCATGGGGATCATAGGCGCGGATTTCTTTGAGAACGGTCAGCCCATCCATTTCCGGCATGCGAAGATCAAGAATGGTAACCCGCGGAGCATGTTGGCGAAAGATCGTCAGGCCTTCGATCCCGCTCGTCGCCGTCAACACCTGATACCCATGTCGAGTGAACACGGCCTGGATCAGCTCACAGTTCATGCGATCGTCATCGATCACCAAAATTTTGATCATGTCTCAGCCTTCCCGAGAACAATGTGTCGCGCGCGACGTTGGGATCACCGTCACAGGTACCCTACCACGGACGATGCCGACTGAGAAGAAAATGCCGTGATTTCACAGGGGTTATACTGATGACGGCGGCGATGTCCCGATGAGCGCATCCACAAAGGCGGCGCTCTTGAAATCCTGCAGATCCTCGACCGACTCCCCGACTCCGATCAACCTCACGGGCAACTTCAATTCCTCGGCGATCGCCACCACGATTCCTCCCCGAGCGGTGCCGTCGAGCTTCGTCAGAACCAAGCCGGTCACGCCGACAGTCTGATGAAATTGACGGGCTTGGGACAGCGCGTTTTGCCCGACCATGGCGTCCAGCACGAGGAGCACTTCGTGCGGCGCACCGGGACATTCCTGGGCGATGACGCGAGTGATCTTGCGGAGTTCGTCCATGAGATTCGATTTCGTGTGCAGCCGACCCGCCGTATCGATCAGCACGACATCCACCTTCCGAGCTTTCGCCGCCGCGATCCCATCGAACGCAACTGCGGCAGGATCGGCTCCATGGCGATGACGGATCACGTCGACACCGACCCGGTCGGCCCACACTTGCAGCTGATCGATCGCCGCCGCACGAAAGGTATCGGCGGCCACCAACAACGGCACCTTCCCTGCCTGCACAAGCCGTTGCGCGATTTTCGCGATCGTCGTCGTCTTGCCCACCCCGTTCACCCCTACGGCCAGGATGACGAAGGGCTTGGGGCCTTTCGCAAGCAGCGACTCCAACGACAGTCCTTCCACGGGCGTCAGGACATCAAGCAACGTGTCTCGCAACATCTTCTGCACCTGCACGGCTTGCGAGGCGTCGGTCCCTTGGAGCTGCTTCTTGAGACGCTCCATGACGCGTTCCACGACGCGGACCCCGAGATCGGACGCAATGAGCGATTCTTCGAACTCCTCTAAGAGGGCAGGATCCGCTGCACGGCCCAACAGCCGATCCAACGACCCGCGCAGGACATCGCGTGTTTTGGTCAGCCCGTCACTGAGTCTCTGTAACCATCCCATAAATTTACTCGTGACACTTTCGGTTGACTCGTGCCGGTCACGACCCGAGCGACCGCAGAATCATTCGTTCCCTGCGTTGCATCCTGCGCGCTTCGTTCTCACTTCGCTCATGATCGTAACCGCAGAGATGCAAAATGCCGTGGACCAGAAGCACCGTCAGCTCTTCATCCAACGATCGATGGCCCTCTTTCGCTTGACGGACTGCCGTCGGCACGGCAATGACCACATCGCCAAGCACCGCCGAGGAGGAATGAGGCGCTTCCCGCATGGCAAAGGCCAGCACGTCGGTCGTGCGGTCCTTGCCTCGATACTGACGATTGAGACTCCTCATCCGCTGGTCGCCCACGAACAGGATGCCCAGCTCCGCAGAGGCTTCTCCGACATCGGACAGAATCGCCCGTGCCTGCCGATCCAGGCGCGCCTGATCGAACGTGACACGTCGAACCTGAGTCTGCAGATGAACCGGCATTAATGCGACTGGCCCCACGAGTCCGTGAGCGATGAGGCAGGGGTCGTAGGCTTCGGCGGCTTTTGATGCGGCGCTGGCGACGGACGACGCCCCGTTGCGCCCGATGAAGAACCGGAAGGCAAAATGGTCTGCTGGTGATGATCGTAGGCCTTGATAATGTCCTGTACCA
Organism: Nitrospirota bacterium; assembly: GCA_030684575.1. NCBI lineage: Bacteria > Pseudomonadati > Nitrospirota > Nitrospirota bacterium. Next base: position 90,861 of record JAUXVD010000008.1, on the reverse strand, counting down.
ACTTGTGACGTACCACGTCACGCTCGTCGAAGTAGACGAATTGAATACCCTCGACATCGCGCAGAATCTCCCGCACCTCGATCAGGCCGGAGACCCGTTCAGGGGGCAGATCCACCTGAGTGATATCGCCGGTCACGACCACCTTGGAATGGAAGCCGAGCCGCGTCAGGAACATCTTCATTTGTTCCGCCGTGGCATTCTGCGCTTCATCGAGAATGACGAACGAATCGTTCAACGTACGGCCCCGCATAAACCCGAGTGGCGCAATTTCGATGTCGCCCCGCTCGATCGCACGCGTCGCCCGCTCCATATCCATCATGTCGAACAGGGCGTCGTACAGAGGACGGAGATAGGGATTCACCTTCGCATACATGTCGCCTGGTAAAAAACCGATCTTCTCGCCTGCCTCGACAGCCGGCCGCGCCAGAATGATGCGGCTCACTTCTTTCTTCATCAAGGCACTCACCGCCATCGCCATCGCCAGATAGGTCTTGCCTGTTCCGGCCGGTCCGATGCCGATCACGATGTCGTGCGTTTCAATGGCTTCGATGTAGGCTTTTTGCGTCGGCGTTTTCGGTGCGACGAAACGTTTCTTCGTGACGATGGTGGCCGCGCTGGAGAGGAGTTCCTTGATCGGAGTCTCGGGGCTCTGCCGGAGCGCGTTTAACGCATGGGAAATGTCCTCCGGCTGGAGCACCATCCCGTCGTTGGCCAGGGTGGCGAGTTCCGTGATAACCCGTTCAGCATAACGTGTCGCGTCTGGAGTGCCATCAAGGGTGAGTTCCTCGCCACGCGCCGAAAGGCGCACGCCGAGGTCTTCTTCAATCAGCTTGAGGTGCCGGTCGTGGTGACCGAACAATACGGCGGTATTGGTGCCTTCTCGTAGTTTTAGTTTACGCACAAACGCTCAGGCGTTCTCCTTCCCTACAGTGATCGTGGATTGATTCTAACAAACCAGGGAAAGGTGTGACAAGCAGAAGAACGAGTAGACCCGCCGGCAGCCTTACGGTTTTGCCGATGCGACAGGAGCCAGAAGGGAGACATGGAATTCCTGAAAGCCTCTCCCCCCCTGCCCATCTTCAGCGATGATGCGCACTCGATGGCTGCCAAGTTGGCCGGGTGGAATCTGCCACACCAGATGCCCTGTTTCTTTGTGAACCATCATCCCAGGTGGCGCCACTTCCAGCAGAAAGCTGAGGGGATCGCCGTCCCCATCGACAGCTTTGACCGTATACTCATATCGTTCCCGGCCGATGAGGTCTGCGGGGGCAGAGACGATCTTCGGAGGGCTATTGCCGACATAAACTGCTTCGGAACGGACCGGCTTCCCGGCAGACGATTGGTCTCGCGGGGTCACTTCAACCTCGAGTGTGTCTTTCGCTTGAAATCCCGTGGTATCCAGCGTCTGTTGAGGCCCCTCTTTGACGAGTTTACTATTGCGCCACCAACGAAAGTCGAACTGCATCTCGTCCCGATCGGCATCGGCAACCTCCATCTTCACAAAGACCGGAACATAGGAGTCAGCCGCCCGTTCGATGGAGATCTGTGCGACGACGGGAGGGCTATTGCCGACCACCACAGGACCTGCCTGGTATGGAGTGCCTTGAAGCGTGCCGCTCGTAGGCACAAGCTCGACCGTCACGCTGTCACCACGCTGTAACATGCTCGGTTCCAACGTGGGCCCTGTCTGGCCTCGAAGGGGGGTGCCGTTGGCCATCCATTGGTACTTGAGTCCAGACATATCGGCCCGACTGTTATCAGTCTCGACCATGACCTTCACCGCCTCGTTCAGCGTAATGGGGTTCGGGGTAATAGTCGCTAACCTGATCGTCAGGAGTCCCTGTGCAGAGACAACCGTCGGAGCAGAGGACTCGTTGCCGGGAGCAGCACTCGAGTTACACCCGATGAGCAGGAGCGAACAAATCAGGCAAAGTGGTGGAAGAAATCTTGTGTACATCACTCAACACATCGGTCCCGTTCGTAGCCGAACGGGACTTGCCCCCGTGATCGAGTCGGGAGGGACCAAGATACTGGCCCCCTCCCGGCTCTGTAACTCATTCACTCAGCCCCGCTGACGTATCCAGGACAGGTACCGGCTCCAGGGAGGATTTGGCCCACTGGCATCCTTACATTCGCTGCTCCCTGTACTCATCTGGCTGCAATATTTGATCGGCGGCTTCCCCCCGCCGTCGCAGCCTCCGGTACAAGAGCCTCCCGAGCCATCGATATGGATGGCGACTTGCGAGGCCACACCTTCGCCCATCAGGACCCTGGTGTTGCTGATCGTATTCGCGCCGGACACGCTGGTCCCGATGACCGGAGACGAATAGGCCGAGCCGGTCTTGTAATACAACGCATAGAGATAACTCGTTCCCGTGGAGGAGCAGAAGTCATTCGTGGGAACGAGCGTCGGGAAAAATACCGCTCCGGCAATCACGACGGGATTGGACACGGACCGCTCTGCCGACGTACCGGCCGCCGTCACCAGCTTGACGTACCATCCATCCCTGCTCTGCACCAACCCCGCCATCGAGGTGGCTCCTGAGGTGACACTCGTGAGGGCAGGATTGTTGGGGTCCGTCACTTGGTTGGTCCCGCCCGCACAAACGACACAGACCACCGCATTCGTGGCGTTCACCAGATTGACGGCATTGCAATTGATGGCGTTAGTCTGGGTGCACCCCCCGTTCATCACTTTGTCTTTAATGCCGAACAGGTATTGTTGTTCCGTGTTGGTCTTGTCGGAGTTACTCAGGTAGCGGCCCGTTCCAAAAAAGACCCAGACCATGTTCGCATCATCGATGGTCACTGACGGCGCAGTTGTGACCGGTCCCAAATTCACAGTCGTACTGCTCAATGCCGTGTAGTCATTGAAGGTATCGATCATCTCCGTCGGTACTCGGCTGGCTCCGTTGGCAACCCCCCAGGTCGAGGTGCTGCAGGGGGCGTTCGTACAACCACTCGTCGTCAACCGATACATCTTGCCCCTCCAGGGCAGAGCTCCAGTATTGATCGTGCGCCCGAAATAGGCGACATCATGCCGGTAGTCGAAATTATTATCCAGCACCGCGATGTTTCCAACAAACGACTGCCAGGAACCGGCAGCCATCTTGGTCACCTGCGAATTCGCAGCCCCGGGCCCGACCCGCAAGTCTACGGCATACACCGTGGCGACTTGCGCGGGAGCGGGCGGCAAGTCTGCCGCATAGCCGTTCGGGCCCGAACCGAAGAGGACCATCCACTTCGCATTGGTGTTATCGGTCTTGGCATCAGCCGTGGGACTGACACGCATCACCGACGGCGTCCCGATCGACAGACCCAAGCCGGCATCGCTGAAGCTCCAGAGGAGCTTGGGATCAACCTCCGGATTGGTGATATCGAGCACAAAGTATGCGCTGTAGAAGGTGCGGGGCGTCCCGCTGATATTGACCGTCATCGGAGGCGCACCGGTGCCGGCCGCACAGCCTCCGCAGCTCCCTCCCATGCGGAAGCCCCCGATCAGCACCGTGCCCCAGCCGTTCGGATGGTCCGCATCCGGCGTAAAGATTCGCACATCCGCCACCGTGGGTTTGAGGTCCACGTAGTAGACATGGGTATAGTCGGCTCTCGTCAACCACTGCAACTGCGGCAGGAGCTGATAGGGGACGTATCCCCAGAGTTCGTCCCCGAGCGGACGACCGCTGCTGTTGTTCGTGGGATTCTTCGTGTACCACCCATGCTCGACTACGGTTGCCGTCGTAGGATCGTCGCTCTTGTGGTAATACCCTCCGTTGAAGGCATGCAACATCCCGTCGTTCGCGCCGACATAGACGACTTCACGGCGATTTTGATACTGCTGATAAAACGCCGTGTAGGAAGAATCTCCATACACCAGATCGTAGTTCGTGCGCGGCGCCGACACAATGGTCGGCGTTGAATGGATGGGGTCCCCTAACTTCCACACTTTGTAGGTGCCGCTGCCCAACGGCACCTCCAGCATGCGCGTCCGAAGCCCCGCGACTTCGTCCCCGCGGATGAAATTGATGATGTTATCGGCCGTATAGGGGGCGGCGCCGGCTCTCAGGTACTGCCCCAACGTTCCAGAATTTGCCGTAGCGAATTGCATCTGTTCGCCCACCTGCACGAGTCCATCATTGTTGCTGTCCACCCACGTCAGCAGGTTTCTCGACGCGGAGGCGAGGTTGGCCAGCTGCTTGCCTCCTTCCCAGAAGGGAAGAATATCTTTCAGCCCCAGGCCCGAGATGGTCGCCGTTGTACTGTCGGCGCTCCCATCGCCATTGGCATCCACAAACTTGTCGACCAGGACGGTCCCATACGTGAGACTTGCCTGGTTGTTATCGTAGCTGGTCCTGATGATGTAGTCGTTTTCGTAGACGAGCTTTCCGTCCTGATCCGTATCTTCGCGGAAATTCCCCAAATGGTCGATGAACAGGCCCTGCGTATACCCGGTCCATCTGACATTGGCGCCACCCAGCCCGACGTTGCTGGTGTAGAAATAGGCTTGATAGACGCTTCCCTCACCGCTGGCAGAGGTGGCCAGCACGGAAATGGCCGTGCCGGACGAGCTCTTTCGCAAGATCGCCGTGATCGTCGCCATCAACCGATCTTGCAAGTCGTCCACGTTGGAAGACTCAAAGTAGTTATCGGGAATTCCGTCGGTCCCCGGCGCGCCGGTCGCATTGATGACCTTGTCCCATTCGCTCACCAGGTCCGGAATATTATTATTGTTGCTGTCCTCGAATCCGCCCAACTTGGCGGTATGCATCAAAATTTCTCTCCCCGCGATGTTGCCGAAGGCAAAGAACGTGTAGACCGACAGATTCTGGAGCCCAGCTAAACAATGGCCCGTCACGTTGAGGACGGGAATCGTTCCATCGGTCCCGGCGGCGGTACAGGGCCGGAGGTCATTCGTATGGGCCCAATAGGCGACGTCGTCCAGGTAATGGTTCCCGGTCGAGGCATAATCGGTCTTATGTTCCCCCAACAGCGTGGCGGCTGTCGTGGCGCTGTTCGTGTTACAGGTGCCGTTCGGCGCATGGATGGTCGCGTTTCCACCAGTACAGTGGAGACCATGTCGCCCATGCGCGTAATCTTGGAGCCCCGCCGGGATATTGGTATCCTGCGTCGGTTCCCCATCCGTCACGATGATGACGAAGGTTTTACAGCAGCGAACCTGGGTGGACGTCGTCGCCCAGGCAGGCGTGTGGTTGCTCCCGAAAAAATACGGATCCCGTCCGCAGGCGTTGGTGATGTAGCCGGCCCCGACCGTGCAGACCTCGCTGCCGGTCAAGGCGGTGATTTCAGGCGCGCCTATTGATCCTGCCCCCGTCGCTCCAAAGGCCACGCCGTTTGAGATGCCTCCGGCAAAGGCAATGGGATAGGCATAGGAACCGGCCAGGTAGGTAGAATTGATCTGGGCAATATAGCGGGCGGTTTCATAGAGAGACTCGGAGAGAGGTGTCCAAGTAGATGGGAACGAATCCTGAACCGCATCCACCATCGCGGCGGTGTTCGTCGTGAACGTCTTGACGGCCGATCCTGAAAATGCGATCGATTGGCGGGCCCCGAGCCCCACGAGCATCCGGGCTCCGTCGCCGGTCGGTTTGAATTCAAACAGCCCAAACCGCGCCTGGGAACCAATCTGCTGAATGACCCCCGTTGGCTCAACATTGTATCCGACTTTGAGTTCGTACCTTCTGACGCTGTAACTATCTCCGCAGTTGTTGTTAAACGTGCTGTCGTTGTCGATACAGAAATAGGCGTCGGCAACACCGATGTAGAGTGTTCCAGGGTTGCCCGATCTGTCCGCAAGCGGAATCCTTCCGAGATAGGTTGTGGCTCCCGCTCCTCCCGCATAGACCGTATCATTCAACTCTACGTTCACTCCTACCGCCTGTGCCCGCACGGTCTTCAGCGCCGGGGTGCCGTTCGTCGGACAGGTTCCATCTGCAGCCCGCGCCACGAAACAATCCCCACCGGTCATCGATTTCTTGAGGGCATCGAACCGCCGGAAGGTCGCCCAATTTAAAAAATTACCGTCCCACTGGGTCGTGGAACAGGCCGTCGACACCAACGCCTTCACCGTGGCCGGCTCGAAGCGGGCATCGGCGCCTGAATCATAGGTGTAGCAGAGGAGGGAATCGAAGTAGCCTGAGAACGTGGAGGTGTTGGCGAACGGCTTATCACCGGCATCGGCGCAGTCCCCATCCGCAGGGGTAGAGTTGTCGCACGCCAGACCGCTCATACTGCCGGAATTGTCGAGCAGCAGGAGGATATTGGGAGCGACCTGGTCGCTGACGAAGGGCGGCACGGCAAAATACTGATCCATCGTTTGGGCCTGCAGCGCACCGGGCACCAGGAGACAACCCACCAACGCCAGCATGACGGTTCCACGAGTGGCGATATTCCGGCTCTTCATGGCACCCTCCGTTCTTGTTGCACAAGACATCGTATCCACCGTTTCCTTGTTACCTGGGGAGCGTCACGATCATTCGGTCGATCTTGTTGCTTTGTTCTTTCTTAACGTGAAATTTCACCTCGGCAGTCACCATGAGGCGAGCGGGATCCAAGGTCTCTTCATGTTCGTCAAGCATGATCACCTCCGGCATCAAGCCGTAGGCCCGCCCATTGATTTCGAGCGTTTTCTCATAGATGGCGGTGATCGCACCGGTTTGATAACCGATCGTCATCGAAGGAATGGGCTGGTCCTCTGCCCGCGTGACGCCGGTATTCATGACGGACAGAAACGTCACAACCAGCACCATGATTCCGGTGTGGGCGAATAGTCGGCGAGGCCCGGTCATCCGGATGTCTCGGTGGAGGGATTCCCTCTGTTCCTCTGTGCGAGTTCGGTCCATCATGCTGTTCCTCCTCATCGAGCGATCGCAGGCCTAGTAGGGTCTCGGCTGACAGAAAAATCCTGACAGGTTACAGGCGTACAGGGCCCCGACTTGACTGGTAACCCCCGTCGCCAGATTTTGCGCGACACAGGTGATTTGATAGAAAATATCGAACCGCGCAGCCTGCGGGTCGGCACAATCGCTCCCGGGGGCACATTGGATATACATGCGATCAATGTCACCGAACACCTGGTAGTTCCCGACGGTCATCGCCAGGTTTGGCGCAGAGCCCGCTCCGACCGGAAAATCCGCATTGCCACCATCATTGATCAGCTCGGCGTTCAACACGGCAAGGTTCGCAACCGGCACCGGGCCGGGCGGCACGGCATTGGCGAGCAACGCGGGCGGCACGACACGGGCTGACATAAACTGTTGGAGCACATTCGCTCCCGTACTCACACAGGACTCTGCCGCGCCGGTCGCGGACTCACTGGCACTGACGGAACTCGAAATTTGCCGCTCTGTTCCTGTGACGGCAAGGATCGAGATTCCCATCAGGGTCATGATGAGGATCACCATCATGGAGGTGATGAGGCTCACCCCCTGCTCGTCCCGTATCTGCGCCCAACTATGCTGCTCCATCATCGTCCTCTTCCTCCTCGCTCAGGACCAGGGTCTCGCGTTTCTCGTCTCCACGGTCCTAGTCACAACCCGCCGGCGCACCGACGCATAGGGAGGAACCTGGGCCCCCGCATCGCCGGCGACGAAGACGCCGTTGGCATGAATATGGTCATCGACCGTGAGAAAGGTGGTGGACAGGGTCCCCGCTCCTGCCTGTGAATTCCCGTCTCCCAGTCCATTGTCCTGCGACTGTTGCCGGGCGACGATCGTGACTTGCACCATTTTAATGGCGGACGGCGTCATGGGCGGGTTGTTCCAGATCTGGTTGGAGATGTAGTCCGCTTGGTCGAAGTTCAGGTTCAGACTCACATCATCCAGCCGACCGTTCGGCTCAGAACCGCCTGGCGCCGGCAAGAGACAGCCGTCGCAGGCATAGGCGAACTGGAGATCCTCGATCCCATTGACGATCGGCAAGCAGGGACTCGCGGCGACATTGCAATTCGGCAGCGTACGCCCGAAAGAATTGACCGTGGCATTCGCGATCCCCCTGACCAGGCAGGGAGCATTGCCGCCACAGACGTTATTGAGATCTGCACCGGGAGCCCCACCGGCAAGCTGAGGAATCACTTGATAGGTAATGCACTGCAACAGAAAAATCTGAGTGCCCGTCGGAATCTGTGTCGGCCCTGGAATGGGGGCGACCAATGCCAAGGGAGCGGCCGCACCCCCCACCTGAGCTGCGACGACGCCACCAATCGAAATAAAGGAGTTGGCCGCGAGTCCCGCAGTTACCATAGCGGGAAGGATGGCTGCGTTGATCGGCACGTTTGCAAACCCCGCTGCGCCGATACCGAGTGGAGCGGTGGTCTGCCAGGCAGGCGGAACCCCCGGAACAGCCGGCGCACCATAAAATGTGAGGGGGACCACGAGTGAGATTTGATCCGGTCCCGTATCGGGTACCCCGACGGTCGGATTGTTATCCCCAGGGAGCATCGGCACTGGAGTCCCGCCAATTCCACAGTTTCCAACCGGAGGCGGATTCCGTGACGGATCGATAGCCGGCCCCATCCCAGCCATCTTGATGTCGTGGGTGATCATCTCCATGGCCATACGCGCGTTCTGTTGGGCGTCGGAAATTTGCTCGTTGGCTCGCACGGCCTTGCCGGTCATCGTCAGGGCAGCCATACCGGCCAACACGATCACGGACGTCACCGCGGTCGCCACCATGACCTCGATCAATGTGAATCCCTGTGCGTGCGGCTGGTCTTGCGATCTCATATCGTGCGTCCGCCCCTTTCCCTGTCGGCTGCTCACTCCGGTGCGATGACCGCGTTCAACGTGATGGCTTTGGTCCCTGCGACCCAGGCGGCCGACCCCCCGGCAATCGTATTGCGACTTGATCCGGTCCAGGTGACGTTCACGTTGATGTTATTTTGATTGAGCACTACCGGCCCCACGAGCGCCACCGCCACATTGGCTCGGACCCCTACCAATCCAGACGCAAATAGGCGGGCTTGCCATTGCAGACAATCCCCTCTCGCCACCGGCTGAGTCAGGGCATTCTGGACGCAGAGCGCGGGGTTGGCTGAAATCAAATTGATGCCGTTATAGCCGTTCACGAGATTCCGTCGATTGAATTGCATCCGTTCGACGAGCTCCGCCGCGAGGTTGGTGGCGGCGGTCACTTCATTCCCGTCGCTATTGCGCGTGAACGACAAGGTCATCATGGCGGCTAACCCGAGCAACCCGATCCCAAGAATAACCGACGACAGCATGGCCTCAATGAGGGTAAATCCCCGCTCTTGTCGGAGCCGGCTGATTATCCTATTGCTATTGTGCTGTTTGTCGTCCATTGCCGCAGACCTCACAGCCTCACCAGCCCGGCAATTCCGCTCTGCGCAATATTAATGCGATATTGTGTGGATGGAGCCCCTCCGACAATCCCTCCGACGGTGATCGTCTGGACTCCTGCACCGGGCACGCCCGTCCTGACCCCATTTGAGTCGAACTGAACGGCTCCCCCGTTTGGGATGCCACCGGCGCTGAACACGAGCGGCACCATATGTCCCGCATCAAACCCGTTCCGAAATGTCTGAGCGCCTGCGAGATTGCTGGCGGTCATAGACACCACCCCATTCACCAGGACGATTCCGACGGTGAGAGTCTGATTCGACGTCTGTGCTCTCGTACGAGCCATCACAAGAAAACGGGTGATCTCAGAGGCCGTGGCTTTCGCTTCATAGTCTATGTACATCCGCGTAAAATTCGGGATGGCGATCGCCACCGCGACCCCGATAATCGCCACCGCGATCATCAGCTCGATCAACGTGAACCCGCTCTGGCGATTCTTCGATCCGAGCATAACATCCGTCCTATTTTGTCTTGATAGACCCATATCGTCTGTCACACTCACGCAAGGGACATGCCGTTATGCACAAGGGAGCAATCACGTCTAAGCTATTGATATACAAGAACGCCCTAGGGATGGCCCCTTCTACATGAACAGTTTTCGGACCTGCGAGGGACAATTTTCGACAAGGATGAATATTCACATGGAGGAATTCTTGAGTGGGAAAGAACCGTGAGAGGGGGGGAAGTACGGCCTAATACGGATACAACAAATTGGCTACTTCATCGCCACAGCTCTAACTTGGCGGTAGGTCGTGAGACCTTGTAACGTTTTCCTGATGCCATCCTGCAGCAAGGTGGCCATCCCCTCGGTTAGTGCAAACGCCAACATCTCAGCCTTGCGCGATCGAGTTTGAATGAGCTGCTTCATGGCTTCCGAGGGAATCAACAATTCATGGAGGGGCACTCGGCCCTTAAACCCGGTTCGGTTACAGGCCTCGCAGCCTCGTCCACGGTAGAGGCGCCAATCGGGGAGGTATTCGATGCCGACCGTTGGCCAACCCTGCGCACTATATCCCTGCACCAGTTCATCGTACTCCTGTCGACTCGGATGGTAGGACTCTTTGCACTGGATGCAGATCCGTTTGCACAGACGCTGGGCGAGCACTCCCAACATGGCATCGGCAAAGTTGAACGAGTCGCACCCGAGGTCCAGCAACCGAACCACCGTCTCGACTGCACTATTCGTATGGAGAGTACTGAGCACCAGATGGCCTGTGAGCGAGGCCTCAATGGCGATATCGGCTGTTTCCTTGTCCCGCATCTCGCCGATCATAATGACGTCTGGATCGGCGCGCAGAAACGCCCGCATTGCGGTTGCGAACGTCAAATCGATCTTCGGATGGACTTGCACTTGCCGAAGTCCGTCCTGGGTAATTTCGATAGGGTCCTCGGCCGTCCAAATCTTTCGCTCGTCGGTATTGATGTGTTTGAGAATCGCGTGCAGGGTCGTCGTTTTGCCGGACCCGGTTGGTCCGACACAGAGAATGATCCCATGTGGTTTCTCTGCGATGGCTCGTATGGCCTGCAAGGTAGCCGGAGCAAATTCCATGGCGTCAAGCAGCATCGGTTGCTTAGCCGTGAGGAGGCGCAATACAACATCTTCATCCTGTCCTGCAGTGGGAAGGGTCGCCACGCGCAATTCTATCTCTCGATCCTTTGCCAACCGATACCGGATCTTGCCGTCTTGGGGTTTGCGCCGTTCAGCGATGTCGAGATTGGCCATGACCTTGATGCGGGACACCACCGCGCGCCGATAGGCAGCGGGAATTTTCATGTAGGCGAAGCAGGTGCCGTCGACGCGTAGGCGCACGACCATGTCCTTACGATCCGCATAGGGCTCCATATGGATGTCCGACGCGCCGAGGCGATCGGCTTCGGCGATCACTTCATTGGTGAGCCGCACAATGGCTGAGTCGTTTTCGTCGATCCCGCCGGATACGGGATCGATGGCAGGCTCAAGATGAATCTCATTGACCAGCTCCCCGAGAATGGCTCCGATAGACCCCTTCGTTCCTTGCCCTGTCGACAGCTGGAGAAACTGCTCGATGTCCCGCCGCAAGCCGACCGAATAGCGAATGGTCATGCCGGGAAATGTTCGCCGTACATCCAAGGTCTTGTCGAGATCGTGCGGATCGCTGGTGAGCACATCTATTAACGAGCCGCGCCGCGCGATGGGAATCCACGCATGTTTCTTCAAATAATCGGCGTTGAGACTTTTCAACAGTTCACGATCGCTAGCGGTTCGCTCGTCATATGGCAGGTACGGGCATTGATAGAAATCGCTCAGCGCCGATCCAAGCGCTTCTTTCTGAACGCCGTAGCGGTCCAGGAGGAGAGTTTCCAGGTCAACTGTACCATCGGACGATTCATCGACCGCAGCGGTCAGATCAGAGAGGCTGATCATGCCACGATACACCAAGCTATCCAGCACGTTTTGTTCGATCGCATAGCGCGATGGTTTCGCCGAGCGGCCGCCCTTATTCCCCCCTGTTCCACCGGCCAATATGTTCGTCTCGACCGTCATGCCCGACGCCTTTCGTCCTCGCCTTCCCGCTAGTATTTCGCCATCCACGTGCCGGGTGCTCGATAGACCACGGGAAGCCCTCGAAACAGCCCTTGCGCCAAGTCGGCGTTGTACCAGATCTCGATCACGTCGCCGGTGCCGATCGACGTCACGCTCTGTCCTGACATCACCGCCCCATACAGGCGAGCTGATCGTTCAATCCTGATGGCACCAGCCACATAGAGCAGACCGTTGAGGTGGATGCCGGACAATTGCACCGGCACTCTTGTCCCGAGGGACTGCGCTCCCGTCGGAGAGGGGCTGAGGGCCGGAACAGGTTTCCCTGCGGCCCGAGGCCTGAGCACCACATGACCCTGCACGACCAGCAACCCTTCAACGTAGTCCGTATCGAGCAGCACTGTGCCCATATTATCGACATGAGGCGGGCGCCCATCGACTGTGTCGATAAACACCAATCCATGGTGGTCTCCAACAGCCTGAGATTCCAGTGCCGTTGCAGGCGCGATGCCCTGATCCGAGTCCGAAGCCCCTTGCGGATGAAGCTGCCCCATACGATCGAGTCGGTAATAGGTCCCCCAGTGCAGTGCGAGCTTCTTGAGTGCATCGTAATCCCACTGATCGAGCCTAAGCCCAGGCGTCGGATATTGGCGCAGGTGTACATTGTCAGCAAGCGGAGGATTCGCTCCGTGTCCTGGCGGAGGTGCAAGGACCGAAACCATCCCTCCGATCCAATATTCCGTCCAGCGATCCTGAACAGACAACATCTGATCGTACGATTGCCCCGTCACCGGCGCGCTGTTGCTTTTGAGGACGAGGTCCTCGACTCGTTGCACCGCGAGATCCCCCACCACTCGCTGATCGCCCCAATGCACCAGTACGGGAGATGCGCCGCCTGACTGCAAGAGGCCCAACGACTGTCCGACTTGTACCGCCGCACGAACCGCAGGAATCGACAGAGCCCCAAGCTGAAGCTGCACGGTTCGTGTGACCGGTCGAGGATCGACCGTCGTAGCCGTGACCTCAACCGTGCTCAGTAAACCAGGCTGCAGAGGACCATACATTTTCACCGAAAGAATGCGGCCAAGGCCTCGCAGCGACGCGAACAGGCCGTTGGGAGGCTGATTCAACACCTGGTCGTCCGTGGAGTTCGATGCACGTAGGAAGACATCAGGACGATCGATGGTACCGGTAAATTGTGAACGCCCAGTTGCATCGAAGAACGATGGCCCACTTTCAAGATTTCCTTGCCGCTTGACCAACAGTTCGGCAATGGCTGTTGGCGTGGATGAGGGATCGTGGAACCAACTCATCACCACATCCGCCGCACCGTCGGCCAACTGTTGTGCAACGTTATCCTCTCTCATGGCGCTCACGCCAGGGGCATCCTGACTGGCCAGAAATAGAGAGGTCATACTGGCGATCCCAAGCAGCACGATCAGCATGAGGGCCGCGAGAAGCACATGGCCCTTGTCGCACTGATTCATACGTTCTGATGCAAGCCGTTCTTCCATCTCCATCTCCATCTCCTCACTCCCGTTCGTATTGGCGCTGCGGCTGTTATGTCCTGAGGCTAATTTCGCGGACTGCGCGCATCCCTTGATCGGGCATCATGACTTCAACCACGACCCGTCTCACGAGGGCTGGTTGCGTCACAGCCTGCCCGTTTGCATCCCAATATGAAAATCTCGCCGCCCTGATATCTCCGACCAAGACACTCGCGCCACCATCGACTTGTCGCAGCAATCGCAGCACACCCTGGTCATCATGACGACTGTAGTAACGGACACGATTCAACTGAACGACAGAGGCTCCCGATGGAATCATGATGGTGAGTGGCTGCGTCACGGTGAGTAATCGCCGCTGTCCATCACGAGCCAGGGCCAGCGTCTCGCAGCGCTCTGCCCAACAAGCGACAATGGTTTTCCGATCATCCCACCCTCGCCCGTCTTCGACCGACAGCGCCGTTTGGCCGATTGCGGACGTTGCCGTGATCGTCGTTGAGAGACCTTGCAGATTCGCCGAAAACTCCACTGCGTCCGAAGCCGCGGTGGTCAGAGCAGCGGACCCTGCGAGCCGCAATTCCTGCTCAAGCACTTCCAACCCCAGGCGAAGGTCTTGCTGTTGTGCGACCTCACGTTGTTGCCGCACAAACTGCTGTTGGAAATAAGATAGGGCTTGAAGCGTGGCACCCAAGACGACCAGACCTGCCGCCATGGCAAACATCAACTCGACCAAACTGGCACCGGCCTCCATCCTCGCGCTGTGGCGGATATCTCGTAGTTGACGATCTGTATTCATGCTGTCTCCCTCACGCGACGACTCGTTATTCGCTCCCGATAAACAGGGGATTGGCCAGTAACGTCCCTACTCGTACCTCGCGAGGACCAGACCTGGAAGCATAGGCTGCACGAGCCTCGAGCACGACATGCCCTGAAACCGATAGCGAACCGGAACGGCTCGGCGTCACCGTCCAGATCAGTTGGACGCCATCCTGGTCCCAACTCCCTGAGTACGTTCCATCACCGGCCACGGCATCACCGCCTACTCCGTCGTCATGCATGACAAGGTCCGTGACACCATCGTGGTTCACATCATCCAGTAACAGTCGATCCCATCTCGCAGATCGTTTGGCCTCAAGCCGCGACTCCGCCATTGCCAGGGCACGCGTGGCCAACATGCCATTTCGAATAATCCGCTCTGCGGCATCAAAGGCTCCCATCGCCCCGGCGAGACCGGTCATTGTGAGCGCCATCGCCACAAGCGCCTCGGCAAAACTGGCTCCGCGCTCTACCTGAAAAAGTCGATCCCGCATCATGAGATAGACACTCTTCCGGTGATACTCACCGTGAATCGTGTTTCCCGGCCCTGGCTATCTCTCACACGGATGGTGGTCGGGGTCGCAGCTCGACCACTTGCCTGAAATAACAATTCAGGGCCGGCTGTTGGCTCATCCACGACCACCCCCTTATCCGCATAGCGATAGACATGCAGGATGCCCTCAGCATCCGCTCGTCGAAGCGTGATCGTGCGGGTCTCTCGATCGAATATGACCCGAAGACGTTCTCGCCTGGCCATCGCCAGCTGTCTGGCGAGCCTGAGCTCCGACGCGATCTCTGCTGTGGCGCTCCGCGCCTGAACCCTAGCAGTCAACGTCTGATAACTCGGCCCGGCCAACATCGTCATGATCCCCATGATCGCCAAGACGATGAGAAGCTCTGCCAGACTCCAGCCCTGTTCCTGCACCTGTCGGTCTATCGGCATAAACCCCTCGAAGAAGAACTCTACTTAGGATGATCAACCTGTCTCCAAGACCCATGCCCACGCCTATACGCATGAATACGTACTAATGAATGAGCGTAGAATACTTCGATAATTCAAGTGGTTTCACATCAACACCAGAAGATATCGAGGCGGAGCAGGCCCATGCCCTGAACAAAATGTTGGGGAGGACTAGAGCGCCAATTTATATTTCAGATACAGGAGAACGCCAAAATAGATACTACATGGGGCGTTAGTAGCCAGGACCGAGGAGACCTTGATACCAATCGAGGAGCGGCTGGGCAAAAAACATCGAGAGGAGTGCCCCCAAGACTAGGAAGGGGCCAAAGGGGATATAGTCATCACGCTTGATGATGCGAAACGCGATCAAGCTAATGCCGATGACAGACCCGGTGAGTGAACCGATCATGATCGTGAGGAGGGCAGGCTTCCAGCCAAGAAAGGCACCGACCATCGCCAGCAACTTGATATCGCCCCCTCCCATTCCCTCCTTGCCAAACAGATAGGGACTCAGCCAGGCCAAGAGCCAGAGGATGCCGCCTCCGATGGTGAGGCCAAGCACCGAGTTGACCATGCCAACCGGCAGGACGGTCGCTGCGCCCAGCAGTCCAACCACCATGCCGGGTATCGTAATAACATTAGGGATCACCTTATGGGTGAGATCTGTTCCCGTCACCACAACCAATGCCGAAAACAGCAAGGCATAGAGGGCTGCCGTCCAGCTGGGACCGAAGAACCACAAGACTGTGAGATAGCCGAGTGCATTTGCGGCTTCGACCAGGGGATATCGTATCGAAATGAATGTGCGGCAAGCCCGGCAGCGGCCTCCAAGCCAGAGGTAACTCAGCAGCGGAATATTATCGTAGAACTCGATGGGGTGCGCGCATGAGGGACAATGGGAGCCGGGCCAGGCGATCGATTCTCCTCTGGGCAATCGATAGATGCAGACGTTGAGGAAACTGCCTATCAGCGCCCCAAGGGTCCCGACCAGAAGATAGAGCGGCCATTCTTGCATAATCGACTCAGTAACAGGCGACAGCTCGGAGCGTCAAGCGACGCACTTCGCATGCCAAATGAAAAAAGCTAGGTAGTTATTCTAGGGCCATCTCCCTGAATTTACTTACAGCGTAAGAGTTCTCTATAATCTGCTTCCTGCTTGGCGAGGGTTTACTCCTGCGAAGTTCTCCGTCAAGTTTAATTATACTGCACTTTTTCATTCATCAAAGGAGAACAGGATCATGGCACGGACCGCACCGGCTGCAAAGCCAAAACCGAAGACGAAACCGAAGCCCAAGCCGTCCCTGGCGAACCTCGCTCCGCCACCACGCAAGAAACGGCCAGAATCCCTCACCAGTCGCGAGCAGGAGATCCTTGAACTGATTTGGGCTGGGTTCAAAAACAAGGAAATCGGGCAGCGGCTCAAGATCAGCGTCAAGACCGTCGAGGCCCATCGGGCCAACATGATGAAAAAGATGCGTGTGTCAAATACCGCGCAGCTGCTCAAGACCGCAATCCAGGACGGGACGATCAAGATCCGGTAGGCGTCGCCGCCGGCGCTGCGATTTTGCGGCGCTGGCGGACCGCTTCGAACAGGGTGACGGCTGCGGCAGCCGAGACATTCAGCGACTGGACCTTGCCCAACATCGGAATCCTGATCCGATCGTCACAGGCCCCCAGCACGCCAGGACGAATCCCTTCTCCCTCTCCTCCCAACACCAGCGCAATCGGCCCGGTCATGTCGATGTCGGTGTGGAGTTTCTCCGCCTGCGGATCGACACCATACACCCAGAGGCCTTCCTCTTTCAGATCCTGAATCAAACGAATCAGATTGGCCACGCAGCCGACGGGAATGTGATCGATCGCCCCGGCTGAGACCTTCGCCACCACCGGCGTCAGACCGACGGCACGCCGTTCCGGAATAAAGACCCCATGAACACCGGCAGCTTCAGCAGTCCGCAAGACCGCGCCTAAATTATGAGGATCTTCGACCCCGTCGAGAAGCACAAGGAAGGGCTTCTCGCCCCGCGTCTTCGCCCGGCTGAGAATATCTTCCGTCGTGCTAAACGATTTGGCTGCGATGTAGGCGATGACGCCTTGATGATTCCCTGTCGGCACCAATCGCGCAAAAGCAGGAGGAGGCTCAATATGAACGGGGACTCGCTTGACCTTCGCCAACTGCACGAGGTCGGCAAATTGTCGATCGGTTCGCATCAGAATCAGCCGCTGCAACGGACGAGTACCGGCGCGCAAGGCCTCACGCACGGCATGCAGCCCGTAGATCAGATCCTGAGGACTATCGCTTCCAGCGACTGGTGCCGTCGGGCTTATCTTCAATGACGATGCCGCGGGAGGCGAGGAACTTTCTAATCTTGTCCGCTTCTGGAAAGTTCTTCTTCTTTTTTGCATCGAGACGCTCCGCTATCTGTTGTTCGATCTGCTCTTCCGAGAGTTCAATCTCGGGTGATACCTGACCAACTATGGCGGCTGGGGCAAAGGTCGTCAACGTCAGGGACCCGGTGCCTGGCGTAACAACTATGCCTCCTGACCGTGACTTATCTGCGAATTGCCACTTGTCTAACTGAAACAATCCAAGGTTATTGCCAAGCGACCGGAATTCATCTCTAACATTCTTCCGCCTCTCCGTCGAGAGGCCCTGGCTCAGCAATTTATTGACGTCGCTTTTCATCCGCTGCAGTTCTGCAAGTGCCACTGGCGTATTGAAGTCATCATCCATCGCTTCGCAGAACGCCAACCTACAGCGCTTCAGCACTCCAGGAAGATCCTTGTCAGCCGTGGTACTTTCGGCTTTCTCTTTAAGGCGATTAAAGAGATCGTAGAATCCATCTAACGCCTGCTTGGCTTCCTTGATTGCGTGATCGGAAAAGTCGAGCGGACCACGATACTGCGTCGCGAGGAGAAAGTAGCGCAGCATCTCTCCCGCGATATCCTCCGGCCATTCTGATTTCGCAAAAATCTCACGAATCGTGAAAAAGTTCCCCAGGGATTTGGACATCTTCTCCTGGTTGATTTGCACAAACCCGTTGTGAACCCAATACCGCGCAAATTCCTTCCCGGTGGCGCCGCAGGACTGGGCAATTTCGTTTTCGTGATGAGGGAAAATGAGATCCATTCCCCCGCCATGAATATCGAACGTCTCGCCTAGATGGCGCATCGCCATTGCGGAACATTCGATATGCCAGCCAGGCCGCCCAGGGCCCCAGGGACTCTCCCATGACGGCTCGCCAGGCTTGCTGCCCTTCCAGAGCGCGAAATCCATCGGATGACGCTTTCGTTCATCCACATCCACTCGGGCGCCGGCCTGCAAATCCTCGAGCTTTCGCTTTGAGAGGCGGCCATAGGCCTGATATTTCTCGACCTGGAAGTAGACATCGCCATCCACCGGATAGGCGAGTCCTTTCTGAATCAGCGTGTCAACCAGCGCAATAATCTCAGCCATATGCTCAGTCGCTTTTGGCTCGTTCGTCGCCCGCCGAATACCCAGCTTCCCCATGTCCTGATAGTAGGCCTCGATAAATTCGGCGGTAATGACGTCGCAGGACACGCCTCGTTCGTTCGCTCGCTTGATAATCTTGTCATCCACATCGGTGAAGTTCTTGACGAATTCAACCTGGTATCCGCCGAACTCCATATAGCGCCGGATCACATCGAACACCAGCGCGCTCCGTGCATGACCAATATGGCAATAGTCGTAGACGGTCACGCCACAGACATACATTCGCACGGTCTTCGGCTGGAGCGAGTGAAACGGCTCTTTTTTTCCCGTGAGGCTGTTGTAGATCGAGAGCATGGGCTGATTACAACTCCGGAGTGATGCGGCGCTTCGGCCAATGGGACCAGAGAAAATACCCCACAGCGAGCGCCAGGCAGACACCGATCACAATGTCGAATTGATGGAAATAGTCTCTCAGATGCTCCCACTGCTCTCCCATCTTCACGCCGATATAGGCCAGGAGATAACACCAGGGCAATGCACCGAGAAACGTGTAGAGCATGAACCGATAAATATTCACCCTGGCGATGCCGGCCGGCAACGAAATGAAGGTCCGGACCACCGGAAGCATTCGGCTAAAAAAAACGGCGGCATCACCATATTTCGCGAACCATCGATCCGCCATTTCGATGTCATGTCGTGACACCAACATATAGGGCCCATACCGCTCGACGAACGGCCGTCCGCCCCACACACCAGCGTAGTAGGCCACAACCGACCCGGCAACGTTCCCGAGGGCGCCAGCCAATGTCACACCCAACATCGTAAACTGCCCCGTCGTCACCAGATACCCGGCAAAGGGCATGATGATCTCGCTCGGCAAAGGAATACAGGCGCTCTCGATCGCCATGGTGATGAAAATCCCGGTGTAGCCGAACGTCGAGATCATCGATACGATGAACCGGCTGAGCTCCGTGATGATCGCTTCGATCAGATTCCCCACAGGACCTAACTCCTCTTCTTGCCCTTAGGCTTTACCGCAGCAGTCACTGGATGCGTATCCTGTCGACGCACTGTTTCCCAAGCCCGGAATCGATCCAACACCGCGTAATTGGTCGTATCAAGGTGAATAGGTGTGAGCGAAACCGCACCTTGCTCCAGCGCCTCATGATCGGCATCTTTGCTCCGGCTCCAGGACACACGAGTCCCGGCGATCCAATAGTACGTCCTACCACGAGGATCGACTTTCTCGATGATCGGATTGTGAAAGCGTCTGCGGCTGAGACAGGTGACCCGGACTCCGGTGATGGACTTGAACGGCCGATCGGGAATATTCAGGTTCACCAACGTTTCGCCCGGCAAACCCTCTTTCATAATCAAACGTGCGATACGAACAGCATACCGAGCCCCAGCGTCGAAATAAAAATGCTCCTGCCCCTCCTGAGAGACAGCCATGGAGGGAATACCGAGAATCGTTCCTTCCATCGCGGCCGACACCGTTCCTGAATACAACACATCGTCGCCGAGATTTACACCTCGATTGATTCCTGACACGAGGAGGTCTGGCGGTGCAGGCAGAAGTTTCAGCACGGCCAGATTCACACAATCGACTGGCGTGCCACTGACCGAATAGATCCGCGTCCCCAACTGCTCCACTCGGAGCGGTTTATGGAGCGTCACCGCATGGGCTGCTGCGGTCCGCTCACGATCCGGCGCCACGACCCATACCTCGCCCACCTTGGACAAGGCCTTAGCCAGCGCCGTCAACCCGGGCGAGTGAATCCCATCATCGTTGGTGACTACAATACGCATCGTATCGCTAGAAATAAAAAAGCTGCCAGCGGCAGCTCTCTGTTTCGGTGTTGAGTGCTGAGAACCGAGTTCACGACTATCCTCTTCGCCTCAGTCCTCAGCACTCGATATTTTGGTCGGGGCGAGCCGATTTGAACGGCCGACCACTCGCACCCCAAGCGAGTACGCTACCGGGCTGCGCCACGCCCCGACGGGCTCTATTCAATATCACCGACTCCCGCATTGTCTCCTTGGAAGCGCCTGGAATGCAACCGGCTTGAAAGAGACGAATCGAGACCCTTGTTACGCTTAATACGACTCCAAAATTTTGAGAATCGCCTGAAGATTCCCTCGTAGCTTCTGCGCGAGCTCTTTGGGCCGTAGCTGCTGGCTGGCGACCCGGCCTCGCCTGGCCCAATATCGTTTCACCCCTGCCAGGGTATGCCCCTCTTCATAGAGCATCCGCTTGATCTCCAGCACCGTTTCAACTTCTCGCCTGACATAGAGGCGCTGATTCCCACGACTTTTCTTGGGCTTCAGAAACGGGAACTCCGACTCCCAGAATCTGAGCACGTAAGCCGGCAGCTTGGCGATCTGGCTCACTTCGCCGATTTTATAAAAAACCTTGCTGCCCAGCCTGGGCTCGTTCCCCATGACCGGTCCTCGTGGTGGGATGAGTTAAGGTGAGTGAACGGCGCTATGAATTGACGTATTTCTTAAACACTTGACTGGGACGAAAGGTCACGACACGACGGGGCGTAATCCCGATTTCTTCACCCGTCCGAGGGTTTCGACCCTTCCGAGCCCCTTTGCTACGCACCACAAAGTTTCCAAATCCGGCAATCTTGACCGACTCTCCCTTATGCAGCACATCCTTCAGCATATTCAACACCAGTTCGACAATATCTGCGGCTTCGTTCTTGGAAATACCGACCTGCTTGTAGATTTCGTTCGCGATATCCGCTTTCCTCATACTTTCCCCTCCGATGCCTCTACAAGCCTCTCAAACGGTCGGCGCTCAGCCCGACTCGCAAAATGTTCAGTTTCGCTATAAGTTACGTGAGGTTAGGGGTGCTGTCAAGGACAAATATGCAAAACACACCGGTATTCATGAGTCTTTGAGCAGCAACTTGTACTCAATGCTGTCAGCCAGCGCTTGCCAGCTTGCTTCCATGATGTTCTCGGATACACCGACGGTGCCCCATTTATCCTTATGATCGCCGGATTCGATCAATACCCTGACCTTGGACTCCGTCCCACGATTCGCCGACAACACGCGCACTTTATAGTCGAGCAGTTTGACTTCTCGAAGCTGGGGATAGAATTTTTCCAACGCTTTCCGCAACGCATGATCGAGCGCATTGACCGGCCCTTCCTCACTCGCTGACGCTTGTTCCACCACGTCGCCGACCTTCACCATCACTGTAGCTTCTGACGACGAGGCGCCATGATCTTGTTTTTTTTCGATAATCACCCGAAAGCCCAGGAGCTGAAACGGCGGCTTGTGAGTCCCCATCGCTTTTCGCATCAGCAACTCGAAGGAACCTTCTGCCGCCTCAAACTGGTAGCCTTGACTTTCACGCTCCTTCAGCACATCGATCAATTCCTGCAACTTGGCGTGGCTCTTGTCCAATTTGATCCCATAGGCCTCGACTTTCTCGAGCAACCCACTCCGGCCAGCCGCATCCGATACCAGCATTCGCTGGCGGTTCCCGACTAACCCGGGAATCACATGTTCATAGGTGGCGGCATTCTTTAGGACCGCATGGATATGGATCCCGCCCTTATGGGCAAATGCCGAATCTCCCACATACGGCTGATGCGTATTGGGCATGAGGTTCGCGATTTCAGTCACAAATCCAGAAACCCGCTTGAGATGGCTCAACCGCTCTCCCAGCACCACCCGTTTCATCTTCAGTTCAAGATTGGGAATGATCGAACAGAGATTGGCATTGCCGCACCGTTCGCCAATCCCGTTAATCGTTCCTTGTACTTGCAGGACACCGGTTTCGATCGCCACCAGGGAGTTGGCGACCGCCATTTCACAATCGTTATGCGCGTGAATCCCCAACGGCACGGCACATTCCTTCCGAACGATCTGGCAAATCTCTTTGATCTCCCATGGCATCGTCCCGCCATTGGTATCGCAAAGAATCACCCGCTCGGCGCCGGCGGCCACCGCTTGGCGAATCGTCTCTAGCGCATAGTCCGGGTTCGTCTTGTACCCGTCGAAAAAATGCTCCGCGTCGTAGAACAGCCGTCGACCTTTGGAGCGGAGATGGGCCACTGAATCGTTGATGATTTCAAGGTTCTTCGCGAGGGAAATACCGAGCGCATCGGTGACGTGTAATGACCAACTTTTCCCGAAGAGCGTGATGACCTTGGTCTCGGCGTCCAGCAAGGCCTTGATATTAGGGTCGGTCTGCACCGTATTGCTGGCTTTTCTGGTCGACCCGAATGCCACGACTGTCGCCGTCTGCAACGGGATCGTCTTGATCATCCGGAAGAATTCGATGTCTTTGGGATTCGCGCCGGGCCACCCGCCTTCAATGTACTGTACGCCAAGCCCATCGAGCTGTTGCGCGACCCGAACTTTATCCTCTGCCGAGAAACTGACATCCTCGGCCTGAGCTCCGTCCCGTAACGTGGTGTCGTAGATTTCCAATACTGCCGGCTTTGCGGCAGGAGAAGACAGGCCGGAGGAGGAGGTAGCGCCTGGCTTGCCTTGTGAGGATCGTGACTGAGGTGTTTTTCGAGCCATAAAAAAGGTACGGGAGCAGGACAATCCTGACTGAGACTCACAGCATCAGAAATTCGTTACTTCGCGGCCCGGTCCACGGCCAACGGCTGATCCAACCCGAACGCGGTATGCAGTGAACGCATGGCGAGCTCCACATACTTTTCATCGATGACACAGGAGATCTTGATCTCCGACGTGCTGATCATAAGAATATTCACACCTTCCCCCGACAATACATCGAACATCTTGGCCGCGACTCCAGAATGAGACCGCATACCGACGCCGACCAGCGAGACCTTCGCGATCGCCTCGGTCACGGCGACTGATTTGGCATCGATCCCTTTTGCCACGTCCTGAATCAGCGGTAACGCTTTCTTGATATCGACCCGAGGAATCGTGAAGGAAATATCGGTCATCCCGGACTGGCCCATATTCTGGATGATCATATCAACATTGATATGGGCCTTCGCCACCGGCCCAAAGACTTTCGATGCAATACCAGGTTTATCCGGCACGCCCACAATCGTGATTTTCGCCTGATTCCGATCGCCGGTCACTCCAGACACCGCGACCGCTTCCATGTCCTCATCTTCACGCGTCACGAGCGTCCCCTTTCCTTCTTTGAAGCTTGAATTCACCTCCACCGGCACATTGAACTTTGCGGCAAATTCGACGGATCGGCTCTGCAGCACCTTGGCACCCAGACTGGCCATTTCCAACATTTCCTCATAGGAAATCTTGTCGATGCGTTGAGCCGCCGGCACGATATTGGGGTCCGATGTATAGACACCGTCGACGTCGGTAAAGATGATGCATCGATCGGCCTTCAGCGCCGCGGCTAACGCGACGGCCGTGAGATCGGAGCCTCCGCGCCCCAGCGTCGTGACATCCGACTGCTCGTTAATCCCTTGAAAACCGGCAACCACCGGGATAACCCCGTTGAGCAGAGCCTCTCGAATCCGATCGGCGCTCACCCTGGTAATCCGTGCTTTCGTATGGGCACTGTCGGTCATAATCCCGACTTGACGGCCTGTAAACGATTGGGCATCGAGTCCACGGGCCCGCAAGGCCATCGCCAATAAGGCAATCGTCACCCGCTCTCCAGTCGACAACAGCATATCGAGTTCGCGATCGTCGGGGACCGCCGTCACCTCATGCGCCAACCGAAGCAGCCGATCCGTTTCGCCGCTCATCGCGGACAGCACCACCACGACTCGATGGCCATCCTTATGTGCTCGCTCGACACGCTCGGCCACACAACGGATCCGCTCGATCGTACCGACGGAGGTCCCTCCATATTTCTGGACAATCAGCGCCACGGACGTCAGGATCCTTTTGCGAATAATCGCACGATGAATTTCGTCGCATCACGAGGCGGCACAGCCGAAGCCTGAGCATCGGCTTCGATAAATCTCCGTCCGGCTCCCCCAGAGGGAGCCACCGTACTGTCACAATAGGCGAAAAACCCAGAACCGTCTGCCGCCTGACCTTGCGGCACGTTACCGGAATCGCAGAAGGCCACGATACGATGAGAGCCTAATTTGGACAGCCCTTCGAGCAACGGCCCGACCAGCTCGCGATCGACCGTTTCAATCGCCTTCACTTTTGCTGCGACATCCGACCCATAGAGCACCTCGTCAGGCAACTCCACATGAATGTAGGCAAAGTCTTTTTTGACGAGTTCCTCCAGGACAACCGTCGCCTGGGTACGAAGATCTGCACCGGCCAATCGTGAGCCATCTACCACCTCAAGCCCGGCCATACTGCCAAGACCGCGGTGGACATCGCTCTGAGAAACCACGACACCAGCCATCTTGAATCGTTCAGAAAGGCTTGGCCAGAACACGGCACGGCCTTCGCCCCAGAGCCAGAGGCAATTGGCCGGCTTCTGTCCCGCGGCACTCCGTTCTTCGTTGAGGGGATGATCGCGCAAAATCTGAAACGACGCGTCCATGAGCTTCCAGAGAAAATCCGCTCCTTCTCCCGTCGGCAAGGCATCGGCAATCGGTCGACCAACCAATAATTGTGGATCCGTACAGACGGCTCGTGACTTCCCATTGCCCCACACCATGAGATGACGATGACCTAATCCTGGATAGAACTGAATCATCTCCGACCCGAGCTGCTCATTGATCGCCTCGATCAATTCGCGAGCCTCTTCAGTCGAAATCAGGCCGGCGGTCGCATCGTCCATCACCACATGCGGCCCCAGTTTCTTGATCTCGTTGAGGCCACCCTTGCTCCCGGACTGCATGTCTGCCCGCAACGTGACCATGGTACAGCGATAGGCTACATCCTGCTCGCCCACGGCGACCCCGAGGCTGGCTGCTTCGAACGGGCCGGGACCTTGGTAGTATTTCTTGGGGTCGTATCCGAGGATGGCCGTCCCCATCAATCCGCTCCCACGCCGATGAGGCTCAGTCGCCGAGGCTAGGAGGCCAAGCTCCCCGGCTTGCGCGAGGCGATCGAGGTGAGGAGTTGAGGCCACCTGAAGAGGAGTCCGTCCGCCCAATTCCTGCCGAGAATGGTCTGCCATCCCGTCGGCATGGAGAATCACATATTTCATCGAAGCCCTGCTCGCATTGTATCTACACCCTTAAAAGACGAGCGACATCCTCCCGCGTCGCTCTAACGGTTTTCGGTTGGACCGATACACTGATCGCCGTATCGGCATCTTTCAATCCATGGCCCGTCAACGTGCAGACGACGATCTCGCCTTCACGAAGCCCGCCCTGCTTGTTCAACTTGATGACGCCGGCAACCGATGCGGCGGATGCCGGCTCACAGAAGACGCCTTCCGTTGCCGCTACCGCACGATAGGCCTGAAGGATTTCTTCGTCCGTCACCGAATCGATTGCCCCGGACGATTCTTTCACGGCGTCCAACGCTGATTGCCAGCTAGCCGGATTACCGATCCTGATCGCCGTGGCCACGGTCTGCGGATTCTCCACGATGTGGCCCAGCACGATGGGTGCCGCACCGGACGCCTGAAACCCGATCATACGAGGCAGTTTCGTGGATTGATTGGCCGCACGGTATTCCTGATACCCCTTCCAATAGGCGGTAATGTTGCCGGCATTTCCGACCGGCAGCACATGAATGGCCGGAGCATCACCGAGCTGATCGCAGACCTCCATCGCGGCAGTTTTCTGCCCCTCGATCCGATAGGGGTTGAGCGAGTTGACCAGCTCGATGTGGTGGCTCACCGATAATTCCTTCACGATGGTCAAGGCCTGATCGAAGTTTCCTTCAATTTGAATAACCGTGGCTTGATGCATCATGGCCTGGGACAGCTTGCCCATCGCAATCTTCCCGGCAGGAATCAATACATAAACCGCCAGCCCAGCCCTCGCGCCATAGGCTGCGGCAGAAGCAGACGTATTCCCTGTGGAGGCACAAATCACCGCCTTGGCACCGGACTCAACGGCCTTTGAGATTGCCATCGTCATGCCGCGGTCCTTGAACGATCCTGTGGGATTCGCGCCTTCGATTTTGAGATAGAGATCGATGCCGGGAGCGATCTGCTGGGCCAGCCTGGTCGCCCGAATAAGCGGCGTGTTGCCTTCACCGAGCGTCACCACGGGAGTACGTTCGGTCACGGGAAGAAATTTCCGATATTCTTCGATTAAGCCACGCCAGCGTATCATCGCATCACTCATCCTTGCCTTCGACGCGAATCAACGTCGTCGGCTCTGAAATAAATGCCATCTGATTGATCGCCCGCAACGCCGTTTGGACATCGCGCTCTGTCGCAGTATGGGTCTTGATCACGACGGGAACCGTCTGTCCTTCGCGGCGCCCCTGCTGAAGAACCGACGAGATACTGATGCCGCACCGGCCCAGTTCCCCTGCAATCTGCGACAACACCCCAGGGCGATCCAGGACCATAAACCGGAGGTAATAGAGCGAGCTGATCTCTTCCATCGGCCGCATACGAAGCGGACGCCGCTGATCCTGCTTAAATGAGGCGGGTGGCACTCGCCCAGCCGCTCCTTGCAACTGATTACGCGCGATGGCGATGAGATCGCCGACCACCGCACTGCCCGTCGGCATCGACCCCGCACCACGGCCATAGAGCACCACATCGCCCACCGCATCGCCGACGAGTTGAATCGCGTTGTAGACCCCTTCGACTTGAGCGATCGGAGACGAAGACGGCAGCATCGTCGGATGCACGCGGGCCTCCACTTCGTTGCCCACCAACTTGGCAATCCCGAGCAGCTTGATCGTACAGCCGAACTCTTTGGCGTACGCAATATCGAGCGGCGTAATATGCGTGATCCCCTCGGTGTACACCTCTTTCACATTCACCGGTGTTCCATAGGCCAGCGCCACCAGGATCGCCAGCTTATGCGCCGAATCGATACCGGCCACATCGAAGGTCGGATCCGCTTCGGCATAACCGGCCTTCTTCGCTTCGTCGAGGACTGCCTCAAAGTTCTGACCTTCATGGGTCATACGCGAGAGAATATAATTGGCCGTCCCGTTGATGATCCCGTAAATGGATTGGATGGTGTTCGCCGCCAGCCCCTCTCGCAAGGCCTGGATAACGGGAATCCCCCCTCCCACGCTCGCTTCGAACCCCAGGTCGACTCCCTTGCTGGACGCCGCGGCAAATATTTCTTCCCCATGTATCGCCAACAAGGCCTTATTCGCCGTGACGACATGTTTCCCGGCTGCAATGGATTCCAGAATGATGCGTTTGGCAAAGTCGCAGCCTCCGACCAACTCCACGACGATATCGATCGAGGGATCGTTGAGAATCTGCTTCGCATCAGTCGTGAGCAGGCCTGGTGGCAGGGTCAGTCCGCGGTCGCGCGTGACATCGAGATCCGCAATTCGAACGAGTTCGATCGGCACACCGACCCGACGGCTGATCAAGGCGGCATTCTCCAAAAGAATCTTCGCGACACCCGTCCCAACCGTACCGAATCCGATGATGCCGACACCCACACGCGCAATCATTCTTCCGCCCCCCCAAGCTTCAGGGCCTTGCGAATACCGCGCACGGCTTGCCTTGTGCGATGCTCATTTTCGACAAGGCCGAACCGCACATATTCATCCCCGCCTTCCCCGAACCCGATCCCGGGAGACACCGCCACTTTCGCCTCGCGGAGCAGAAGCTTGGAGAACTCCAACGAGCCCATCGATCGATAGGGCAACGGAATCCTGGCCCAGACAAACATGGTGGCCACGGGCTTCGTCACCTGCCAGCCGATGCGATTCAGGCCGCCGACCAACACATCCCGGCGTTTCTGATAGCGCAAGACCGTCTCTTTGACACATTCTTGTGGTCCATTCAGCGCAATGACGCTGGCAATCTGCAGAGGCTGGAAAATGCCATAGTCGAGGTAACTCTTAATCTTGGCCAGAGCGCCAACAACCTCACGATTGCCGCAACAGAAGCCCACCCGCCAGCCTGGCATATTGTAGGCCTTCGAGAGGGTATAGAACTCGACGCCGATATCTTTCGCCCCAGGAACTTGCAAGAAGCTCGGCGCCTTATATCCGTCGAACACTAGGTCCGCATATGCCAGGTCATGAATGACAATGACGTTATGCTCTTTGGCAAAGGCGACAATTTTCTTAAAAAACTCAAGATCCACCACGGCAGTGGTGGGGTTATGCGGAAAATTGATGACCAAAATCTTCGGCCGCGGGAACGTCTGGCGGTAGACCCGCTGTAAATCGTCAAAGAAGTCACTGTCCTGGCGCAACTCGATTCCGCGAACCTCTCCCCCTGCAATGATAAAACTGTACATATGAATCGGATAGCTCGGCGTCGGCGTCAGGACCACGTCGCCTGGACCGATCAGCGCCAAGGCCAAATGCGCTAACCCTTCCTTGGAGCCGATCGTTACAATGGTTTCGGTCTCAGGATCCAGATCGACGTTGTAATTCCGCTTATACCACCCCGCGATCGCCTGCCGCAGTTTGGTGATGCCGCGCGAGGCCGAGTAGCGATGGTTTTTCCCCTTCCGCGCCGCCTCAATCATCTTCTCGACGATATGACTCGGCGTCGGTTGGTCAGGGTTGCCCATGCCGAAATCGATAATGTCTTCACCCTGTTGGCGCGCCTCGAGCTTGAGGCTCTGCACCTGGGCAAACACATACGGCGGTAGCCGTTTGATGCGATAAAATCCGTCGCCTAGTCCCATCGTATCCCTTATCGACAATTCATGTATGCAGGAAGGCGCACAGAAACCGCCCGCCGCTCTATCAGGGGACCTATTCTAATGGCGAGGGGCGCGTCGAGTCAAATTATCCCGTGATTCTGTGGGGTTCGACATTCCGACCCTTCAAACTGACAGAACCAGCACAGCACCGACTTCCCCTCCCAATCCTTGCCCCTCCCAGTCTATTTCTGTTACAACTGGAACGCGTTCGCACTCATCGCGCAACTCAACTTCTTCTTGCTTTACATCGCCAAACGGAGGATCCGTGCCACGACTTGGGGTGAACATCGACCATGTGGCCACGTTGCGGCAAGCCCGTGGCGGAACCGACCCGGACCCTCTTACTGCCTCCGTGCTGGTGGAATTGGCCGGCGCCGACGGTATTGTCGTTCACCTCAGAGAAGATCGGCGGCATATTCAAGATCGCGATCTTCGTCTCTTGCGAGAGCTCATCCGTACCAAGCTCGATCTGGAGATGGCTGCCGATGAGACCATGGCCAAAATTGCCCTGACCATCAAACCTGATATGGTCACGCTCGTTCCGGAACAACGCCAGGAACTCACGACCGAAGGAGGCCTGGATGTAGCCAGCCACAGAGATCGCATCCAACAGATCGTCACCATGCTCCATGATGGCGGCATTCCCGTCAGCCTCTTCATCGAACCGGATTTGGCTCAGGTCAAAGCCGCGCACCGAGTCTCAGCAGACTTCGTCGAGCTCCATACCGGTCGTTATGCGAATGCCAAGCGCTCGAAAGAAGCCGATGCCGAAGTCGAAGCCATTACACAGGCCGCGAAACTCTCGTACAAGCTGGGCATGGGCGTCAACGCCGGACATGGCTTGGACTATCGCAACGTGACACGGTTGCTGAACATTCCTGAAATCGTCGAATACAACATCGGTCACAGCATCATTGCCCGCGCAGTGCTGGTAGGCCTCGACCAAGCCGTCAGGGAAATGAAAGCGTTGCTCGGGTAACCCATCGTGCCGCAGTATCACCCTCGCTCCTCCATGGACCACACGATTCGCCCTTGTCATGACATTGCAACGTAGCGAAACGATGTATCTCCTCCCCGCACCCACCCGATTCCTCATGCGGTATCGATCCCGCACGCAAGGCCACAGATGAAGATTGTGACGGGAGCCGAGATGCAGTCGCTCGATCGCCGCACGATCACCGAGGCGCATATTCCCGGTGCTGTCTTGATGGAACGGGCCGGCGAGGGCATTGTCAGGCATCTGGAAGAGCATTATGGGCCAGCACAAGGCAAGACCATCACCATCCTCTGCGGAAAAGGGAACAATGGAGGAGACGGATTGGTTGTGGCTCGCCTCCTGCGCCGCCGACGCGCAAAAGTACACGTGATACTCCTCACGCCGATCACCGAGCTCAGCCGCGATGCCACAACCATGTATCGTCGACTCGTTCGGGTTGCAGGACGAGCCGCAACTGTTCGCTTCCGCTCCACTGACCAGACACGATCCCTTCTCGCCTCCAGCGACATCCTCGTCGATGCCCTCCTTGGAACCGGATTGTCCTCCGAAGTGACCGGGACCTACCGTGAAGCCATCGAACTCATCAACGGAGCCGGGAAACCCATCATCGCCATCGATCTCCCGTCCGGTCTCCATGCCGACAGCGGCGCCATCCTCGGTCAAGCGATCCGCGCCACGTTGACCATTACGTTAGGCCTCCCAAAACTCGGGCTCTATGTCGGGGCAGGGATCGACCAGGCTGGCGTCATCCGTATCGTCGATATCGGCATTCCCTCTGCTTTTGTGGAGGCTATCGAGAGCCGGACATCCCTCCTGACAAGCGACAGCGCCTTCAACGCTCTCCCGGAGCGCCGGCTCTCCGCACATAAAGGGACCTTTGGCCATGCAGGGATTATTGCAGGCTCCGTGGGAAAAACCGGCGCAGCGGCCTTAGCCGCTCAAGCGGCTCTCAGAATCGGATCCGGCCTGGTGACCGTCGCCACCCCCAGCAGCGTCAACGACGTATTGGAGGCCAAACTGCTGGAAGCGATGACCCTGCCGCTCCCGGAAACGAAAGCACGGACATTGGCTCGCTCAGGACTCGATCGTGTTGCCGCCTTCATCCAGGCACGTACGGCAATCGCCATCGGCCCTGGACTCTCGACCCATCCTGAGACCGTTGAACTCGTGCAGGCCTTGATGAAATATCTGGATCGGCCCTCCGTCCTCGATGCCGATGCGCTCAACGCGTTGACTGGCCGCGTGTCGTTGTTGACCGAATGTCAGACGCCGCCCATTCTCACTCCGCACCCCGGCGAGATGGCTCGGCTCGACGTTGATGCCACCACGCAGAGCGTCAACGCAGACCGCATCGGTACGGCCAGACGGTTCGCCCGAGAGCGCGGTGTATTCGTCGTCTTAAAAGGCGCACGAACCGTCATCGCCCGCCCTGATGGACTTGTCGCCGTTTGCCCGACCGGGAATCCCGGCATGGCCACGGCTGGAACCGGCGATGTGTTGACCGGCATGATTGTCGGCCTACTGGCACAAGGGGTTCCCGCATGGGACGCCGCCTGTGCCGCCACCTATTTTCATGGGTCAGCCGGCGACATGGCCGCCCGACAACTCGGGCAGGCCGGGATACTTGCCCGTGATCTGATTGCCCAGATTCCCTATGCGCTCCAGCGAACCACAACGATTGAACGTCACTAAGCCTGCCAAGGCAACAGAGCCTGCCGCTCGCCGACGCGCCGCGTCGAGCCTGCCGTGGAAACTGACCTCCTCCTCGCACCAGCAGACCGACTGGTTAGGCCAAGTGCTCGGACGTACGCTTCAAGGAGGGGAAACGATCGCACTCTACGGACCGCTCGGAGCCGGCAAGACGGCGCTCGTTCGCGGAATCGCGCAGGGCCTTGGCGCATCGCCGACTGCAGTGACCAGCCCGACCTTCGTCGTAATTCACGAATACCAGGGGCGGCTGTCACTGGCCCACATGGATTGGTACCGCATCCGCTCGCTCCGCGAGCTTGAATCAACAGGTGTGATGGAGTATTTATCCGGCCAGACCGTGACAGCCATCGAATGGGCGGATAAGGGGCTTGACCTGCTGCCGCAGGACCGGATTGAGGTGACCCTGAGTCATCGAACCGCGCAGAGTCGATCGATTCAGTTGCATGCGACGGGTCCGACGTCTGAGGCTGTCCTCACGCGAGCGCGCAAAACGCATCAGGCACCACCGCACCAAGGCTCGGACAAGAAGGGGGCAACGAGGTCATGATAAGGCTGATTCTGGTCGGGGTCCTCCTCCTCCTCTCCCTGGCATTTTTCCTTCAAAATCAGGAACAGGAAGTGACGCTCCGGTACTTCTTCGGTCTGCTTGAAGCCTCAACGCCGATCTACAAGCCTATCCTCACTGGATTTGCGGTGGGACTGTTGGTCTCCGGCATTCTGCTCTTTCCTCCATGGGTGAGAGGCCGAATCGAACTCCGCCGAAAAACCAAAGCGCTGCAAGAGGCTGAAGTGGACTTAGAACGGCTACGCCTCTCGCTCGACAAAGTCACCGGCCGCTCTCCAACGACAATGATCGTCGAACCACCGAGAGACCGACATGATGAGTGACGCAGACGCCTCACCGTTAATGCGGCAATACCGGGAAATCAAACGCGGGTATCCCGACGCCATTCTGTTATTCCGCGTCGGCGACTTTTACGAAATGTTTTACGAGGATGCGCAGGTCGCCTCAAAACTGCTCTCCATTGCCCTCACGTCTCGCGACAAAACAAGCGCCACCCCCATTCCATTGTGTGGCGTGCCGTACCATGCCGCGCAAGGTTACATCGCGAAGCTCCTTAAGGCCGGACGAACCGTCGCACTCTGCGAACAGGTGGAAGACCCGAAACTCGCAAAGGGTCTCGTACGCCGAGAAGTCGTTCGTCTCTATACGCCTGGCACATTGGTCGATACCGAATTCCTTTCTCCCAGCGAATCGCATTTCCTAGTCGCGGTCGCCTTCTCCGACGCTATAGGCTCATCTGCCAAGGGACAATCCATCATTGGGCTGGCCTGTCTGGATGTCTCCACGGGCGAGTTTTGGATGACGGAGTTCCAGGGGGCGCAGGCGGAAACCCAGCTCATGGATGAACTGGCTCGACTAGAACCGCGTGAAGTCCTGCATCAAGATTCCACGACAGATGCCGGAACCTGCCTGACTCACCTGCGTGGGCCCCGCCTCTGCGCACAACCTTCGGATGCCTTCAATCCCAAAGATGCCGCGCAACTACTCCAGACACAATTTGCGGTGCAGTCGCTCGACGGATTCGGCTGCCGCGGCCTGACCGCCGGGATCGGAGCCGCCGGATCGATCCTGCGATACGTTCGTGAGACCCAGCCGACCGCCTCGCTCGCACATCTCCGCCGTCTGCACACGCGCTGGAGCAGCGACTCCATGCATCTGGATAGCGCCACGATTCGCAATCTCGAACTCGTGCGGCCGCTCGGCTTCGGCGAGCCCCGGTCGGGGCAGAACCAGTCGACGGTCCTGTCGGTGTTGGACCGTACCGCGACGGCGATGGGCAGTCGCCTGTTGCGTGACTGGCTCGTCAGGCCACTCCTCGATCGAGGCGCTATTCAGGCCAGGCTCGACGCAGTCGGCGAGTTGAAAGACCGGATACAACAACGGGTGTCGCTCAGGACCACACTCCGCGATGTGCAAGATATCGCCCGTCTCAGTAGCCGCCTGACGCTCGGCGTCGCAGGACCTCGCGAACTACTCGCACTGAAACAATCCGTGGGCGCCCTGCCAGAATTACTGTCCCACCTCCAACCCTTCTCCGCTTCGCTGCTGGCTGCTGTCCGTGAATCCTGGGACGACTGCTGCGATGTTCATGACTCGATTGAGCAGGCCATCAAGCCGGAGGCGCCGCTGTCTCTCCGTGACGGCGGTGTGATTCGGGAGGGATACCATGCCGGAGTCGATGAACTGCGCAAGGCCAGCACCGAAGGCAAGGGCTGGATCGCCGCGCTAGAAGCCAAAGAACGGGAACGAACGGGAATCGATTCGTTAAAGGTTCGCTACAATCAAGTGTTCGGCTACTACATCGAAATTACCAAGACGCACCTCTCCCGCGTCCCGCCTGATTACATTCGCAAACAGACGCTGGTGAATGCCGAACGGTTCATGACAGCGGAACTGAAAGAGTTGGAAGAACGGGTCACAGGCGCTGAAAGTAAACTGCTGGCGCTCGAGCAGGAACTGTTCGATCAGGTCCGCAGTTGTTTAGCGCACGAGGTGCCTCGCCTTCAAGCGATGGCCCAGACCGTTGCGTTACTCGACGTCCTCGCCGGTTTGGCCGAGACCGCCGCCTTGCATCGCTACGTCAAACCGCTCGTCGATAAGAGCGGCACGATCCACATTCGAGAAGGCCGGCACCCTGTCGTGGAACAGCTCAGCAGTGATCTCACCTTCGTGCCCAACGATACCGCCCTCGACTGTGAGGGCAACAGGCTGGTGATCCTCACCGGGCCCAACATGGCGGGAAAAAGCACCTATCTCCGCCAGGTCGCACTGATTGTTTTGCTGGCGCAAATCGGGAGTTTCGTCCCGGCAACCGAGGCCCATATCGGACTGGTTGATCGAATTTTCACGCGTGTCGGCGCTTCAGACAACCTATCAGCGGGCCAGAGCACCTTCATGGTGGAGATGATCGAATCGGCTCATATCTTAAACAGTGCGACCTCCCGCAGCTTGATTCTCCTGGATGAGATCGGTCGGGGAACCAGCACCTACGATGGACTCAGCATCGCCTGGGCCATCGCGGAATATATTCAAGACCGCCAGCACGTGGGAGCCAGAACCTTGTTCGCCACGCATTATCACGAGATGACGCAACTGGAAGGGTTACGGGAAGGGATTAAAAACTATTGCGTCGCGGTCCAGGAACGGGATGGAGACGTGGTCTTCTTGCGCAAGATTATACCGGGCGGCGCAGACCGCAGTTACGGTATTCACGTGGCCAAACTGGCAGGACTCCCTCCCGCGGTCATCGCCAGGGCGCAACAAGTCCTTGCCCAACTGGAACAACCGGATGCCACCATTGAGGGTACGCCCGTATCCTTGGAGAAAGAGACACCACAGGCCTCACTGCCCAAACCCCATCCAATCATCGAGGAAATGAAGCAAATCGACCTCTTCTCCATGACGCCGCTCGATGCACTCAACCGCCTCGCTGACATCCAACGCCGGATCGGCCCTGCAGGCCAAGACGATCTCGACACATAAGAAAGGCGGCATCCCCTTTCGGAGATGCCGCCTTCCCAAACAACAACTCGCTTAGCTTAGTGAGCAGCCGCGGCCTTGTTATACTCCGCGGTCCAAGGGATCAGGCCTCCAATAGGCTGACCACCTGGGAGCAACACATCGTACAACATGGGGACAAGGGCCCCATCCGGAGATTTCGGTGAAGTATTGAGCTGCTGCTTCGCTGCGGCGCAGCCTGCTTCAACTTCGCTCTTTCCTGTACATTCCTTCAAGCGAAGGGCAGAGATACTGAGCGGCTTCCCCATAGAACCAGCAACTTCCGGGAGCTTCTTGACCGAAGAAATAACCCGGTGGTTCTGCTCAGGCTCCGTCGCGACAAACTCAATCAGGTCTGTCGTGCTGGAGGGCGGCACTTCTTTAGCTGCAGCGGGCCCGGAATGCACGCGGCCCATCTTCTTCAACTCTTCCCAGGCTCCCTTGTCGGCGTAGAACTTGAGGTTCTTGCCCGGGTGAATCTTCTGCCAAAAGAGGCCACTCTCGGCATTTCCGCCGAATACGGCCACATTGATCCAAACCGCTTCATCGTAGGGATCGAGCACAATAACGCGACCCTGGATAGTGGTCGGCTTGCTCAGATCTCCCCACTCAAAACGCTCCTGGAACGACTCGATGGCAAACGCAGTGGAGGCGACGGATACCCCCAGCGCTACAACGGCCACCATGGCCCAACCTTTCGCATGAAACTTCATAATCGCGTCCTCCTTGCTGGACATAAATGAATTAAGGCTTGTCGAGGTCGATTACTTAATAACCTTAAACCCGGTGATCGTCCGACCGTCCAGGCTCACTTCCATGGCGACGAGCTCCTGAGAGGCCTTGATGATCTGGTCCATCAACGCTTTGTCCTTCACTGCCAGACGAACGGTCGTGGCAGCATGGTACCAACCGGAATAAGGATTGTTCTTATCGGTTCCGCCCACAAAACCCCAGCCGCAGCAAGAGAACAATGGATCTGGCGGCTTCACATCGAGATCGGAAGATGAACGGCCCGACGGGGTCCCTGACGCCGGCTCACCGGTGTTCCAATATTGAATCCCGAAAAGCAATTCGCCATCTGGATTGTCCGCCCATTGCGACCAGACACGACCCTTCAAGGTCTTGGCGACTTCACCCTTCATCGGCTTTCCGCCGACAATGTTATCGGTTGGGCCAGTCACTTTGGGGGCATCGGCCGCAACGGCAAATTCAGCCGTCAACATACCGAACATGGACAACATTGCCACGGAGGCTAAAACTGCAACCCTTTTCATACCTAGTCCCTCCTTCATAAAAATAACAACCGAAATAACCGATGACACTAGTTTAAGTGCGATGAATGAACAGAAACAGTTTCAGAGCTCCTCCAATCACGAGCGATGGGTTTCGCCACCTCCTTTGCTGTCTCTCGCGTTGAGTCCCTCGATTGAGAATCGTTGTCAAAAAGTTCCGTCATGGTACTGAAACCACGAAATACTGTCAAGGAAATGTTTGCTCTGTGCATAACTTCGAATTTAGTCATAATAAATATTATTAATCAAATGCTTACGAAAATTAGTTCACTCGAAATTTTTACCATATTTGAGTGCTCAACTCGCATCTATTAGAAAATTCTCATCTGTACGACTGAAGCGTACCTGGCGCGAGAGGACCCAACCCGGTGATGGCGAGTGAGTCTACCTTGAAAAATTGACGGCCCACGTCGAACATCTGCTCTTCGCTCACACGATCAATGCGCGCCAACATCTCGTTCATCGACGTATGCTTTCCGTATGTCAATTCGTCCTTGGCCAATTTACTCATGCGGCTATGCGAACTCTCCAGACTCAACATGAGGCTGCCCTTCATCTGGACCTTCGCCCGCTCAAGCTCTTTTCCGACAACGCCTTTGCTCCCCAGCCGTCTGATTTCACGGCAGACAAGATCCACCACGCGATCCACTTCTTTCGGCCTAGTCGCCGCATAGACGGTGATCATGCCGCCGTCAGAATAGCCGGACAAGTAGGAGTAGACGGAATAGACAAGACCTCGTTTCTCACGGACTTCCTGAAATAATCGCGAACTCACACTGCCCCCTAACACACTGTTCAGCGCATATAAGGCATACCGATCCTGATGTCCGGCGGGAACGCCTTTGAGGCCTAGACATAGATGGACTTGTTCTAGCTTCTTCTTCTTCAGCAGGACACCGCCGCGCAAGTCAGGAGGACGGCGCCCGTTGACAGGAGTCGCCTTGGCAGATCGGCCCTTGCCGAAATACTTCGCGACCAAGAGATCAAGCTTGCCCTGCGCAAAGTTTCCGGCAATCGACACCACGGTCTGACTCGAATCGTAGTGGGTCTCGATATAGCTCAGCAGATCCTGGCGTCGCAGCCCTCTGACCGTCTTCTCCCGGCCCAAGATAGAGCGACCGAGTGGGTGACGCCCCAGTACCTGCCCCATGTGGAGCTCTTGCACGAGATCTTC
The DNA here is from genome assembly GCA_030684575.1 of Nitrospirota bacterium. Lineage (NCBI taxonomy): Bacteria > Pseudomonadati > Nitrospirota > Nitrospirota bacterium. The sequence continues at coordinate 52,794 of JAUXVD010000008.1, read as the reverse complement.
CGGGTCATCCTGCACCATGCGGATTTCTTCCAGGACGACCTGTTTTTCTTTTTCGATGTCTTTGGGTACGAACCGGGAATGGTGAAACAGATCGGAGAGGAGCTCCAATGCTTGAGGCAGCTGCTGATCCAGCACCTTCACGTAATAGGTCGTCGTCTCACGCGAGGTGAAGGCATTCATCTCTCCGCCGAGTGCGTCGATTTCGCGCGAAATCTCGGCGGAGGTACGCTTGCGCGTTCCCTTGAAGAGCATGTGCTCGATAAAGTGGGAATAGCCCGCTTGGGGAGACTGCTCGTCCCGCGACCCAGTGTTAACCCATACACCGACGGTCACCGACTTTAACGTCGGTATCCGTTCGGTTACGACCCGCACCCCGTTGTCCAGGACGAGCTTGCGATACAAGGCAGTTACCCGGCTGATGGATCAGGCGTAGCGGCCCCAGCCGGAGCCGGCATGGCTTCCTTGCGGCTCAGGCGGATCTTCCCTTGACGGTCCACTTCCATGACCTTCACCAAGATTTGATCCCCTTCCTTCACCTCGTCGGATACCGCTTGGACCCGATGGTGTGCCAACTGTGAGATATGCACCAGCCCATCGGTTCCCGGAAGGACCTCGACGAACGCGCCGAAATCCATGATCTTTCGAACCGTGCCCATGTAGATCTTTCCGATCTCGACCTCTTCGGTAATCCGGCTGATCATTTCTTTGGCCTTCTCGGCCGAAGCGCCGTCGACCGACGCGATCGTCACAGTTCCACTGTCATCGACATTGATCTTGACCCCGCAATCCGCAATGATACCGCGGATCGTCTTGCCGCCCGGCCCGATGATTTCGCGAATCTTGTCCTGCTTCACCTTCATCGTGAAGATCCTGGGCGCGTAAGCCGACAGGGTGGTTCTCGGCGCTTGGAGAGCTTTTTCCATGCAACCCAAAATGTGTAACCGTCCGGCTTTTGCCTGCTCCAATGCCTTCTGCATCAAGGCCGACGTAATGCCGCCGATTTTGATATCCATCTGGAGGGCCGTGACGCCCTGCCTGGTTCCGCAGACCTTAAAGTCCATATCGCCCAGGTGATCCTCGAGCCCGAGAATATCGGAGAGAATCATGACCCGGTCGCCCTCTTTGATCAATCCCATCGCGATCCCGGCCACGGCTTTGCTGACCGGCACGCCGGCATCCATCAACGCAAGGCTCCCGCCACAGACGGTCGCCATCGACGACGACCCATTGGATTCGAGGATGTCCGACACGATACGAAGCGTATAAGGAAAGGCTTCCTTGCTCGGAATGACCGGGGCCAATGCCCGTTCCGCTAACGCACCATGACCCACTTCCCGGCGTCCCGGCGAGCGAAGAGGCCGCGCTTCACCGACACTGAACGGCGGGAAATTGTAATGGAGCATGAAGGTCCTCATGTACTCCCCTTCTAACGCATCGATTCGCTGTTCATCGTCCGAGGTCCCCAAGGTGACCACGGCTAAACTTTGGGTCTCGCCTCTGGTGAAAATCGCCGAGCCATGTGTCCTGGGCAATGCGCTGACTTCGCAGGTAATCGCACGGATATCAGCCGGGCCACGTCCATCCGCCCGAGATCCCTTCTCCAGGATCATGTTCCGGACTTCGGTATATTCCAACTCATGGAACACCAGCTTGACGTGCCGCTCCCGATTCGGATCGTCTGCGCTCTTGAGCTTTTGGACCGCGTCATTCTTGACCTCGTCCAACCGCTCCTGCCTGGCCGCTTTATTGGGGATCATGATGGCATCACGGATACCTTGCGCCACCAGCGCCTTCACTTGCGCCGCAAGCGCGCTGTCGATCTGCTCCTTCGCCACCTTTCGCTTGGGCTTGCCGGCAAGGGCTTGCAGTTCGCGAATCTTGGCCACAATCTTCTTGATCTCGCTATGGGCGAGTTCGATCGCTTCGAGCATGATGGCTTCGGACAGTTCGTTCGCCCCTGCTTCGACCATCATGACCGCATCGGCCGTCCCCGCCACTACGAGGTGCAACTCGCTCTTCGCCACCGTCTCAAGATCAGGGTTGACCACGAACTTGCCGTCCAGCCGCCCGATCCTCACGCCCGCGATCGGATTATCGAACGGAATATTCGAAACGGTCAGGGCAGCAGAGGAGGCGATAATGCCGAGGATGTCGGAGGAGCCGGTCTGATCGGCCGAAAGAACTGACGCAATGACTTGGGTCTCGAAATAATAGCCCTCAGGAAAGAGCGGGCGGAGCCCCCGATCAATCTGCCGGCTGGTCAGCACGGCCTTTTCCGATGGACGAGCTTCTCGCTTGAAATACCCGCCGGGAATCTTTCCGGCTGCGAATGATTTTTCCTGATAATCGACGGTGAGGGGGAGAAAATCGATGCCTGGCTTGGCAGTCTGTGACGCAACAGCCGTCGCCAAGACGACCGTGTCGCCGTACGTAGCCCAAATCGAACCATCTGCTTGTCGTGCCACACGACCGGTCTCGAGTCGCAAGATGCGCCCCGCAACCTCTATTTCAACTGTGTGTACCATCTGAGTCTCCTCTGGTTAGGCCCCACAGATGCCCACAGAGAGGGACTCGAGCGATGAGGAACACTCCAGTCTCTGTCCGTGTTCACCTGTGCGACTGACGACTACGGTCCCGCTGTTGCGCCTCCTGGCGCGACAGCGGGACGGAATACTATTTCCTGATGCCCAATCGCTCGATCACTGCACGATACCGCGCATCGCTGACGCCACGAAGATAGTCGAGCAACCGCCGACGGCGGCCGACCAAGAGCAGCAGGCCACGCCGCGAGTGATGATCCTTCTTGTGGGTCTTGAAATGCTCCGTCAAATAGGTGATCCGGGTGGTCAACACCGCGATCTGGACTTCCGGTGAGCCGGAATCCGTCTCATGCTGCTGATACTGTTTGATCAACTCAGTTTTTGCTTCTTTGAGTAATGCCATGGTTTCCTTCCTTCCTGTTCCTTTCCGTCATCCGCAACGAACGCTCATACGTCCTGATCGATTAATACCTTCTCCACCTTGAGCGCATCTCCCGCATTCGCCGGACACTTCCCGATCGCGATCAAACGTCCGTCGCTATCATGGATGCGAACCGGCATGTGTGACTGGCGCTCACTAGCGCCCGCCCCTTCCCAACGCAGGATTTTTCCCGCAGGCACTGGAGCGCCATGTCGGACGCGATCAGCCGTCTGTTCATCCACCACCGCCAGCGCAAACCGATTTAACGACAAATCCAGCGATAACAGATCGTCCCCCAACCGTCCGAGAGCATGACGGGTGGCCACCTCATCGATCGTCAGCGCCTGGTCGATCCTCAAGGGCCCCACTCGCGTTCGCTCCAACGCCAACATGTGACCACCGACGCCTAAGGCTGCTCCAATGTCGGCACACAACGTCCGCACATAGGTCCCTTTGGAGCAGACGATCCGCAACGCCACATCCCGGCCTTCGATCCCCAACACCTCAAGGGTGTGGATGACAATGGTCCGGGCATCCCGTGCAATCGTTTTGCCCGCGCGAGCGGACTTATAGAGAGGAACGCCTGCGACTTTTACCGCCGAATACATCGGAGGAACTTGCTCGATCGGTCCGAGAAATCGACCGACCGCTTCATGGATCGCCGCCGATGTCAGATGTTCCGTCGCCTGCCTGACGAGGACCGTTCCCGTCGCATCCTGCGTGTCGGTAGTTTCGCCGAGTCGAAGCACGGCACAATATTCTTTATCCCACTCAACCAGATATTCGGCAATGCGGGTTCCCCGCCCGATCAGCACGGGCAAAACTCCCGTTGCGGCAGGATCGAGGGTCCCGGCATGACCGACTTTCACTCCGCCGAGAAGATGCCGCACCTTCGCCACGACATCATGCGAGGTCCACCCTGTTTCTTTTTTGATGATCAATACGCCGTCGACCACGGCACAGCTCTGCGCGAGATCCATCATCACGCCCCCGATACTACGAACTCGTCTTCTCTTCGGACGACCCGCCTTCGGCCTCCGTATCGACGTGGAGCTCCTCCAGCAACTGCAACACGCGATCGCCTCTCGGCCCGCTGACATCCTTGGCGAAGACGATTTCCGGCAGATACCGGAGCGAGAGTCGGCGCCCTAGCTCACCGCGCACAAATCCACTGGCTTGCTCCAACCCGACAAAGACGTTCCGCTCTTCGTCTTTCGTGCCCATGGTCGTCACAAACACGCGAGCGATCCGCAGATCGCTCGTCAGCTTGACGTCGGTCACGGTCACGGCTTGCACACGGGGGTCCTTGATCTTCCGCATGAGGATATCGGCCACTTCCATGCGAATTTGATCGGCCACACGATCAGCCCGATGATATCCTGTCTTGGCCACCGTGCACTCCACCAGGCATGCCGCCGTCACAACAATTCCACACGAGACTGGACGACTTCCACGGCTGGGACGCTCCGAATCAGGTTCAGCGCTTGGTCACACACTTGGTTGACGTATCGCCCTTCGTTGGCCACGCAGGCCAACCCCAATACGGCCTTCTGCCACAAATCCTGCCCATCAACCTCAGCGACGGAGAGATTGAACTTCTCACGCAATCGATCTTTGAGACTCAACAGCACCTGCCGCTTATCCTTCAACGACTGACTTCCTGGGATAAACAGCTCGACCGTACAGAGTCCGACAATGATACCCACAGGGCAGACTCACACCTTAGAGCTTTGCGGCGATCTTATCGATCGCGTAGGCTTCGATGATGTCCCCGGCCTTGATGTCGTTGAAATTCTCGACGCTGATACCGCATTCGTAGCCTTGCTGCACTTCACGGACATCGTCCTTAAAGCGGCGCAACGACCCGAGCTTCCCTTCGTAGGCCACAACATTGTCGCGAAGCACCCGAACTCCGACCGCCGCACGGGAAATCGTGCCATCCACCACATAGGCCCCGGCAATGACACCGGCTTTGGACACCGTGAAGACCTGCCGTACCTCGGCCCGTCCCAAGATCCGCTCCTTGAGCGTCGGTTCGAGCAGCCCTTCCATCGCGGCCTTAATCTCGGTCATCGCATCGTAAATAATCGTGTATTGGCGGATATCGACGCCTTGCTGCTCAGCCAGGGCCAACGCCTTCGGCTCCGGCCTAACATTGAATCCGATCACGATGGCGTTCGATGCGGCAGCCAGCAACACGTCGGACTCTGTAATCCCGCCTACGCCGCTGTGAATGACGCGCAGCTTGACCGCAGCAGTGGCAAGTTTTTCGACACTGGCGGTCAGCGCTTCAGCCGACCCTTGCACGTCAGACTTGATCACAAGCGCCAGTTCCTTGACCGACCCTTCCTTGATCTTGGCAAACAAGTCGTCGAGGGTGACCTTCGCGGACCCTGACAAATCTGTCGTTCGCTGCTTATGCGCTCGATCTTCCGCAATGTCACGCGCAACCCGTTCATCCTTCACAACCTGAAAGACATCGCCTGCCGAGGGCACACCAGGAAGCCCGGCCACTTCGACAGGGATGGAAGGACCGGCTGCTTGTACCTTAGCGCCCGTGTGCGCTATCAACGCGCGAACTTTTCCGCTAAATACTCCGACGACGAACACATCACCGACGCGAAGGGTCCCGCTCTGAACCAGCACGGTTGCCACAGGGCCACGTCCTCGTTCCAGCTTGGCTTCCACCACAACGCCTTTGGCCATCCGATGCGGGTCCGCCTTGAGCTCCAGCACTTCGGACTGCAGAAGAATCATCTCCAGCAACGTATCCAAACCGGTCTTTTCCTTGGCTGAGACCTCAACCATGATCGTATCCCCGCCCCAGGACTCGGAGATCAGTCCATGCTCGGACAAGGCGTTCTTCACACGATCGGCATTGGCGCCAGGCTTATCGATCTTGTTGATGGCCACAATAATCGGAACGGACGCGGCCCTGGCATGATTGATCGCTTCGATCGTTTGCGGCATCACGCCATCGTCTGCCGCCACGACCAGGATAACAATATCGGTAATCTTTGCGCCACGACCGCGCATCGCCGTGAAGGCTTCGTGACCAGGCGTATCCAGGAAGGTCACCTGCTTTCCACGAACCGCGACGGTGTACGCGCCGATATGCTGCGTAATCCCACCGGCCTCACCTTCCGCCACTTTTGTTTGCCGGATCGCATCGAGCAGCGACGTCTTGCCGTGATCGACATGGCCCATGATCGTCACCACCGGTGGCCGCGATTCGAGCTGAGCGTCTTCATCCGTCTGTACGACGGACTCCAACAATTCTTCTCCGACCTTTTCCGTCGAGAGATCGAGTTTGATTCCGTTCTCCTCAGCAATGATGACGGCCGCATCCACGTTCATCGTCTGATTGAACGTGAGCATCTGCCCCATATCCATCAGCTTACGCATAATATCAGCCGGACGCTGCCCGATCAGCTCGGCAAACTCCTTCACCGTCATACCAGCCGTAAACTTGAAACCCTTCCGCCGCGGCTTGGTCACTTCCCCTGGCGCGCTGTGATGCACGTGCTTACTACGGTCGTCACGGCGCTGGTGCAACGGAATGGCACGAAGATCCTGCCAGCGAGCCGCATCCTCACGCAATCGAAGCTCTTCTTCTTCTCGAGTACGGCCAGGCTTGCGAGCCTTCTTCGCTTTTTCTTTCAAGCCTTCAGCTTGTAACTCTTCGAGCGAGAGGGGTTTCTTTTTCCCAACAGTGAGGTCTGGGATGGGCACGGCAGCAGGCTTGACCGCAATAACTGGAGGTGAAGCGACCTGGACTCCCACAATAGGCGTCAGGTCCGGCATCGGCGTCAACTCAGGATGTGGAGCGATTGGCGTCTCAATAATGGGATGGGACAACACAGGACTGACGACAGGAGCATCGGCGGTCGTTCCACCGCTGCCGAACGCTTCAACTGCGGGCTGGGATGCGACGACTTCAGTAGACGGCTCGTCCTCCCGCTTGCGCTTAATCAAAATGCGGCGCTTATCGGACTTAGAAGCATCTTCCACTGCCGGAGAGGCCTGGGCCGACCCGGTTTTTGCCCCCGCGACAACCTTACCCCGACCAGCATCGGCTTCTTTGCCTGTTGCTTTCGCGGCGGTTTTGGCTTTCGAACCGAGCTTCTCCATCGCTTTCTGCACCACGTCGTCCTCCAACGCACTACTGTGCGAAGCGACGGCGACACCCATCCGCTTCAATTCAGGAATGAGTTCACGGTTTTCCATCCCGAGCTGCTTAGCCAATTCGTAAACGCGCATGAGGATTTGACACCTGTTCTTCTTTACCCGGCATCCGACTCCGATTCTGCCCGAGCTTGTAATTCCTGTTCCCTGGCTTCTTGTTGCTGATGCAACGCCTCGGTTTCCTCTGCCAATGCCGCCTTGATATCGTTATCCCGCTCGGCTTTTTCTTTTTCGTACTCCGTCGCGCTGATAATATCGATCTTCCAGCCGGTCAGACGGGCAGCCAATCGCACGTTCTGGCCATTCTTTCCGATCGCTAACGACAGCTGAGAATCCGCCACGACGACCAACGCCGACTTCTTCTCCTCATCGACGCCGACCTTCTCAATACTCGCCGGATTCAACGCCTCGGCAATGAACACACGCGGATCCGATGTCCAGGTAATGATGTCTATTTTCTCTCCGCGCAGCTCGCGAACCACCGCCTGCACCCGCGACCCCTTGATCCCCACACAGGCCCCGACCGGATCGACTGCTTTCTCGCGAGACGTGACGGCAATCTTGGTTCGATCGCCAGGCTCCCGCACAATGGACTTGATCTCCACGATTTTCTCGAGCACTTCCGGCACTTCCAACTCAAATAACTTCGAGACGAACTGGGGGTGACTCCGCGTCAAGATGACCTGAACATCCTTTGGCGTCCGGCGCACTTCCAGGAGCATCGCCTTCACTCGATCGCCACGGCGATAGGTTTCCCGCGGAATCTGCTCCTGAATCGGCAACACCGCCTCCGTCTTGCCCAAATCCACCAAGTAGTTCCGACGCTCCATCCCGAGAATAATGCCGTTGACCAGATCACCCTGCCGCGTCGAATATTCCTTTTGGACTGCTTCCCATTCGGCCTCACGGACCTTCTGGAAAATCACTTGCTTGGCAGTTTGCGCCGCGATCCGCCCCAAATCGCTCATCTCGATGACCGACCCGATCTCGTCACCGACCTCTGCCTCGCTATCGAACTGGCGTGCTTCCTGTAGGGAGACCTCAGTTTTGGGATTGGCGACCACGTCAACAATGATCTTCTTCGACACGACGGAGATTTCACCGGTCTTGGAGTCTATCTCGACCTGAATGTTCTCAGCCTGCCCGAACCGTTTCTTGGCAGCCATTTGAAGGGCCGCCTCAATCGCCCCAATCACTCGGCTCTTCTCAATGCCCTTTGACCGACCAAGTTCGTCGATGACCGAAATCAATTCTCGATTCATAGCTCACTCTCCGGCAGCTGCCCCTGCAGCCACCCTCCTAAAAGCAGCGATATGCTCATACCTCGGTAATCGACTCCCGTACCCCTAAAACGTGACGACGCGTCGCGCTTCAGCAATCGAGTCGAACTCAAGAATGACTGTCCGCTCAGGGCGCGCATCGCTCACCACGACCGTAATGCCCTGCTCACTCACTTCCGTCAACAGTCCGACCACACGCCATTGTCCGTCGATCGGCTGTTTGAGCTTGACGCTCACCTCTTTGCCCACTGCCCGGCGATAATCCTGAGCCCGCCTGAAGGCCCGATCCAGACCAGGTGAGGAGACTTCCAGCGTATAAGTATGGGGAAACGGATCAGCCACATCCAAGGCCGGACTGATCTCGAGATGTGCACGCCCACAATCTTCTACCGTGATGCCGCCCACCTTATCGATGTATACGCGAACGACTGACCGCGTACCTTGCCCGACACAGACGACGTCGACTAATTCTAGACCCAAGGCCCACAGGATGGGCGACACCACTTCGCTGATGCGATCGACGACTGGTCGGGATTCTTTCACCGACACCCCTCGCCCTGCTTCTTTGGAATAGCTCATTGCAAGTGATCAAACAAAAAAGTGGGCCCGAGCCCACTTCCAGTGCGGGGACCATAACATGCCCCCTATGCCAAAGCAAGAGCCTAGCCGGCCAGCCTCGTAAAGCCTGCGGCAAGTCGTTGCGTGATTGGACCAGGCCGCCCATCCCCAATGATTTGTCCATCCACGCGGACAACGGCCAGGACCTCGACTGTGGTTCCGGTGAGAAACACTTCGTCGGCACTATACAGTTCGGCTTGCGAGACCCCGCGCTCGTGAATCGGCAGACCCTCATTTCGAGCCAGCTCCAACAGGACGGCCCGCGTAACCCCGGACAAAATGCGCGGCCCTTCCGGAGCCGTCACCACCGCTCCCCCACGGACCACCATCACGTTGGTGACCGCCCCCTCAGTCACCAAGCCCTCTTTGACCAAAATGGCCTCGAACACATGAGCCTGCTTGGCCTGCTGACGTGCGAGCACATTCGCTAACAAATTCAGGCTCTTGATATCGCAGCGCCCCCATCGAATGTCCTCGATCGTCATGGCCTCCACACCGTCGGCCGGCACCGACTTGTCGAGAGGGTGGAATTCGCGAACCGTCATGACAACCGTGGGCGCCACGTGCGCCGGATAGACATGATCACGGGGAGCGGCGCCCCTGCTCAGCTGAATGTAGATTTTGGCTTCAGGATAGGTCGCCCGTTTAATTCCTTCCAAGACATGGCTTGTCCAGTCGGCACGAGAATAGGGCTGCGTCAAATCAAGCGCCGCAGCACTACGCTCGAGTCGAGCCCAATGGGCCTCGAGTGCGAATGGACGCCCCTTGTAGGTGCGGATCACTTCGTAGACGCCGTCGCCGAACTGAACGCCTCGATCGTCGATCGAGATCTTGGCTTCGGCCAACGGCACAAACAATCCATTGACGAACGCGACATCCGGCACGGCTACGCACTCCTCCGAGACGAAGAATCGGGAGCCGTCACCTCGAAGACCCGCCGGTCTTCAGCCGTAAACTTCCACCCCATGCGTTTTTCAAACAACACCCGATGAGTTCCCGGCTTCATCACCTTAAACTCGAACGTCCGCTGTCCATTATCGACCGCATTGTTTCCCGCGATGCGCTGGTAGTCGTCAGCCAACAGGGCCAGCCCCGCCGAATCATAGGTCGGGACCCAGAGTTCCCCTCGCGTCCTATCCTCCCAGAGACGAATCTGGAGGGGACGCTCAAGAGTCGTCTCAATTACCTTTACCCCATCTGAGGATTTGAGACCATCATGGTCGGAACTGGAGGTCATACTCATCGTCACGTACGCGGCAACCCGCGCCTTATCATTCGCCTGATCATAACGTATTATGGTTTCCGCCTGGGTCCGACGCAAATCTCCGCGCCTTCTATCCGCACGTCATAACTTCCCACACAATATCCCCCGCCATCCGTCCCTTGTCCATTTCGAACGTCGAATGCCAGATCGTGCCAGGGACAGGCCACGACAAAGCCCTTGACCCGCCCTTCACACAAGGGACCGCCCTCATGGGGACACAAATTATGGATCGCAAAATAGGCCCCATCAATATTGAAGAGCGCAATCTCGCGCTTGTTCACCGTCACGACCTTTGCCTGCCCGGGCGGGAGCTCTTCAACCTGAGCAACGGACTGAAACCCTTCTAACATGCCACACCGACTCCTCTCTTCATGCTTCGCACCACCCTCGTGCGCCTTACATCCGAAGTGTATATTTCAACTCCTGTCCCACGGTAACCCCTTCGCGCTTGATGAAGCCTGCCTCTGCTTGAATCGCGTAGCGGACCACTTCCGGAGAGGAACTAAACTTGGGGCACTCATCTTCCCCACAAGGAGCGACATCTTCCTTGAGCCCCACGATGTGATGACTCTCATCAACCCATATGATGTCCACTGGAAACCGATAAGCCTTTGTCCAAATATGGTTTTGTCCGGTCGACTCGAAGATATAAAGCATTCCGCTATTCGCTGGCAACGTCTCTCGAAAGGCAAGACCGAAGAGCAGCTTCTCCGGTGTGTCCGCGACTTCCGTCTCCAGCACATGACCGTTCGGAAACGACACGATAATGATCGTCTCGTCTTTCCGATCGATGAAAAAGAATGACGCGCTCATCAAGAAAATCGCCATGAGAACGAGCGTGATGATGCGCTTCTTTTTCTGCTCGCGCTCGCTGATCGACATGGTGGCCATGGCTATTTCATCTCGCGACTCGTCATGAGTCAGTGGGCCCAAAGGCCCATTCATCTAGGGCGGCTAGGCCTTCTGAGCAGGTGCCGTTCTGTTGACTTGGAAAAGAGCGACAGACTAGAATGGCCTTCACGTCGCGGCACGCACTATGTCGTGGCGGGGCGGACTTGTCAACCGTGTGTGTCTCTATTGTAGTGAGAAGGAGGCGAGGGTCATGGCGCTGCTGATTACTGATGAATGTATCTCCTGTGGGGCCTGCTTGCCCGAATGTCCGAACGAGGCGATTTTTGAAACTCGCAGCGACGCGGAAGCAAAGGGCAATCATGTGGGCGACGGCCAGGGAGTCGGCGATAGTATTTATATCATAACGCACGACCGTTGCACCGAGTGCGTCGGACACTTCGACGAGCCCCAGTGCGCCGCTGTCTGCCCGGTTGATAACTGCTGTATCGCCGATCCACTCTATCCGGAAACGACGGAAGTCCTTCTTGATAAAGCCAAGACGCTCAATCCTGATAAGGCCATTGATCCTGCCAAAATCTGGAGTGGCGTGCGCAACTAGTCCTCATTCATCTGTCAACAAGAGGGCCCTGCTTTTCCATGAGAAGCAGGGCTTTCCTGTTTCTACAGTCACCGCTACAACGACCCCCTTATAGATTCTTACTCCCTGTCAGGCGTAAGATTATTCGTAACGTATTGAATGCTCATCCGGCTCTTTTCTCTTGATGGAGCCACCAGCGTTTGTTCGCCCCCGCGCAAGGAGGTGCCCCATGCGATATCAATGGATCGTCATGAGTGCGCTCTGCGGAATCCTCACCATGCCAACGTTGACGCAGGCCAGTACCGCTGACCTGGGGACCATTATCGAATCGTTTGTGGTTCGGCAATTCCCCGATGCAGCCAGCCACTATTGGGTAATCAATGGGACACAATGGGACGGAGATGAAATGGTTGTGGACATGCACACCATCGTCAGTGAGAGGCGAGAAGCGGAGCCGACATTACGCCATTTCCTGCTGCTGATCGTGGCGGGAGAGCTCAGAGGGGTCCAGAACATTCCGATCGAGCCTGGCGCTGACTGCCGAGCCGAAGAAGATGTGTAATTGTCGCTCTTGAATTCAGAGTCCTTTGCATAAAAAAACCACCGCCCTCTTTGCGGTATCGCAAAGAGGGCGGTGGTCAAACACTTCTACCAAAAACGACTACTTGATCATCAAAATCTTGCCACCAACATGGGCCGGGTGCAAGTGACAACGGTAGGTCAAGGTATTCCCCTGCGTCGCATAGAACATATCGCTGGTTGGAATCCCGATGTACTTGGTCTCGCCAGGCTTCAAGACGACTTGCGCCTTCATGACCGTTGGCGTATCTGAATTGACTGCATCGGTAAGCTGAAATCCATGCTCGGCAGTCGAATTGTTCGTGACCACGAGCAGGACGGGACGACCTGGCCGAACTTTGAAATCAATGATCGTGATGGGCGGGTACCACGTCTTTAAGTTTCCGATCTCGACCGCATACAGATGCGCATCCATATCCAGTTCTTTGAACGACTGCCCTACGACTGAGCCAGTCTCCAAATCTCCGATTTCGACTCCGCCTGCCTGGAGCGCAAATGCTGAAGATGCTCCAGCCATGACCATCACGAGGCCGAAGAAGACCCCTAACATCGTCTTGCCCATGACCTACCTCCTTAAGAAAGAAGAAGAGATGTGATTAGGTTGGTAAATAACTACCGCCACGACCTGGTAGCCTACACCATGCTGACTACTACTTCTCTACGAGTAACACTTATTTATGTTCTGCCAGATTTCCCGCTCTTCAAGAGGCAACCTTATAGCACAGCAACGAAAACGGAAGCAAGAAGGTTAATCTGTAATTTTTCAAATGGCCGCCATCCAGAATAGCCGTTCATAATCTAGACAAGTCCCAATGACTTCAATGGCTTAGTGCGTGATCACTGCCTCAGGCTGTACCCCTTGAACCGTAGATCCCATCAAAAGATCATAGGGCGCATAGTTGTCGGTTAACACAACACCTGCCTCCCAGGGTTCCGTACGATGGGTACTCAACAAAGCAATCGCTTCGACCGGGAGGCGCTGTTGTTCGACCAATGCATTGACCTTGTCCGTCGTGACAGAGAGCTGGTGCTGCGCGAGCGGAGTACCAGCAAAGAAAATCAAATTCTCCGATTTCGTCTGAGCGGATTTCCATGGCCCCTTGACCGCAAAAGACTCGACGTGGGGAAACGACCCTCTCATCGTCTGCACAACTGCATTAGCCCGCAACAGGTCTCCTCCCTCGCCCGACGAGGCCAAATTCACTGCGAGAACGCCATTCGGCGACAGGTGGGCCCGCAACTCCGCAAAGAATTCCACAGTGGTCAGGTGAAACGGAATCATATGTCTGGCGAACGCATCAACCCAGATAAAGTCGTAGGTCCGCTCCGTGGAATTGAGAAAGACCCGGGCGTCACGGGCATGGACGTGATGCTGAGGAGGCGGCTGATAGGCAAAATACTCTTCGGCCATGCGAACGACCACCGGATCGAACTCGACCACATCCAACTCGAGTTCAGGCCACCGGTGGGCGACCCACTTCGCCAGCGACCCTCCTCCATGGCCAAGGATCAACCCTCGTTTCGGCTCAGGCACCAAGGCCAGCGACGCAACCATCAATTGACTATAGGGAAGAAATAGCGCGACCGGATCCGCCCTCCACATGACCGCATGGAAGGTCCGGTCCAGGACGAGATAGCGAAAGAGATCGTCGTCGCGGATTCGTACTTGCTGGTAGGGGCTGTCTTCCTGATAGACCGGCGCCTTCAGCTTCTGGATTGGAGACAAGGCACCGGCTCCCAAGCCTCCGATGCACAGAATGATGAGGCCGATCACGACCGGCCGTGCTGTTGTCCCACGGACCAACCACCAGAGGCCCAGCCCCACTTGAATAGCCCCGAGCCACGCCACAAGCGCCTGGCTGCCAATCCAGGAGAGAAAGAAAAAGGCCGTCCCCCAGGTTCCAGCCAAACTCCCCATGGTCGAGAGCGCGATCATCCGGCCGGTATGCCGGCCGAAATACTCGAGGTCTAATACGGCCAACCGCAACATAGCCGGCAAGACGCCGCTCAGGCCAAAGGCTGGCGGACCGAGGAGCAGCGCCGCGGCGACACAGGGGCCCCACCGGGGGTCCTCAATCGCTTTCGCTACCGCAAAGAGCACCGGCTGACCAAGCCAGGCGATCAGAAAGGTCCAGGATCCCGAAAACAACAGCAGCCCTGCCAGGACCTGCGCGCCAGGATACCGGTCGGAGACCCAGCCGCCAAAGGCATACCCGCCACTCATGGCGGCAAGAATGACTCCGATCAATGCACCCCAGACGAAGAGGGAGTTTCCGAACACGGGAGCTAAGAGTCGGCTTCCCAAGATTTCGAGCGCCATGACCACCGCGCCGGTCACCAGCGCCGTCACCAGAAGAAACCACCGAGGCGTATGAACCGACCGGTTGACGGGGCTCATACAGAAACATCACACCGGGTAGAACAACAATCCACCGATACACACAGACGGTTCAAACCGATCATAGGCCGCCCCAATTTTTGAAGTACCGTAAGAGGTCGCGAACAGAGATAACCCCGACAATCTCGCCATCGTCAGAAACGGCCAGATGCCGAATACCACATTCGGCCATTTTTTCGCTCGCCTCATGGGCTGAGCTCGCACTGTCTATCGATAACAACGGACTGCTCATAACGTCACGGACTAACGTCTCTTGTGCCGAACGGGACTCGGCTACCCCCTTGCGAACCAAATCTGATTCGCTCACGAGGCCGCTATAGTGACCGCCCTCGACTACTAATAATGCGCCAACCTTTGCATCGCGCATCAGCTTGGCCGCCTCCAACAATGTTGCGTCCTGACCGATCGTGCTGAGGGTCCTGCACATCATCACGGCGAGTGGCCGCTGAATAGGGCTGCTTTGAATTTCCATACGCGAGAATCCGTCCAAATGAAGGGAGCAAATAGTACTCAGCCCTCGTGCAGCTGTCAACGAGCGGTTCAAGCTGCTTATCCGGCGAACAGGACAATCCATAACTCGTTGCTCACCCTCGATACCGTTGCTATACTCGGCCAGATCGTACTTGCTTACTAGGAGGATAGGGACCCATGCATATCAGTGTCATCGGAACCGGCTATGTCGGATTGGTCACAGGAGCCTGTTTTTCTGAATTCGGCGTGAGCGTGACCTGCATGGACACCGACGCCAAACGGATCGCGAGACTTGAAAAAGGCGATGTGCCCTTCTACGAACCAGGGATCACGGAGCTCGTTGCCAAAGGCATTCGAGAGGGCCGAATCACCTTTACCACCGACGTGGCCAAAGCCGTCGACAAGGCGCTCGTCATTTTCATTGCGGTCGGAACCCCGCCACGAGCAGACGGATCAGCCGACCTCTCGTACGTTGAAGAAGTCGGCCGTGGCATCGCCAGAACCATGACCGGGTACAAGGTGATCGTCACCAAGTCGACCGTCCCGGTGGGAACAGGCGCAAAACTACGTGAAGTTATCAACGCCAATCAATCGGGCAAATTCCGTTTCGATATCGTCTCCAACCCGGAATTTCTTCGTGAAGGGTCTGCGATCGAAGACTTCATGCGGCCGAACCGGATCGTCATCGGCGCAGACAGCGAGCAGGCGATAGCGATCATGAAAGACCTCTATCGTCCGCTCTACCTCATCGAAACGCCCTTCGTCGTCACCGACATCCCCACGGCCGAAATGATCAAATATGCCTCCAACGCCTTCCTGGCCACTAAGATTTCGTTCATCAATGAAATTGCGACGGTCTGCGAAAAAGTGGGCGCCGACGTACAGATGGTGGCGAAAGGGATGGGGCTCGACAACCGGATTGGATCGAAGTTTCTCCATGCAGGACCGGGGTTCGGGGGGTCCTGCTTCCCCAAAGATTTGGCCGCCTTAGTGCAGACGGGAGAGCGAGCCGGCTATCCCATGCAAATCGCCGGAGCCGCCGCCCTCGTCAACGAGCAGCAACGGGGCCGGATGATTGCAAAGATTCTGAAGGAGATGGGGCAGCTCAAGGGAAAGACCTTCGCGATGTTGGGCCTGTCGTTCAAGCCCAACACCAACGACTTACGGGATGCGCCGGCCCTGGCCATTGCGCAGGAGCTGATGAAACAGGGCGCGACCGTTCGCGCCTACGATCCTGCCGGGCTGGAAGAAGCCTGTCAGATTGTTTCGGGCCTCGTTCCCTGTAAAGACGCCTATGACACGGCAGAGGGGGCGGATGCCCTGATCCTCATGACCGAATGGAACCAGTTCCGAACGCTCGACTTCGACAGACTGAAAGCCCTCTTACGTCAGCCCATATTCTTCGACTTACGGAATGTCTATGAACCGGACCGCGTCGCGGGATTTGGCTTCCGCCACATCTCTGTCGGGAGACCAACGAAGACTCCTTCTCAGTCCACGTAACCGACGCGTTACGTGAGCCGCGGCGCTTCAGCTTCCTTGGCTTCCTCTTTGACCTTGGGCTTGTAGCCCATCCGGTCCAACACCTTCATCACCCTCGTTTTCAAACGGTCGTCGGCCTCGGCAAGCGCCGTGGCCAACGGCTCGACGGCAGGCTTTCCGATCTTGCGAATGATTTCCGTCACGGATTGCCTGACCTCATCCTCTTCAGAAACCAGCAACGGCACGAGGGATGACACGGCCGGTCCGCCGATCTTGATCAAGGAATCGTAGGCACGCTGCCGGACATCGCCCACTTCATCCGCCAACGCCTCAACCAACGGCCGCACCGCGCGAACTTCCTTGAGCTCGCCCAGCACTTCCGCTGCATACTTTCGATTGAGCCAATGACTGTCTTTCAGATCCAACAACATCGCATCGGCGCGCGCCGCATTGGGATCCTTCGCACGAATCCGGAAGCTCTTGGCGACCCGCTTCCCGCCTTCTTCGACGACGCGAATCGTGGCGCCATCTCCCACCTTGAGCTTCTTGAGATCTTCAAGCGCTTCGTCATCCACATCCAACACAACCGTCTTCCCGTCGTAGGCCAACAGTTCGACTTCGAGCTGCTTCGCTTCGAGGTTCACCGCGACGACTCGTTCCGTGACGAGATTGAATCCGTCTTTCTTCACGCCGCCCTTGGGACCGATCTGAATAAGCTTTGGAGGAGCTTCATCCGCCATGATGTGTATCCTTTACGTCGAAATAAAGATTACGGCTTCGCTTTCCATCCGAGACTTGCCAATACCCCTTCTACCGTCTCCTGCACCATCGTATTCTCATCTTCGAGCAGCGGAAGCAAGGGGTCGATCGCCTGCTTCGCCCCAAGCCGCGCGAGCGACTCCGCCGCATTCCGCCGTACGAGCCAATCTTCATCCTTGAGCGATTCGATCAACGGACCGGCTCCGCGGGCATCGCCGATCTTGCCCAGCGCTTCGGCCGCATGGCGCCGCACCATCCAATTGTTGCCCAGCAGCCCCTCGATCAAGGCATCGACGGCCCGCGCATCGCCGATCTTCTTCAGCACACGCGCCACATCCTCACGCACCGTGTTGTCCGTGAGCGCCTCGATCAATCCAGGCACAGCCCGCGCATCGCCGATACGCTCCAGCGCCCACACGGCGGCGGTCCGCACCGCGCCATCTTTGTCCTTGAGCGCCTTCACGAGGGGATCGATCCCCCTGGGATCCTTCAGCTTCCCTAATCCCGCGGCAGCCTGTTCACGAATCGCCCATTCATCGTCCGTCAATGCTTCGATTAATGGATCAACGACCGAGGGGCCGATTCGCACAATGGCGCTGGTCGCCGCCTCCCGAATCAGGACATCTTCGTCTGCCATGAGCCCGATCAACGGCCCCACCGCATCCTCACCCACCTGACTCAAACTGGCGATCGCATGATTGCGGAGCGCTTCATTGTCGTCCCGAAGGGCCCCGATCAGCTGCTCAATCCGTTCTGCCTGCATCTCGTCACTCATCGTCGTCCTGCCCTCCCTGACTCTCGACAGGCGTCCCGTCGAGCGCTTCCAGTTTATCGGCAATCAAGCCGGAATTGTATGCGACGAGGCCGTCCCGGTCTGTCCTCAACCGATCGAACAGTTCCTTGTATGGCCGCAACACCTCCACATCCTTCACTTTGGCCAAGGCTTCCATGGCAAAAACCCGGAGGGGCCGAATGGGAATGGCCTCGATATAGAGTTGGGCAGGCCTGGCATCGCCGATCAAGCCCAACGATTTCATCGCCAGCTCTTTGACTCCCGTATCCTTATCGATCCGCAACCGCTCCATCAACGGCTCAACGGCCCGCACATCGCCGATCTTGCCTAACAGATCAGCGGCGGCTTCACGGATGACCCAATCGTCATCCTCCAGATACTCGATCAAAATCTCCACACTGGGGCGCCCGATCGCCAGGAGATTGATCACGGTGCTCATGCGAGCCTCTTCCCGTTCACTCAGTTCCTCAACCTCGCGCAGCGCGTCGAAGACCTCGTTGATGCGCTCACGAATGGCCGTCAACTTCTTGAGCGTCCGCACCGCGATGTCGCGAATAGCCGGCTGCCCCATGGCCGTGATAAAGGCATCCGATGAGCGGGGATCGAGCAGATGCTCCAGCATCTTCGCCGCCATGATCTGCGCTTCCGGATCCGGATGGGTCAGCATCTCGCTGAGTGGGGCGATCGCATTCGGAATCATCCCCAGCAAATGCGAAGCCGCCACGCGAATCCCATCATCCTTCGACTCATAGAGCAACGAGGTCAACGCCGACGCAGTCGTCACGTCCAACACCCCCGCCATATGTTCTAACGCTGAGGCGCCGGCCTTGCGGACTGCCTCATCCTCATCCCGGAGCAAGCCGACCAAGGGTACACCACACAAAGGATCGTTCACGCGCGCCAGCATGGCCGCCGCTTCAGCTTTCAGCGCAGGCGAACCGGTCTCCAGTACCTGCACCAAGGCCTGCACCGCACGAGGTCCGCCCGACAAACAGGCCGCGGTCGCGCGCATCCGACGCCAATCCTCTTCATGGGTGAGCTCGGAGACCAGCGTTTCAATCGTTTCTTTAGACATAATTTCTTTCGAAACAGGCACGAAGCCAACGGTGAGAGGCAGGGGGAAGTCTTTGCCGACAACCCTCGAGCTTACAGATCTTTCGCCTCTAGCCTTGCGCCCCTCGCCTTTTCTTACACACGTCCGGCGCGCCAGCCGACTTTGGCTAACGTATCTTTGACATGGTATCGAACATTATCATCCGACTCACGGGCCAGTACCGCCAGCAACGGCGCAATCACGGCAGAGCCGAATCGAGTCAGCGCATCGGCCGCTTCCGCTCGGGTCACCGTATACCGAAGCGCCTTCATCAGAGACGGGATTGCCGCTTCGTCCCGGATCGCACCCAACGCCCGAACCACCTCTCCTAACGTGAATCGCTCTTCCTCCCACTGATCGCTGCAGCCCTCGATAGGACGCGAGATTTCCGGTTGGTCGACTCGTTCAAGCACGGCGATCAACACCGGCACGGCACTACGATCGCCGATCCGGCCCAATGCCTCAACCGCTAACGGGCGCAGGCCAGGTGTCTGCATCGCCGTCACGAGAAACTCTACGGCGCGCGCATCGCCGATCTGACCCAACGCACGGACTGCGTCCTCGCGAACCGCCCTGTCCTGATCGTTGAACAACACCGACAACAGAGGGGCCACCGCCTCCGGAGACTTGGTTTTCCCCAAGGCTTCTACCGCATGCAACCGCACCAGCCAGTCTGTATGGGTCAGCGCGGCCAGTAACGATGCGAGCGCCGCCTCGCCGATCGCCGCAAGAGCGGTCGACGTCTCCGCGCGGACGGCTTTCACTTTATCTTGTAACAACGGCACCAACGGCGAGACCGCTCCCGAATCTTTAATTCGACCCAACGCCTTGGCCGCATGCATCCGCACAATCCAGTCGGGACTCTTGAGTGCCTTGACGAGCGGTGCCAGCACCCGCACATCGGCAATAGTGGCCAACACCGACGAGGCCAATTCCTGAACCGTGAGCACCGGATCGGAGAGGCAGGCGCCGAGCGTCGTGACCGCCGGTTCTCCAATGGCTAAGAGCGCGCCGATCGCCGCATCGCGCACCGCGCGATCGCCGTCACGAAGGACGGAGACCAGCGGCGCGACCGCCCTCGGATCCCGAAACGTGCCAAGCATCGTGGCGGCTTCTTCGCGAATCGCCCAGTCCTCGTCCTTCAGCGCCGCGATCTGTTCAGCTACCGCATCTGCCATGCAGAATCTCCTGGTCCGGGATCGATGAGCCTAACATAGCCATTTTCACAGGGTCAACGCACAGAGACCGGCGCTGATGCCCGTTCAGGACAGGCGGCGACGATAATTGACAGCGCATCGACCGACGCCTACGATATCTTCGCCATGCTCAATATCTCGCCCCACAGGCATATCCTTATTTTGAAATGGAGGCCCTCATGACTACGTGGAGACCACAGCTCGGGACATGTGCTGTCCTGACGATTCTACTCATCATCTTCGTGACGGCTCTCGGTACCTCAGCAGAGGCCTACGAAGTCTGGCTGACCGACCAGTCGGATACCGCAAAAGAAAGCGGGGGTTTCATTTACATCTATGACGGAGCCGCTCTGGCGGCAAACCCCACGACAACCAAACCGACAACCACGATCGATGTCGCAGGCGACATCAACAAATTCTGCGAGGAGGCCACGAAGAAAGCCGTTCGCCGGCCGCACATGCTGTTTTTCACCGAAGATCAGGCCCATGTCATTATTTCGTTTCTCAGCGGGCAGGTCTTGATCATGGACGCGGCCACTAAAAAACCTGAAGCCTGTCTGTCGATGGGCAAGAACGTCCATGCCGCCTGGCCGACGCCGGATCAGAAGATGGTGATCGCGGCCAACATCGCAGAAAAGAAGTTTATCCGGATTTGGACCGACTACGCCGCGCACACCTTCTCGTTCGACCCTGAGAAAGACGCGCTAAATCTCGCCGCCCTCGAAGGCGGTGAGCGGCCTGACGCCTCCCCGATTTGCCCCATCACAGAAGCGTCGAGCAAGTATGCCTTCGTCACGCTCCGTGGCGGCGGTCTGCTGGTGGTCGACGTCACAGTGACACCGATGAACGTCGTGGCCACTCTGGACAACAATCAGATCCATCCCGCCGGCTGCGGGGGCGTGCAAATCGATGACACGATGTACATCAACTCAGGCGGCGGCTGGCCCATCGCTCCGCTCTCCTACGATGTCTATGCCCTCGACCTGTCGAATCTCCCGAAGTCGGTGTCGGCGAAACGGATCTCGCAGCGGGACCAGCACTTTGCAGATTCACATGGAATGGCCGCGGTAGGCCGTTATCTCTGGAGCGCAGACCGGGCTGGTAACAACGTGGAGATTATCGATACCTTGAGTCATCTCAGCGTCGGCTCGGTAGATCTGACGACCGATGCCAACAAAGATCCGGCGCCTGATCTCATGGACGTCTCCCCGGACGGCCAATATGTGTTCGTAGGCCTCCGTGGACCGGCTCCCCTCACGGGCAATGACAAGACGGTGAACAATGCCAAAGGCACGATTCCAGGAGTGGGCGTGATCCACGTCGACGCGGACGGGAAGGTCGGGCACTATAAAGGACAGGCCGCCATCACGAATATGAAGGATGGAAAAGAAACCGCCGATACGCACGGCATCGGGATCCGGACAACAGGTGAGTCCCGGACGATTTTGCAAATCCCTCTGGGCTCTATTATCCAGGGTGGGGCACTTCCGAAGAAGAAACAAAAATAGTCTGAACGATTGTTCCTGGCCTTTGAGCCACGTCGCCGGATGGGTCACACTGTCCGGTGACGGGCTCACAAGACCGACCGCTCAACCTCTGACAGTACACTAACCCCTCTGCGCGAAATCTCCCGAAGGACCAAATCGACCGGTGTCGCCAAGGGGCATGTCCACCCGGGCATTATCGACTACGCTCGAATTGACGATGACGTCTTCCGGCGCCGGCATCCAGCCCAACTTTTCCAATGTTTCAAGCGCCAGGAGCCGTAAGGCGTCTTTCGCCGTGAGTCGAACCGACGCATAAGAAAGCACGCGCTCCCCTTCTGCGATGACTTCGGAGGCTTTCGGATCATAGAGAAAGGCAATCAACGGCTCGATCGCCGTATCACCGATGGTCGCCAAGGCGGCACTGGCCTTTTCACGCAAGACGCCGTCCTTCAACAGCATGATCAAGTCAGGAATGACGCGCGGATCGCGGAACTGGCCGAGCGCCGTCGCCGCGGCTTCCTTGATGAAGGCGTCTTCGCTGACGATACAACCTGGCGTCGGGGTCCCATCCTGCCGAATGCCCTTCCCCTTCAACGCGTCCAACACCGGAGGCAACGCACGAGGATCGCCGATCATGCCGAGCGATGCAATGGCATGCCGTTTCACGACCCCGTCCTTCATCGCCTCGATCAAGGCATCGATCGCTCGCGGATCGCCGATCTGGCCCAGGGCAATCGTCGCATCTTCTCGCACCGCCCGATCCGGATCTTTCAGCGTGGCAATCAAGGCATCGACGACTTTGGCGTCCCGTACCCAGGTTCGACCGATTTGATAGTCGGTCGTCATCCCACCGAGCGCGCGGGCCGCATGGCAGCGGACCACGAAATCTTTATCAGTCAGACATTCCAGCAACGGATCGACGGAGGGCTGGCCGATAAGAATGAGGGCGGTCCCGGCTGTTTCTCTCACCGTTTTCGAAGGATCGCGGAAGAGCTTGGTCAGGGTCGGGATCGCTTTCGGATCGCCGATTTTGCCCAGCGCCTCTGTCGCCGCACTCTTCACGGCGCCATCGCGATCTCGACAGACAAGCATGAGAGCCTCGACCGCTTTCGGGTCCTTGATGTCGCCACAAGCTTTTGCAGCATGCTCACGAACACGCCACCGCTCGTCCTTCAACGCGGCAATCAGGCGATCGACGACAGCCGAACCCATCGAGGCGACGGCAACCACGACATCGTTCCGCACATCCATGATGGAGTCGTTAAACAAACCGATGAGCGCTTCTACGGCTTTGGCGCCGCCGATCTTCGCCACGGCCCTGCCCGCATGGGCTCGCACAGCCCAATACTCGTCTCCGCAGGCGCCGACCAGCGCATCCAATGTCGTCGGATCGGCAAGCTCGGCGAGTGCCTTGGACGCCTCCTCGCGGGTCGCGTCGTCGACATCCTCGAGTGCTTCTAACAGGTCATCAAGCGCCTGGGCCATGGGTGCGGCTCCTCTACTGATAGTAGTTATCGCGCTGGCCGCCATACGGATAGGTTCGGCTACAACGGATGATTAAGGTTTGGGTCCCTCGTCCCTCCACACATTGGTCGAGCGACTGGGCAACCTCTAGCTTTCCCTCTAAATTCACGGTGAACGGAAAGTCAAAGGTGAAGCTGATGAACTTATATTTCCCCGGCTTCAATTTGAGCGTACGAGGCTCGGTCGTCCTGAAGGCATCCATGGACTCTGGGTCCGAGGCCTGAATAGGGGGTGTTACGCCAGGCACGTACCACCAGGTCTGAGGAGTGATGGTCGTCGCATCGATGATGATGGCATGCTCCTGGGTATAGGCGGCCGGTGGACCGGCCAAGGCCGGTGAGGCCATCGCTGCGATGACCAGCAACCCTCCAACGAGAGAACGAATCCTGCTGCGTTTCACATGCTTCATCATGATGACCTATTCCAAGGATATGCGTGGGGCCGCAACAAAGGCAGCCTGAAAGATTTCTTCCACGGCATGGCTTTCCCATTCTGTATGGGTCTGTAATCCCAGCGTCCGCATCACCGTCGCGCCTGTATCTAAGATAGAGACAGGCTGATGAATGGCGTAACCATGTTTGATCCCCACCCCCGAGGCAATCCAGGGCACCATCGGCACTGCTGCGTCGGCCTGGTCCTGGCCCGGGTCACTTCCCTCAGCGCTGAGCGAGGTCACGAACAGGGTCGTCCCCTTGGTCAGCCCCTTTTCTGTATAGAGATCCAATACGGAATTGATCGCCTTATCCACCGAGCGAAGGGCCTCGCGATACTCCTTCGAGGTCCAGCCTTTTGCCGTACCCACTCGACCGGCCTCGGGAAGATGGACAACCAGGAAATGCGGGAGCGCAGGGATGGCATGTCCATACCCATGACCGCTGGTCGCTTTCTTGAAATATTGACGGATGTAGGACACGATCCGGTCCGTGCTGCATTCAGGCTTCAGAGGTCCGCACATCTGATAGTCGGTGTAAGGCTCCGGTCTCGCCAACTGATAGAGCGATTCGTCCATGAGGAAAATCGCACTGTCGCGTCCCCCACTCAAGTCGAGATAGTCGAACAGGCTCGGGGCGCGTGGATAGCCGCGGCTGAATTCAAAGACGTTCCAGCTAATGCCGTGTTTTTCGACCGGCAGCCCCGTAATCAGCGAGGCCATCGTAGGCAACCGCAATGCAGGCTTCACCGCCGTGGCAGACCAGGTGACAGAGCCATCCTTGATCAACCGGCTGAGAGCCGGCATCGTGCCACCCTTCAACGAGTCCTGACCGAACCCTTCGAGAACAAATAGAATCACATGCTCGGTCTGAACCGGTACCGTAGGAACTGCCGCCGGGGCAGCCTCGACCGCGGCTCCGCCTTGGAAGAGCAAACAGAGAGAGAACCACGAGGTGATCAGTATTCGAGTCGACCATCCGCGATGGAGGCTGAGTGCTAGTTTCACAGATCAGTCCTTTCTATTCCAATGGAACTTCTAAGCTATCATGGCGTTTTCAGCCAAGGCAAGGGAGGCAAGGGCTCCACAGGCAGGATTCATAAGGGTTCGTGCAGCGAAGGAACGACTTCTGGCAGAAAAGTCGATGCCGGTGTTATGCTGACATTCCACCTCGTGGCTGTCGCCGAATCGGCGCCTGACGCGTCAGTTCTATCCAGAAGGTGAGGGCGATGCCGGACATTTTTCTTACTTCACAGGCCCCCCCCCGCTGGGCGCTCCCTCACCTCACACCATCGAACTTCAGCCTCATCCTCCTATTGACCGTCCTGTCTGTCTGGCCAGCAGTCACTCTGGCAGAGGTCCGAATCGTGACCGCCCAGGGTGAATATCGGATGGGGGACCGGGACACCAGAGAAGACGCGATCCGCCTGGCCACCGAAGCAGCCAAACGGGCAGCCCTGGAGCAGGTCGCCGTCTACCTCGAAAGCATCACCGTTGTGGACGGTCTTGATGTCACGAAAGACGAAATTCGAACCTATACCGCCGGTCTCGTCCTCATCCTGGAACAAAACACCAACACGATGCTCGACGGAGACACCATAGTGGTCAAAACAGATCTGGTGGCCCAGATCGATACGGAAGAAGTACGCAATGCCATCGCAGCCTTACGGGAGAACGAGGATGCCCGGCATCAGCTCGTTGCGCTGCAGCAGGAAAATGAGCAATTACAACAAGAACTCGACGCGGCGAACCAGACCCTAGCAAAAGCCTCAACGGCGGAACAAACACAACAAGCCTCTCAGCAACGCCAAGAGATCCTGAATCGGGTGCAATCCAACGCCATGGTCTCGCAAGCCTGGACGGATTGGGTGCTCGTCTCGCCGGCGGTCTATCCTTCTCCCTGGGTGGGACTAGCCCAAACCCAAGCGCTCTTGAACGTCGCACGGGGCCTCTATCCCGCCAGCCCCCATGTCCTCGCGGCACAACAAGTATTTGCCACGAAACAGCCGCCGGCACCGCCACAGCCACCGTCCCCTCCCGCACCGGGGATGAGACCGCCAACCATGCCGAGTTATCAAATCGTGCCGGGGCCTGGGTCTCAGACGGCCCCGCGAACACTCAATGAAATTTCTCACAACACACCGACGGGGCCGCCGCAAATTGGCAATCAACCCCAATCAGGTCAGCCATCGCATCAGCCAGGCTCACGAACGCTGACGGACATCCACCAGCTCAATCCCTTCCTGCCCCCAGCGAACGGTGCACCCCCGAACTCCAGATCGGCACGTGCGCTCCAACAATTTTTACAGCACCAACAGCAAGCAGGCCAGCCACCCATGGCGAATCGCCTGCCTCCAACCATCAACCAGATCCATCCTCCAACCTCGCACCAGGTCCCACGGGCCCCCTATCAGATTGCGCCACGCCCACAGGGAGGCGGAGGTCAAGGCGGAGGGGGTGGACGAGGAGGCGGGGGCAGCAGAGGGAAAGGAAAGTAACTCGTGCAGAGCAGAATAGCCTTCGTCCCACTCTATTGTAGCCTGGTGGCCATCACCTGCTTCTGGCAATCCGGCATGACAGCGGCTGAGTCAGGCAACGGATCGCCCGCGGTCAGCCACCATGCCGAGCAGTCATTCCAACAACTCCAACAGGCAGAACGAAGCAGTACAACGAACCGGCAAGCGGGCAGCAGGGGCAGCGTCTCAGAACGCGATGGCCAGTACTCCGAAGAACAGTACCTCATCGGAAAAGGCCAGGGAGATCTCAATAAAGGCAAGATGGTCTGCCAACGGGTATCGGAACTGTCGGCGCGGACCGATCTTGCGAAACAAATTCGCGTGATGGTCAAGGAGCACATGGTCGACCGGGTGCGCGACCGGACCGGCAGGGAAACCGAGCAGGACATCGAACTCACCAGGGAAGAAATCGTCCAGGAATATCTCCAAGGCGTCAAGATCGTGGACCGCCAGATCGACGAAGAGGGCAAGATCTGCAGCGCAACCGCCGTCATGCCCAAGAGCCAGGTTCAGCCCAAGCCTGCACCAGACCGCCAGGAATCCACCCCGACAGTCCTTCGCTAAACCATCTCCCCTCTAACAGGCTGACCATCGCAGGATGCTCAAAAAGTCCGTCAGCAAGGCCGCAGCGAGCGAAGAGGCGAGGCGTACCCTTGCGGTACGTTGAGCCTCTGAGCGAAGCGAGAACGATGCTGGCGGGCTTTTTCAGCATCCTGCTCATCTTCCGTTGCAGTCCGTGATCAAGATCAGGTATGTAACTCCCCATGCCGATTGAAAACAGTTTCCAGCACGACGAGATGTCCCGGAAAAATCCTGGCGAACGCCTCTCAGTTCGTGAGGTCACCCCGACCACCCTCTCAGAATCGCCATCCGGACAGGAGGCGATGGCCCTTGCCGGCAAGCGCCTCTCCCAGGCCGGTGTCCGCCTCATCGTGTTGCTCCACGGCTCCATCATGGGCACCGATCTTTTCGGGGCTCAACGGCTGGATGAATTGGGCGGGCTCAAACGGGGGTACTCACGCGGCGTAACAGGCCTCGATTCTCTCTTAGCGCTGCTCCGCGACGGCAGCAATGGCATCTCCTCGCTGTCCGGAGGATTGAAGCCACCGCTCGCAAACGATGACGCCACCAAGCGGCTCCTCGATGAGCAGCTTGGAGATGCCGGCAACTTCACCAACGCCTATGTGGAGCAGATGAAACAGTCGCTCAACCGGGGCCTGGATCGTCCGATCTCTTGCATCCGCGAACTCTGGGCCTGTGAGCACCATCACCTGGGCCGTGCGATGGCGGCCATCTCGCTGCTTGGGCGCCTGCGCGATTGGATCGAAACCCATAAGCTGGGCCAAGGAGATCGGATCCTGGTCGAGGCTCACGGGCAGGCCGGACTCGTCCTCGCCCTCATCTCAAACCTTCTATGTGTCACCGCGAACAGCAGCAGGACCAGGCTGCTCGACCTCTTGTCGGCCTATGCCTTACAAGTCAATCGACCGGACCTCACCTCGACGATCCAACGAATCACTCCGTTGTTGGCGAACGGCACCCTGCTCAATGGGGCGACGCTGGACGTCGTCACCTTCGGCATGCCGGTACGCTACGGGTGGGATCCGTCAGGATTGGGCAAACTCCTGCACATCGTCAACCATCGAAATCTTCGAACCGATGGCAAGACCTGGCTCGCGAAGATGGAGTTGCCGCAGATCACGATGGAAATGCCGATCGCCTGGGGCGGAGATTATGTCCAGGAGCTGGCCGTGGCCAGCAGCGATGCCGTGCCGACGACCGAAGCGGCCAAGGCAGCCAATAAAGCTCTGTGGGAAATCGTGGAGCCGCTCGATGGATTCGAACGATGGCTCGAATGTGCCCGCCGTGCCGTCCGTATCCCGAGTGAAGGACTGGGAATTCTCGCCGACTACAAAGATTCCACCGGCTCGACGAATGTGCGCGACCATTACTTCGGCCACGCGGTCTATACCCGCCTCGACACAATGCTCTTTAACACCAACGTCATTGCCGAGTCATTCTACTCTTCCCGATAACAGGCGCTCATCGCTTGGCCCACGGCTTGGGCTTCATGCCGGCGAGATCCCGCGCGCCATGAGTCACCGCGAGAATTTGAACCGTCCCCTTCTTCACCCGATACATCACGCGATATCCTTCGACGAGTAGCTCCCGAACCTTTGGATCTGAAGATTCCGGCACCCGCCGACCGCTTTCAGGAAACGACTCGAGCTGATCGACGGACAGAATGAGCCGTTCGATCAGAGCATCCGCATACTCGGCGGAGTCTCTCGCGATGTAGTCTTGGATATTTTCGAGGTCGGCGACGGCGGGCTCGGTCCACTCAAGGCGGGTTATTTTTTAATGAAACGCTTCTTCACAGTTTCGTGCGGGACGACCCGCCCTTCATCGGCGGCCAGAATGCCGGCCGCAATCTTCTTGCGGACATAGATTTCGTACATGATGTCATCCCACGTCGCCTTCTCCGGCAACTTCTTCACCATCTCCAATGCCTGTTTCTTTGCGGTCGACATGTACGTCTTTCTATCCTTCGCCCAAAGTCTAGGCCTCACCATAAAGAGAGTCAAGATTCTCCGATTCGATGACCATGAGGGCGATACGCGCCTCGACACGATGCTCTTCAACACGACTGAGATCGTGCGCACCTTCTATTCCTAGGGGATCATCCTCGACCGCTACTCGCTCCAAGGATGTTCAAAAGAGCTAGCAGGCTGCGAAGAAACTCATTTCATACACAAATCGTCGATGGAGTATTCCACGGGCGCCGATGTCAAAATACTCGCAGAATGCTCAAAAAGGCTGTCCAGCAAGGCCGCAGCCGATGGAAGCACCGGAGGCGTAGCCCCTGGCTACGTTGAGGATGCTTTCGAGGCGAGAACGACGCTGGCGGACTTTTTCAGCATCCTGCTACCCTTCCCTGAGTTGCACCGCCAACGGCTCCCAAGAAAAAATGCCATCCAGGTAGGCATGGCCGTTCGGGGTGGTCGCGACGAGTTCGATGGATTCGTACAGGCTGATCGTCGTGCCGCTGCCGGCTGAGACAGAGACTTGCATCGTGAGGGCCGCGCTCGGCGCGCACGACGCAATGTCCTGATGCGTCCGCAATTGTGTCGGCGTGGCCGACAGGTTGACCAGCCGGGCGGGCGGCGTCTGGCGCAACTCGCCATCGTAGGCCACCCACAATCGCGCCGTGGCCGACACATGGGCATACCACTCGTCTCCGACCGCGTTACTTTCAACCCAATTAAACAACGTATTCACCCGCGACATGATCGACACCGTCGTCGATTCCAACGAAGCGGGAATCTGCAACTGGGTCTGATAACCTGCGTGGACATAACCGAACGTATCCCAGAACGAAGGATTCGCGCCGACGCGAGCCATCAGCGATTTATACGGGAGCACCTGCTCCACGTAATGAGGATTCGCCGCAAGACGGAGATACTGCGTGCCTTCGAGGTATTTAATCTGATCGAGCCTGCACAGGGTTTCGTCCCGATCGCCAAATCCAATGGTGTTCGGCGCTGAGACACTATCCATTCCCGTAAAGATCATCTTGCTCCAGCCGATCGGCGCAATGCAGGTCGCACTCGCCAACCCGTTCAGCCTCTCCAGCACCGCCACACGGCTCTTGATGTCGCTGAAGACCGACTCCAACCCTTCCTTCGTTCCGCGAACCCGTTCGACCAGAAGAGTCTTTTCAAGCTTTCGCTGGTCTTCCAGTTGTCGCACAAACGCGGCTGTCTGCCGATCGAGTTCCAACACTGGTGCCATCGGATCCCCCTTTTCATAGAACGCCCCTTCTTGCACATGAACGCCACGAGGAGATCAGCAAGAGGGATGCCCCTCCTAACCCCGCGCAAACGCTCTCTAGATACATACAGGCTGAAGGCGGTGACCAACGATAAGGACAGGTTTGAACGGGAAATCCGATGCTGAGGAGCGAATTGAAAGCACCGCAACCTCTTCCAATGGACTATGGAATCTATTAGCTGACGTAGCCGAGCCGAATCACAACATCACGGCCTTTCGCAGTCAGAGAATAGTAAGTGCCATGTATATAATTGTGGGTCACACCGATGTAACTACGCGACTGGAGGGAATCTAGAGCCTGATCAACCAACAGGTTTTTCTCTCCAACCATATGGACGAGGCTATCCATCTGGAAGGTGCGGCCATCTGAACGAGCAAACGCTCTTAACACCTTATCCTCAAGGGAAGACAGCGGTCGTGATTGTATTGGCGCGTTCAATACAGCTGTGGGAACGCCCAATGCTGCTCTTGATTTTTCACTAGGCTGAAGAAACTTGTATGCCTGCCACAGTATCGAAGCTGACAACAAAAACAGAAGACCGATTGGAATGGGTATCTCTGTCTTGACTAAGAACCAAAATATCGAAACTGCCAGAACGATCCAGCCCCAAATGGTGGGGAAAATACCCATGATCCAACCGAGGGCAGTAAGAATCACACCTCCGATTACCGTTCCTAGGATCTGATTCCGCAGTCCACTTTCGCTCATGCTATCAATCACTCTGCTCGCTTGATTTCAATTACACAGAAATATCTGGGCTATGGATGCGCTACTCTCAATTGTTGTCGGTTTTCCCTCTCTCGCCTCGTGCGGGCCTGTGAAGCGGTTCCGACTGCGGCTTTTGAACCAAACTCTTCCCTCTGGTCTTATCCACCATTTCAACCTTCATCGAGAGTGGCCGGACCGTCCTTTACTAGGAGCATCGAGCACTCACCGCTTTTATCAGCACGAACCAGCCTTCCAAACTCACTCGCTATCTCTCCAGGGATGGGGGCTGATTGATCTTCCACTGCGCGCGTTCTCCCAATCTCCCCACCTCATTTTAAGGGTAGCCTGGTCGATCCTCGATTGCGCGCGTCGAACGAGCACATTCCCATCGTGCGCGTTCCGCGAGCAGGAGGACGACCAGGCTGCCCTTTCTCTCACTTCTTAAAGATCATCCTCGGCTCCGTCATGTCCCCCATCGAGACCGTGACCAGTTCCCACCCACTTGCGCCCAACTCGTTCAGCGCGGTTTGCATATTCTGGCTGTCGGGAAGGACCTGGACCACCTTGTACTGGAACCGTTTCGGCTCCTGCGCCTTAGCTGCAAACGGCTGCCCCATGAGCAACAGGAATCCTAATGCGCCAAGGCTCATGCCTGCGATCACCCATGAAACTGATAGTCGTATGTTCTGCATAGATCACCTCCCTTTCCCTCTCCCCGATGGGGCGAGGGAGTACTTCATTATGGATGCGCCATGCGTCAGTTATGGCCTGTCCCTAGATCCACTATGAGCGGAACGAAGAGTCTCAGTCGCTTTCCCACGTGTTCCACCAGCCGTTTGGCTTTCCTTCCGAGCAATGCAGGGAGAGTCAGATTAACGTCGATGACGAGCTTTTCTAGTTTTCTCGAAGTCGTCAAGAATGGCACCCTCAGTGAGACCACGGCCCTTCACTGTGGCTCGAATCTCATCGGTGAGCGTCAAAAACAAATCTTGCTTGGTTTTGAGTGAACTCGCTTCACCAACAGCCGGCAGGTAAAACCCGACAATTTTCCCGTACCTCGTGACGATTACCGGCTCTTCTTGTTTGAACAGACTTGTCGCACGACCACGAAACTGTCTAATGGTTGCGACTTTCATCCGATCACCATCGTTGGGCATAGTGTGGCACGGGTATCTCTTCGCCTTCAAATCATCTCATGGATGCGCCACGCGCCAGTTGTGGCCTGTCCCTAGATCGACCTTTAAGGGCACCGACAGGCCTATCTTCTTCCCCGTCGCTTCCATTTCCGTCTTCACGAGGTGCTTTGCCTCGTCCAGATCCTTCTCCGGCACTTCGAAGATCAACTCGTCGTGCACTTGGAGAATCATCTTCGTATGCGGCAT
The DNA here is from genome assembly GCA_030684575.1 of Nitrospirota bacterium. Lineage (NCBI taxonomy): Bacteria > Pseudomonadati > Nitrospirota > Nitrospirota bacterium. The sequence goes on along the minus strand of JAUXVD010000008.1, from coordinate 20,407 downwards.
CTCGTGGCTCAGCCGCCGATTCACGTCGATCATCGCCACTTTGATGAGATCCGCCGCTGACCCCTGGATCGGACTGTTCACGGCCATTCGTTCGCCAAAACCGCGCTGCACCGGATCGCCGCTCTGCAACTCGGGGATCGGGCGACGCCGGCCGAGGATCGTGGTCGTGTAGCCCTTCGTTTTACCTTCTTCGATGTTCCGGTCCATCAAGGCGCGCACGGCTGAGAACTTCTCGAAGAACGTCTCGATATACTTCTTGGCCTCCGCCTGCGTCACGCCGATGTTCGAAGCCAGGCCGAACGGGCTGATCCCGTACACAATGCCGAAGACGACCGTCTTGGCCACGCGCCGCATGTCTCGCGTGATCTGGCTGGAGGGCAGACCGAAAATCTCCATGGCCGTCGCCATGTGGATGTCCTCTCCCTTCGCAAATACGGCGAGCAACCGCGGGTCTTGTGACAGGTGCGCGAGGATGCGCGGCTCGATCTGGCTGTAGTCGGCGCAGAGCAGGGTATGGCCAGGCGGCGCAATGAAGGCTTCTCTGATTCGTAATCCGTACTCACCCTTGACCGGAATATTCTGCAGATTCGGTTCGGTGGAGGAGAGCCGCCCGGTCGCCGCGACGGTCTGATTGAGCGACGTATGGAGCCGCTTGGTCTCCGGATTCACCATCTCAGGCAAGGCATCCACATAGGTGGACTTGAGTTTGCTGAGGCTCCGGTAGTTCACGATCTGCGCAGGCAATTCATGCTGTGTGGCGAGCTGCGTGAGCGTGTCTTCATCGGTCGAGTAGCCGGTCTTAGTCTTTCTGATCGGCTTGAGCCCCAACTTCTCGAAGAGCACCGTGGCGAGCTGCTTCGGCGAATTGATGTTGAACTCGCCGCCGGCCAATCCCTGGATCGTCTCGATCATCTTGTCGAGGTCATGCTCCAGTTCTTTGCTGAGCCGCTGCAGCCCCTCGACATCCAACAAGAATCCATTCCGCTCGATCTCCGCCAAGACCGCCACCAGCGGCATTTCAATTTCGTGAAAGAGATTGAGGCTCCCCTGTTCCGCCAACCGTTCCGTCAAAGGCTGCGCCAGCTTGGCCAGCACCGACGCGGCCTCTGTGGCCTCCTCTTGTGACCCGGTATCCTCGGCATCGAACAGCGATTTCGGCGCAGCCTTCTCCTTCTTCCCTGTCCCAAGCCGATGGTCCAGCACTTCCAACGCGATGGTTTCGAGCTGGTGATCTCGGCGGTTGGGATTGAGCAGATAGTCCGCGACCATCGTGTCCAGGTACGGGCCTGCGAGGGTCACGCCGATACGGTGAAACACCAGCAAGGTTGCTTTCAGGTCATGGACCACCTTGGTTCTCGTGGAGTCATGCAGCAAGGCAATGATGGGCCGCATATAGGCATGGACGTCGAGCGGAATGAAGGCGGTCTTCTCTCCGGTGGACAGCGCGATGCCCTGCACATCTGCCTGGACGACGGGCCCGGGAGTCAACAGACATTGCAGGCCGAGGTCGCCGCCCTTCGGCAAACTCTCCACAAATCGCTGGGCGGAGGGTTCATCCTGCACGAGCGCCGTCTCCACCACCTCCTTCTCAGTCTGTGTGAACGAGGACTGAAACGTCTTCAGCAACGAGGTGAATCCCAACTCACGCAAGAGGTCGGTGAGCTGGTCCTGATGCGGCGGTTTCAGATGATAGGTCTCGGGCTCGAAGGGGATGGGGCTATCCAGCTGGATGGTCGCCAGCCTTCGGCTGAGGCGGGCATTCTCGGCTTGATCGATCAACATCGCCTTGATCCGGGGTGGCGTCACCTCTTCGACACGACGGAGCAGTTCTTCGATCGTATTGAACTGGGCGATCAGCTTCATCGCCGTCTTTTCACCGATGCCCTTCACGCCAGGAATATTATCTGCGGCATCGCCCATGAGCCCCATGATCTCGACGACACGCGCCGGCTCGACGCCGAAGCGCTCACGGCATTCCGCTTCGCCCAGCCATTTGTCTTTCACCGGATCGTAGATACGCACGTGGGGCGTCAGGAGTTGGAACATATCTTTGTCGCCGGTGACGATGACGACGTCGAAGCCGGCCTGTTCGGCCTGATGCGCGAGGGTGCCGATCAAATCGTCTGCCTCATGCCCGGACTGCCGGACAGCGGGAATATTCAGGGCATCCACAACACGGTGGATGTAGGGAATCTGGGCACTCATGCCGTCCGGCATCGGTGGACGCTGCGCCTTATAGGCGGTGAACTCCGCGTGACGCAAGGTCGGACCCTTTTCGTCGAACGCCACGACGAGGCCGTCCGGCTTCTTTTCGCGCAGAATCTTCAGCAACATCGTCGTGAAGCCGAGGATGGCGTTGGTCTGGAGGCCCTTGGAATTATTCATCGCCGGGAGGGCGAAGAAGGCACGATAGATATAGGCGCTCCCATCGATGAGATAGAGCGTCTTGCGGTTGGATTCGAGGCTCGGCATGGTGTTGGAAATAGGCGTTAGGGATCGGGCGCTAATGTCAGCGGTGGTTTATTGAACTTGTGGCGCATGGAATTGATGATGCCCAGCAGGGTCGGCTGGCCGACCATTTTGGCCTCCAACTCGCGTTTTCTGGGGAAATCCATGAGCGACACCCCGATCAGCATGGTGAGCAGACCCTGCCCCGGCAAAAAAACCATCAACAAGCCGACGACGACAAACACCACACCCACGACGTTCTTCACGACCAGCCCCAACAGGCGCAGTAGGGGATGATGGTCTTTCATCCAATGGCGGGGAGTGCGCGTGTCGAAATAATTGGCCGGCAAGCGGACGAGAATCAACGGGATAGCAATCAGCGAGCCGATAAAACCGATGACCGAGGCCACGGTGAGCCCGATCAGCACTTCGACCGGAATCCATTGCTGAATTGTTGCGAGTAGACCATCCATGGGACGCGCATCCTAACATGCGACCTTGAGGCACTCAAGCCAACGACCGGGTGGTATCGACGGTTTGCGGCGCCTTTCGCAACGGGCTATAATCTCCCTACGATGTCGCCGCGCGCGCCCTTCATAAGACTCGTCAGTCGCTTGCTCGGGGTGGCATTCTTGGCCGCAGGACTTTCCATAGTTCCTTCTACCGTTCTCGCATCCGACGATCTTCACATTGAAATTACGAAAAAGGGCCTGGGCAAGGAAGTGGTTATCACACAGGGAACCCGCGAGTGGTTCATGCTGATCGAGGTGACCCCGGAAAACTCTGTGGTTCTACGGCAGGAAAAAGAGCAGGAGCGGTATCTCGTGGACGAAAGTGAAACCCATGACCGCCCCATGACCCTGGGCGAAGTCGATGCGGCCATTGCCGATTATGTGAACAGCGTCAAAGCGCGCGCCCCGAAGAAATAACGATCACCGATGCCACCCCAACCCAAGTTCGTCATCTTCGCCCATCACGCCACCTACGATACGCTGCACCAGGTCGCAACCCTGGGGCTCACCGCTGCGGCGATGGGAAAAGACGTGATCGTGATTCTCTTGTTCTGGACGATCAAGAAACTGGCCGAAGGCAACATCGACGCGATCGATTTTCCGCCGGAATATGCGTCATCAGCCGACGAGGTCGCTCGACTCTTGAAAGAGAAGAAGGTCCCGAAGATTTCGGAAATGTTTCACGATGCAAAACAGGTCGGGAAGTTTCGTCTGATCGCCTGCAGCGCCGGGCTGGAATATATGGGCGTGGATAATGCCGCCGTCACAAAGAACGTCGACGAAGTCATGGGACTCCCTGCCATTATCAACCTGACCTCTGGCGCAGAAACGACACTCTTCATCTAGTGAAACGCTAGCGCAAGACTCGCGTGAAAAGCGAGGCAGGCGCGACGTGCAAACTCTGATTCTACTTGTCCCGCTTGTCGAGCCCGTTCCGCCCATCTCGCTTGCACTCGCTTATCGCGAGCGCGTTACTCCAACCCGATCGCAATATTCTGTGAGTTTACACTTGCTGCAGAACGGCGAGACCGGCTGGCAAAGGTGCTGACCATACGGAACGAGCAGATCGTTGAAAGTAATCCAATGTTGCCTGGGAAGCTTGTTGCGTAGCGCCACTTCGGTCTCATCCGGCGTCTCCGTCTTCACATAGCCCCAGCGATTGCTGATCCGATGGACATGGATATCCACACAGATGCCTGGTTTCCCAAACGCGACCGTCACCACTAGATTCGCCGTTTTCCTGCCGACCCCTGACAGCGTGATCAGCTCCTCGATGGAATCGGGAACGCCGCCGCCATAGACCTCCAACAGCCGACGGCAAATTTCATGAATGGATTTGGCTTTCGTCCGGTAGAAACAGACGGGGTAGATCGCTTGCTCGATCTGCTGAAGCGGAATGGTCAGCATCGTGGCAGGCTGATGCGCGAGCGCATAGAGCCTGACGCTGGCCTCACCGGTCGTTTTATCTTTGGTCCGGAGACTGAGCAGACAGGAAATGAGAATACGGAAGGGATCCCGATTCGATTCGCGAGCCACGACGCCGAGGACCGGTTCCTCCCACTGCCGAATCTCGCGCTTCACGATGCGAAGCGCAGCAGTGATCTGATCCTGGCGCATGGACAAGGAAAGTATATGGAGGCCTATAGGGAGTGCGTAGCTTCAACCGAACGGGCAAACCCGCGGAAGGACGCTTACTCTGGCTTACGCTTCGCCAACCACTTCTGACGACGACGCTGTGCCTCGCGCTCCTTGGCTTTCTTCCTGACGCTCGGCTTCTCGTAAAACCGCCGACGCTTCAGTTCCCGGAAGAGGCCTTCCCCCGCGAGCTTCTTTTTGGCAACTTTGAGGGCTTTCTCGACGTTATTATTGAAGACTTTGATTTCCATTCTTCCCGTCTGTCTACTTTCCCAGGCGATGCCTGTACAGGTTTTTCTCTCGTGTCAGCACGACCCTGACCAAGGGGCGTACTGTAGCATAGCCCCTTGAGTTCCTCAAGACGGATTGTCATCTGTTCAATACGACCTTGCAGAGAATTCTTAAGTCGTTGATTGAGTTGAATTTTTATATTTCCTTCGACGGTGTGCCGTCCCGCATCGGCCGCAGCAATCGCCAGCATGAGCCCAACGGTCACGTCAGACCGAACCCGAGGCTTTACTCCTGCCGAGCAGGCATGGAGAAGAACTCCGGCCTCCGTCGCCTGCTCGGCGATTTCGAGCGGAATCTCCGTCGCCAGGTGGAGTGCCGAGGACAAGAGGGCAGGACGGGTCTTGTCTGACTTCGTGACTGTCGAGGCCTGAAGAAATCGCTGATAGGCTTCGCCGTCTGCCTGCATCAATTCGCACAGTCGCCGGCTGATCTCACTCAACCGATGCTCGACGGCTGGCTGCTTGCTCAGTCGAGCCCCCATGACCCCCAGTGACGCAGCAAGCGCACCGACGAAGGCCACAACCGTGCCGCCAGCTGGAAGCGGAGTGGCCGCAGCCACAGCCTCCAGAAAATCCGCGAGCGATTGCGCCTGCAGATCAACCGGCTCCTGTTTGCGCGACGGAACATGATCGGCCTGCTTGCCTGCCAACCGAGACTCCAACCTTGTCTCCAATACCTGTGTGGCATTGAACTGTTCGAGCGACAGGCTCTGCGCAGCAACCTGAACCAAGGCCGCTTGAGGCACCAGTCCGATCACTTCGCTCCCCGCGACTGCCACGCCTTGCGCGGCCGCACGGGTGCGGACCGCTTCGAACGCCACATGGATCGGCGTGATGATGTAATCGGTAAGATTCATGGCGACCTGAACCATTCGACGACTGGGCAACTCGACCCCGATGGCTTTGAGATGGGGCAGCCCTCCGTTCGATTGGCGAATATCCTTCGCGATAGATCGCGCCAGTGCCAGGTCTGTCGAGCGGAGATTCACATTGAACGCGATCAAAGGAGGCCGCGCGCCGATAACGATGGCACCGGCCGTCTCATGGAGGCGGGGGGGACCGAAATCCGGCGCCCAGTCAGGATCGGAGGCCATGCGGAAGGCCAAGCCTTGCAGCCCGCCTCGACGGACCGATTCGAGCGGGGCATGATCACGGTGTAGGGCCGCTTGTTCATACAGGAAGACTGGGATCTCCAGCTCTGTTCCGACCCGCTGTCCCACGCGCTTCGCCAGAAGAATACAATCCTGCATCGTCGCGCCTCGCACCGGCACGAAGGGCACGACATCCGTAGCCCCTACACGAGGATGCACGCCCTCGTGCGTGCGAAGATCGATGAGATCGGTCGCCACGCGAATGGTACGAAACGCCGCTTCAGCCACGGCATCTGGCTCGCCGGCAAAACTCAGGACGGAACGATGGTGGTCCCGATCCATCGTGTGATCCAACAGCCACACCCCTGGCACGGATTCCACGGCGCGTACCAGCGCCAGCACCGTCGCCTGGTTTCGCCCCTCACTGAAGTTGGGCACACATTCGACGATCCGATCCACGTCCGACTCCATTTCACGCATGAAAACGACGAAGCCGGAGGCGTGATCATCTCATCGTCCCTCCGGCTTCCACCAACTGTCTCCACTGAGCCTGTGCAATTATTTTGTCTTTTTCACAAACGCTTTATAGATCATTCCCGACTTCGTCTGTTCTTCTTCGAGCCCGACCATTTGATGTCCGGTCGTGTCGCACCAGGCCGGCATGTCTTTTTTAATTCCTTCGTCGTCCGACACGACTTCAAGAACCTGGCCTAACGTCAGTTCCTTGATCTTCTTCAAGGTCATGATAATCGGCATCGGGCAAAAGTACCCGAGCGTATCGAGCTTCACATCGGCTTGAATCATGCGGTCCTCTCTATCCTCAGTGCTGTGAGCCGAACAGTTCACTCAGTACTCAGCACTCGCGTCTAAATAAAAAGATTCACACTACCCTGCTTGGCCTCCGCAAGGTACGTCGTCACCCCTGCGAACTGATCGATACCCTCGATAAGGGTATCTTTCGTGATCCCCATCAGCCCCATGGTGGTCGTGCAGGCAATGAAGTGCACACCGAGGTCCAGCGCCGTATCCATCAGCTCCGGCACACCAGGCATCCGGTTCTGCTTCATGACCTTTTTCATCATCTTCGTGCCCAGGCCCCAGAAATGGAACCGGGAGAGAGGGAGAGTATCCGCACCTCCGGTGTTCAGCAGGCCGAACATGCGACGAAGCCAGTCCTTCGCGGAGCTGGCGACACCTTTCCGGCGAATGGTATTGAGGCCCCAGAACGTGAAAAAGACGGTGACCTTCATTCCCATGGCAGCCGCCCCCGTGGCAATGATGAACGCCGCCATCGCCTTGTCCATGTCGCCGCTCAATAACACAATCGTCACTCTATCGGGCTTGGAAGCCTGCAAGTCTGCCAAGGCCACCGCCGGGTCCATCTGCGCAATTGTCATAACGACCTCTTTTCTGTCTGAAACGTCTGAAACCGGCCATTTCAACGCGAATTAAACTATAGTCTCTGCTTCTTTTTGCTGTCAAGGAAGGGAGGAAGATCAGGGAGCCGCCAGACCATCCTTCTTGCTCGCAGAACGCGCACGATGAAACGGTGCTCGTCCGATGCGCGCAGTGAAGGACAGTCTGGCGACTCCCTGAACAGATGTGATGTAAGGGGAAGGCCCTCGTTGGACGCGCGCAATGGGAGCCCAAGCAGGCCACCCCGCTAAGATAAAAAATGAATCGTTGATCCGGCTACTCCCTGCTATGGGTAAAGAAGATGGTCCACCACCTGCTGGCTTGACGTTCTGTGACCTGCTCGTTATATTCACAAGCAGGCTGGTCCTCTCACGTGCCTCCTTCCTTTTTCCATGAATAGCGACTTCATTACCGAAATTAAGCCATCCAAGAGCGCGCCACTGCTCGGTTTTTGGTATCCCGCCTGCCTGAGCAGTGAACTCGCTCCCGACAGCCTGAAAGGGACTGTCCTCTTAGGTCTGCCCATCCTGGTCTGCAAGACGGCGCAGGGTGCGGTCGCAGCCATGCGCGACATTTGTCCCCATCGAGGCATGCCGCTCTCGTTTGGGAAAATGAACGGCGACTGCGTCGAATGTGCCTACCATGGTTGGCAATTCAATCAGGCAGGCCGCTGTCAGGGGATTCCCGCGCTCGTCGACAACTCCCCCATTCAACCGGATAAAATCGGCATCACCACCTATGCCTGCCGTGAACGGGACGGCTATGTGTGGGTGTTCATTCCCGACCCACAACGACCGAATCAGATCGTCCCGGACGTGCCGCCACTGCCGCTGCCCTCATCCCCCTATCGGATGACTCACATCTCGACCTTGCTGGATTGCACCATCGACGACGGGATCGTCGGCTTGATGGACCCGGCTCACGGCCCCTTTGTGCACCAGAGCTCCTGGTGGCGCACCCAGGCGAGCATGCACGAAAAGGCCAAGGCCTTTGAACCGATTCCCAACGGCTTCCGCATGGTGCCGCATGCGCCGTCAAAGAACAGCGGACCCTATAAGCTCCTGAACATGATTTACGGCGGACCGCTCACGACGACCATCGACTTTGTGCTGCCCAACCAGCGGTTTGAGTTCGTCCAGTCCGGATCGCTGTTCGTGTCCAGCCGCGCCACCGTCACGCCGATCACGGACCAGCAATGCCGCGTCGATTTTACTGCAGCCTGGAACTGCCTCGGCTGGGTGCCGTTTTCCAAGAGTATCTTTCGCTACTTCGCCAACATTTTCATGGCGCAGGACCGAGAAGCGATGGAGCGCCAAGCGGTGGGGTTACGTTACAAGCCCTCCTTGATGCTCATCGACGATGCCGATACGCCGGCCAAGTGGTACTACAAATTGAAGGCCGCACATCTGGCATCGGTGCAGACAGGGCAGCCCCTCGACCATCCGCTCAAAGAACGAGTCACGCTACGCTGGAGGAGTTAAGCCTACTCACTTCCATGGCGGACCACGGCACGACTCGACATAGACTTCGGCTGATACTCCTGCTCTCCACCATCATGTGTTGCACCCAAACCGTTCCCCTGTGGTCAGCCGATCAACATCGTTTTGCCACGGTGCCGGCCCTGGGCGTGCTCGCCAATGGGCAGACCGGTACGGTCCACTACATCGTGCTCCAACTCGACAAAGACCCTCGACGGGAGGGGCCGACAATCCTCTTCAATGAAATTCACCTCGGTGGCGGTTCAGCCGTCAGCGAAGATTGGAAAGAAGGCGTGAAGCAGGCAGTCGCGGCTGCCACGAAGGCCATGGGAGAGGACGGACGAGAATGGGTGATCACGATCAAGAACCGGTCATACAACTCGTTGACCGAGGGAGCCAGCGCAAGCAGCGCTGTCGCGGTGGGCATTGTGGCGGCTTGGCGAGGCGACGAAATCACGTCGGACGTCGCACTGACCGGAAAAATCATGCAGGACGGTCGGATCGAAGCGGTCGGTGCGCTTCCCAGCAAAATCGAAGCGGCAGCCCGCGCACAGTTTAAGACCCTGCTCATCCCCCGTGGGCAACTCAACTCACCAGACGGGGATCTCTCCCAGCTGGCAACGAGATGGCACGTGACGATCCTTGAAGTGGCCACGCTGGAGGAGGCCTACCAGCTCATGACGACGGCAAGACGGTAACGGCTCACTTCGAACCCGTCTCCACCAGGAGCCCCATCGCCTGCCTGATCTGGGCACGCGAACCGAGCAGCACCACAATATCGCCCGCCATCAGCCGAGTCTTCTCCGATGGATTCGATTGCGTCACCCCCGCTCTGGTCCAGGCGATGACCGACGCGCCCGTTCGAGGACGGAGAGAAATCTCCGTTAGCGTCTTCCCCCGCGCCGGCGAATCGTCCTCGATACGGCATGTTTCGACTTCCGCATCGGTTAAGGTCCCGCCACGAAGATGATGCGCCAGTTCGGGCAACTCGCTGCGCCGAAGTAACGCATAGCCTTCACGGCGAACCTGTTCGGCCTTCTGCATGACAAAGTCCTGCGGCAATTTATAGGTACGGAGCACCAGGGCGAAAATTTCGATGGAGGTTTCAAACTCCTCCGGTACCACATCATCCGCGCCGAGCTGGTGCAGTTCCTCAAGTTCGCGCAGATACCGAGTTCGCACGACGACATGCACTTTCGGATTGAGTCCTTTGGCAACCTGCACCGTCCGTCTGGTGACAAAGGGATCTGAGATGGCAACCACCAACACCTTGGCATCATCGATCTTCATATGCCGCAAGACGTTCGGGTTCGTGGCATCGCCGTAGTAGACCGGCACCCCATGTTTCGCTTCGCGAGTAACGGTATCGCCATTGAGATCCAAAGCCAGGTACGGGATCTCCGTTTCGCTCAGGACACGTGCGAGATTCCTTCCGTTCAACCCATACCCCACAATAATGACGTGGTCCTTCATCCGGATCTGCTTACTCTCGGTCTGCATGACGTGGGCGGTGGTGCGACTGGGCAGCCAATGATGAAGCCGTTGCCATGCCTCCACGCGCCGGGCCAGGTGCGGCGACCACTGCATGAGAAACGGCGTCACGATCATGGAGAGCACCGAGACCGCCAGAAAAATCTGATAGGGATCCCCACGCAGAAAGCCGGTCTCCTGCCCCTGCTGGGCCAACAAGAAACTAAACTCTCCGACCTGGGCCAGGGCGACGCCAACCAATACCGCCGAACGTGGAGGGACATCCGCCAACAACACCGCTCCGGCCCCGGCGACAAACTTCACCAACAGTATCGTCACCAGGAGCCCAGCCACCGGCAACGGGTGCGTGAACAACACGCGCCAGTCCATGAGGATGCCGATCGACACAAAAAAGAGGCTATTGAAACTGTCTCGGAACGGCAGCACTTCGGCCATGGCCTGATGGCTGTACTTCGACTCGGAAATGACCATTCCGGCAATGAACGCGCCCAGCGCCAACGAGAGCCCGCCGAGGGAGGTGAGCCAGGCGATGCCGAGACAGAGGACGATGATCGTCAACAGGAACAGCTCGCGACTGCGGCTGCGGACGATATGCTCTAAGAGTTTAGGGACCAGGTACCAGGCGGCGGCGATGACGAGCATGACGACTAGTACCGACTTCCCCAGGGTGAGCAGAATCGCCAACCCGCCTATGTCCGATTGGCTGGCAAGAATCGGCGTCAGGAGCATCATGGGAACGACGGCCAAGTCCTGAAAAACGAGAATCCCGATCGTGGCCCGGCCATGGATCGAGTCGCTGTCTCCCCGTTCGGCCAGGGTCTTGAGCACAATCGCCGTGCTGCTCAGGGAGAAGAGAAATCCCCAGAACAGTCCCTGCCTCCAGGACAGTCCGACAAGCATCGCCCCGAGCCACGCAATCACCAGCACGCCGCCGACCTGAATTGGTGCGGCCAGAAACATGAGGCGGCGCAACGAGGCCAATTGCGCCAGCGAGAATTCGATGCCGATCGTGAAGAGGAGCAGCACGACCCCGATCTCCGCCAGCACCTGGACCGTGCCGATATCCGAGATCAGGTTCAACCCGTGGGGGCCAATGAGGGCGCCTGCGACCAAAAATCCCGCGATCGAGGGAAGCCTGAACTGATGGAAGACGAAGACGACGGCAATCGACACCGAAAAGATCACGAGCAGATTTGCGAGCACGCCGTAGTCGGTCATACAGGGAGTTGATCACCTGTAAGGACTGCGGATGTTAGGTAAGAGAGGTTCTTCGAACACGTCATGTTTTACGCCTCACGTTTCACGAACTCAGACCGGAGAATACCCTAGCCACGATGCGGGAACAAGGCAAAGCTGCTTGTTCAATGAAATGGGTTTCGCTACAGTGGCTGCACTGAACGACGAGCCGAGGCCCCAACATGATCCGTGCAATCATTTTCGACTTCAATGGCGTCATCGCCGACGACGAGGCACCGCACCTGCATTGTTTCCAGCAAGCATTGGCCGAGGCCGGTCTCTCGCTCACGAAAGAAGAATACTACGGCACCTATCTGGGTATGGATGAACGGACCTGTGCCACTGCGCTCCTCGCTGTACGCGACCATACCTGTGACCGGAATGTCTTGTCGGCCATCATGGAGCGCAAAGCGACGCTCTTCCGTGAATACACCTCCCGCCACAAACCAGCCCTCTTCCCCGGCGTCGTTGAGTTTGTGAAACGAGCCACAGCACAGTATCGATTAGCCATTGCCACCGGAGGCAGACGACAGCAAATCGACCATGCCCTGCGCGACACGGCCATTGCGCGCGACTTCCCGGTCGTGGTGTCGGCAGACGACTGCGCGATCGGCAAACCGGACCCGGCAATCTATCGCCACACGCTCAAATTAGTGAATGCCCAGGAACCCCGCCCACCCCTCATCACAGCCGGGGAATGCCTGGTCGTCGAAGACTCGCTGGCCGGCATTCAATCGGCTCACGGAGCCGGAATGGCAGTCCTCGCCCTCGCCACGACGTATCCTGCTGAAAAATTGGGAGAAGCCGATTATATCCTGCCGAACCTCGCGGGCGTCACCCCGGAAGCAGTCCTCCGTCTCATCTCGGCAAATCGGCCACCAACACCGCTCCGCCAACAGTCAGGTCGATAGCAGAACCCCCCTCGAAAGATGAATAGACGGTTTTGTCTCCGGTGGACTAACGTACCGTCACCATCGGTGAGTATCATTTTACAAAGGTGAATGAAGATGCAATTCCTGTCTGTTCCACCGTCTCAGGGGAGGTGCCCTATGCAACTAGCCCAGGCGTTCGTGATCGCATCTGCGGTCCTCACCCTGACTTCCACGCCGGCATTCTCCGATGCCACCATCGCCTCCGATCCCTTACAGATGCGCCAATGTACTCAAGCAGACGGGAGCACCCTCTACACGAATAAGGACCTTCCTGGCTGCACCATGATGACCCTCAAACCTCTCTCCGTCGTACCCTCCCTTGATGACATGCCGACCTATCGCCCGACCGTGGCAATGGCACCTCACTACGATATCCCTCCGTACTCTGACCACAATCAGGCTGGTACGAACGGTGGAGGGCAGACCGTCCCCGATTGGGCCAAAGATTGGCATGCCAGCGTCGCGTCAACGGGGGCAGTTCAGGCTGAGGTCTGTGCAAAGTACGGGGAATGGCTCCATCTTGCGGAGAAAACCCGTGGCGGATTCTTCTACGGGGCGGATCCCTCGTATGGCGGAGATCTTTCAGGCAGGAATCAACGGGGCGCGAGTTATTCCTTCTACGACAACGCGCGATACGTCACGTTATCGAAAATGTTCGGGCAGGGATTTGTGCCGATCGGCTGCCCCTAACAGTCAGCTGAGAGCGAGAGACCTAAGGGGCGCCGGCTGATCTGAAGGGCTGGCGCCCCTTACTTTTTGTAGAACTCCCGATACCACTTCACGAACCGCCCGATGCCGTCCTCGATCGACGTCGCTGGAGCAAATCCAACATCTCGCGTCAGGTCTTCGACATCCGCATAGGTTGCCGGCACATCGCCCGGCTGAATCGGCAAAAGTTTCTTCACCGCCTTCTTGCCTAACGCCTGCTCCAACACCTCGATAAACTGTAACAGCTCAACCGGCTGATGATTCCCGATATTGTAGATCCGGGCCGGCGCTGAGCTGGTTCCGGGATCGGGCTTGTCTCCGGACCAGGCAGGATTGGGCGTCGCCGTATGATCCAGGGTTCTGATCACGCCTTCGACGATGTCATCGACATAGGTAAAGTCCCGGCGCATCTTTCCATGGTTATAGACCTCGATCGGCTTCCCCTCCAGAATCGCCTTCGTAAAGATGAAGAGAGCCATGTCAGGCCTTCCCCAGGGCCCATAGACGGTAAAAAACCGCAGACCCGTACAGGGCATCCGGTAGAGATGTGCGTAACAATGGGCCATCAGTTCGTTGGCCTTCTTGCTGGCCGCGTAGAGGGACACCGGATGGTCGACGTTATCGTGAATCGAAAACGGCATCTGGGTATTGCCGCCATAGACGGAACTCGACGAGGCATAAACCAGATGCTCGACCTTCGTATGCCGGCAGCCTTCCAGAATGTTCAAAAACCCTTCGATATTACTATCGGTGTAGGCATGCGGGTTGACCAATGAATAGCGCACCCCGGCTTGCGCCGCCAGATGGACCACACGCCGGATCGGTTGCTTCGCAAACAGCTTCTTCATGCCGGCCCGATTGGCCAGATCGAGCTTCGTGAACGAGAACGACTTGAAGGCCTTGAGCTTCGCGAGCCGCGCCTTTTTCAATCGCACGTCGTAGTAGTCGTTCAGGTTGTCGAGCCCGATCACTTGCTCGCCTCGCTCCAGCAATCTGGTGGCGGTATGAAAGCCGATGAATCCGGCGGCACCGGTCACGAGGATCGGAGCCTTCTGAGTCTTGCGCGTGGCCATAGTGAGTCCTTCTTGAGTTATCGAGATGGTGTGGTGCGGCTGGCATTCATAAACGGCGGATCGCCATGGTCGAGACGGTAGAGCGACAGAGGCGTCAAGGACTCCCCGGTCTTCATCGGTTCCACCTGCCCCTCGGTCGTGCGGCGGAACAGATCCAAGGCATGGCCGTGATGATACCCGCATCCGTACGTGGAAAGAAGATCTTTGAGCATTTCGGGCCGTTCCCAATGGGCCGTCAACAGGGCGGTACGGGCGGGATTCCGTTGGCTGAACATGAACGAGAGATGGTCCGGGTACCAATCTGCGCCGCCGGTGGCATAGGACACGAAGAGTTTGGCCTGCGCCGCCGCGCACACCTCGGCAAGATATTCGTTCGTGAGATAGCCGTTCTCTCCCACATCGAGCCATTTCCCAGGATGCGACAAGGCAGCATGAGCCGCATGGCCACGGATTTCGAGTAGCTGCTGTTGTGACGCAAATACCAATGGGATCGGGCCATGCTGCTGCACGAGTGACTGGATCACGCCATCCTTGAGGGCGGACTTGCCGCTATTCGTCGGCCCGCTGTCCGCATGCACGAGCACGTTATAGCCCCGATCGGCGATGAGATAACAATTGCGCGGCATCTCAAGATCGCAGGGATCTTCGCCATAGAACGGTACGGAGTAGACGGCCCCTCCTTCGAAGTCCCAACGTTCTCCATGGGCCAGTTCGATCACGCGACCGAATCCCAGTTCTCGCAAGAGCGACAGGTAATCGTAGGAGAACATCCGCCGATTCCTTCGGCTCGGTACGACGATGGGCGTGTCTTTAGGCAGGTGCAACAGCGTACGAGGATCCACATGATCGTCGTGATCATGCGTTAAGAACACCGCAGCCGGCTTGGGCAAGAGCGATCCCCACAGCGACGGGATAGAAGATTCCGCAAACCAGGGAAGCAGCCAGGGATCGAACAGCAGCGCCTGCTCCCGTTGCCGGTACAGCAACGCGGCATGACCGAGATGGACCATGTCTTGATCCTGGACCGTCTCGAACCAACGGGATCTGACAGAGGCGGTGTTCGAGCTGACTAAACATTCATGCTGGTGAAGGGATTCGATCAATCGTGTGAGCAGGCGTTCACCGTCTCGCC
Organism: Nitrospirota bacterium; assembly: GCA_030684575.1. Taxonomy (NCBI): domain Bacteria; kingdom Pseudomonadati; phylum Nitrospirota; species Nitrospirota bacterium. The sequence goes on along the minus strand of JAUXVD010000008.1, from coordinate 4,965 downwards.
CCGAAGTTGCCACCACCGTTCGTATTTCGTCGGCCTGGTGCGTACCGTCCAACAACCCGAGAACTTTGCCGACCACCGGCCCCAACTGCCGTTGGTCGAACCCGATCGGAATGGCTTGCCGTTTCACAGAGTGGAAGATTCTGAGCCCACCGTTGGTGACCGTGGTGGACTTGGAGGGGTCGGTCGGAAACTCCCATTGAAACGTCCCATCCGGCTTCCGTCCACAGCGAATGTGCTGCTGCAGATAGGGACGTGCGCGGATCGCCTCCGCATAGGCATCTTCCAATCGTCGCTGGCGATCAGGGTCGTCGACCGGAGCCCGCTTGGAAAATACATCGCTGATCGCCGTATCAATCGCGCTGGCCATGAGGCTATGGGCCTCTTGGAGACTGGCGACGACTTCCGGCGCGACCCCTGCAACAAAGGGAAAGGGCCCCGGAGCCTCGGCGCTTTCGAGTTGAACCCAGGCCCAGGGCGCGAGACTCAGATACTGATGTTTCGGCAGACTGTCCCAGATCTTCATGATCGTGATGTGTGAAGAATGATGGGTGATGGGTGCGGAACGGACCGATGCCTGTCTTTCAACCGATCACGCATCACCGATCACTCGTCACTTCCCATGTAAGCTTGCTGATGGTGGGCTCGAACAGAGCTTGAATGACGTTCCCATCGGGGTCGGAAAAGTAAAAGGAATAACTCCCGTCGCGATGTTGCTTCGGCAGCTTCTCGACCTGCCCGCCTAGTTTCGTAAGACGAGGCTCGACGTCTCGATACATCCTATCGACTGCCTCAGGGCTCTCAAGAATGACGCCGACGTGATCCAACAATTGCCCCTTCACCGGTTGATAGACCGCTAGCTCCGACGGCGGGATCTGGTGCAGCGCAAAATTATCGGAACCGGAGCTGAAATACACATTGTCAGAATCCGGCTCCCATACGACCTTCATGCCCAGCAGCTGTTCATAGAACATGCGCGAACGAACGAGATTCGTGACGCGCAGCGCCACATGTCGCAAACCTCGATGGAGTGGAGCACTCATAATCATCCTCAATCCTGTCCGTATAGTAGGGAGCCCTTCCTCCTCCGTCAACGAAAAACCCAACGAACGAGAACACAATTCGAACAGCTGACGGCTGCGCTTCCTCGCCCGGCTATGATACGATGCTCCTTCAGATCTTGAATAAGGAGTCCCCCACGATGTCTATCCCACTACGGCTTGTTTCGACTGTACTCGGTACGCTGCTCACCCTCTCTCCGGTCTTCGCAGCCGACCAATCGCCTCAGGCGCTGCTCACACCGCCAACGGGTAAAGACGGCGCACCGATGGTCGTGGTCCCGGCCGGCTCTTTTCCGATGGGAGTCCCACATGGAGACCGGGATGGCGGACGCGACGAGTACCCACGGCATGACGTGTTTGTGGACATCTTTTTTATCGACAAATTCGAAGTGACGAACGGTCGATATCTGGAATTCGTCAAAGCCACAGGCCATCGTGTTCCACAAAATCCCAAGAACCCGACGCGCAACCTCTGGCAAGGCAACACGATCGCTGAGTCACTGACCGACCGGCCCGTGATCAATGTGGATTGGTTCGATGCGGAAGCCTATTGCGCCTGGGCCGGCAAACGCCTCCCCACCGAAGCCGAATGGGAAAAAGCGGCAAAGGGCACGACCGATCGACGATTCCCCTGGGGGAATGTCGAGCCCACCGTGAAACATCTCAATTTCAATCAAAAGTGGATCGGCGAAAAGACGCTGATGCCCGTGGGAAGTTATGAATTGGGCAAGAGCCCCTTCGGCGCCTACGATATGGCCGGCAACGTCTGGGAATGGGTCAACGACTGGTACGACGCTCGTTACTACGAGAAGAGCCCGGCGAAGAATCCCCAAGGCCCTGAGAGCGGCATCAAGAAAGTCATTCGGGGCGCCGGATGGCAAAATGAGACTCCCACGGTCCGCATCTTCACGCGCGTGGACAGCGATCTGACGATTCGGAACGAATCGACGGGTTTCCGCTGCGCCATCACGCCACCGGTCCAATAGAGATCGCCATGAGCGGACAGGGATTCTCTGGCCTGACGGTCGCAGCATTCGAAAGCCGTATGGCCAGGGAGATGACCCGGCTGATCGAGCATCATGGCGGGCATGCACGCGTGGCTCCTGCCCTCCACGAAATTCCCATCCAGGACAACCTCGCGGCATTGCGGTTCGGCGCAATATTGATCGATGGATCGGTCGATATCCTCATCCTGATGACGGGCATCGGCACCACAACCCTCTTCGACATTCTCCGTTCGTGCCATCCCATGGCCTCAATCATCGCGGGGCTCACGCACACGGCCCTCGTCGCTCGTGGCCCCAAGTCGGTCGCGGCCCTCAAGACCCTGGGCCTTACGCCGGCTCTCACCGTGCCGGAACCGAATACATGGATCGAGGTGGTCTCCACGCTCGACGAGTACCGTCCAGTCAAAGGCCTTCGTGTCGCCGTGCAAGAATATGGCATACCCAATCCTGAACTCTTGGAAGCCCTGAGACAACGCGGCGCAGAAGTCTTTCCCGTGCCTATCTACCGTTGGGCGCTGCCAGAAGACACAGGCCCGTTGAAGCAGGTACTTGGCGAGATCATCGCAGGCACCGTTCAGGTGATGTTGATCACCAACGCCGCGCAGATCGATCATGTCATGCAGTTACTCGAACAGGAAGGCACCACAGCGCAGTTCAAAGAGGCCTGCAAAAAAATGATGGTGGCATCCATCGGGCCGACCGCCAGCGAGCGCCTGCGCCATTATGGCTGGCCAGTGGACCTTGAGCCTTCACATTCGAAGATGGGCATCCTCGTCAAGGAAGCTGCCGGCCTGGCCTCATCCCTCCTGAAGGACAGACCACGAAAGCCGTGAACGAGCAATGCCCGCTAACTACCCTCTGGCGATACGGCAGGATGATCGAGGCAGGCTTATTTCTCGTAGACACTGACGCCGGAGACGAAGGTCGCCTGGTTTGAGATCCTCACGATCCGGCCCATGCCCATCCCTAAGCCGAGCGTCCCGAGCGTCGTGAGGACGAACATCACATGGGTCCACGTTTTCGCTTGGGCCCGATCCCGCATCTGTGCACGTTCACGCTGATCCACCCTGTTGGCCAGATCTTCGAACGCGAGGGCGATGGTATTGGCTAATACCACCCCTTCCTTTCCCCTGATGTAGGAGAGCACCTCCGCTTCATTCCCCTGAGCAAACTCCTTCGTGAGCCGGCGCTTGACCTGCAGTAGCTCATTCACCCGTCCGGATAGCACCCGGATACGACTCTGAAGATCTGGCCAGGGGTCCGTCATACTGTCCAGGCGATCCAACAGCCTCGGTATTTTCCCTTCAGCCGCAACCATGGGATCTAAAAACATCGATTCCTTCATCAGGACATAGCCTCGAAACCCGTTATCCACGGCCGGCACGAGACGCTCGAGCCGGAGCAGTTCTTCTTTAACCTGCGTGTATGTTTCACGATCATCTTGCATCGCCTGCCACCAGCTTAGGCAGCTCGCCTGAATCGCCAGGATACACAACAGCGGAATCACCACGGAGAGGCTCGCCGTTATTTTACGTTTCACATCCATGTTCATGGTGCCGCCGACAGTCTCTTCTCTCTCGTGGGAGGGGGAACTCCCCCCTCCCACGCTGCACCGATTGATCTTACAACCAGGTGACGCGCTCGGCCGGCCGAATGTAGATCGGCTCTTCGACCTGAATACGCGCCACTTCCTTGCCCGACTTGTTGAAGCCCAACACGGTATCGTTGTACATCTCGAACCGCTTCCCGTGGATCTGGGTTTCAAACACTTTCGGACCCGGAATGACATCGTACCGGAAGATGATCTGCTGGCTGGCTCTCCACAACTGGAGGACCGCCAACAGCTCACGGCTGGGCACGAGATACTTCTCGATGGCGTTGTCGACGCCCGGGCCAAACATCTGACGCGCATAGCCACGAGGGCTGTGCCGCGGCGGGATGTAGAACCCGTTGGGCTCGGTGCCCCACTGTGGGTACAGCGGCAGCGCCACCTGCTCCACGCGAATCGCGTAGTAGAGCGGGTGCCAGCGGTCTTCCGCCCACAGGCCGTCGTCGCCGATGCGCATCAGGCTCTGCATCCGGATCTTGCCGACGCAGGCGGCCATACACCGCGTTTCCATCGGCTCGCCGCCCGTCAACGGGTCTTTCCCTTCGATGCGCGGATAACACGCGATGCACTTTTCAGACACGCGTGTGGTGCCCCGATACATCGGCTTCTTAAAGGGGCACTGCTCCACGCACTTCTTGTACCCACGGCACCGGTTCTGGTCGATCAACACGATCCCGTCTTCGGGTCGCTTGTAGATCGCCTTCCGCGGGCAGGCGGCCAAGCAGCCCGGATACGTGCAGTGGTTGCAAATCCGCTGGAGATAGAAAAAGAACGTTTCATGCTCCGGCAGACTGCTGCCCGTCATCTTCCACGGTTCGTCCCGTGAGAACCCGGTTTTGTCGATGCCTTCCACGAGGGCGCGCATCGAGGTCGCCGTGTCTTCATAGATGTTCACGAACCGCCATTCTTGGTCCGTCGGAATGTACCCGATCGCCGCCTGGCCCACTTTGGCGCCCGCGTCGAAAATGGTCATCCCTTCGAACACGCCGTACGGCGCATGGTGCTTCCGTCCGACCCGGACGTTCCACACCTGGCCGCCCGGATTCACCTGCTCGATGAGCTGGGTGATCTTCACATCGTAGAACTGGGGGTACCCGCCGTACGGCTTGGTTTCCACGTTGTTCCACCACATGTATTCCTGCCCCTTCGAGAAGAGCCAGGTGGACTTGTCTGCCATCGAACAGGTCTGACAGGCCAAGCACCGGTTGATGTTGAACACAAAGGCAAACTGCCACTTGGGATGCCGCTCCTCGTAGGGATACAGCATCTTCCGTCCCAGTTGCCAATTATA